>NZ_JBHSDI010000060.1:0-124768 GCF_042651045.1 Marinobacter lacisalsi
TTCTGATCAGCCCACTTGGGCTAACCAAAAGTATCCGTCAGTTCACCGGATCTCGCGGGGAATCCACCGGTCCGCTCGCTACCGCGAAGCGGTTTAGTTCAACAGCATTTAGATAGACCACTTCATGATTGGGAAAATCTGACGTCTTCATTATTACAAAATCTGAGAGTCGACGTCTTTCCCGCAGGGCCTATAAATCAGACAGTTAACGAAATTCGAGCGTTCGCCCTCGTGTTCGCCTGACATCTTCTTTTTCTGCAATCAATATATTGCCGAAAACACGACACACTCCAAATCTATCACAAAAATACCCCATGGCCAGTCCCGCTCAGCCCGAAGCGGACACCAGCAGTTCCCGAATCCCGTCATAAACTTCAGGCGCCGTAATCACGTTGTCCTTCCCCCAAAGATCCTCCGGATACCCCTCCGGCACCTCACTGAAATGCCCGGCCTTTGCCCCGGCCTCCCGGGCGATCAGTTTGGCGGCGGCAAAATCCCAGGGACTCACACTCTCGTAGTAGGCGTCCAGCCGCCCACAGGCCACCCAGCAGATATCCAGTGCTGCGGAGCCGATGCGTCGCAGGTCGCGGCAGTGGTGGATCATGACGTTGAGGCGGCGCACCAGGGGTTCCAGGTTGTCCTTGGTATAGGGGAAGCCGGTGGCAAACAGGGACTGTCGCAGGTCGGTGGCGCCGCTGTGCTGGATGGGCTGGCCATTGAGGGTAGCGCCCTGGCCCTTTTGGGCGCGGAAGGTTTCTTCGGAGAAGGGGGCGTGCACCACGCCTACCTGTACCCGGCCTTTTTCCGCCCAGGCGATGGATACGGCGACCTGGGGATGGCCGTAGGCGTAGTTCACGGTGCCGTCGATGGGGTCGACGATCCACAGCGGGGTGTCCAGTTCCTCCGCCTGGGTCAGGTCCGGCATGGTTTCCTCGGACAGGATGCGGTGGTCCGGATAGGCCTTGCGGATGGCATCGGTGATGAATTCGTCCGCCATGACATCCGCATGGGTGACCAGTTCGGTCTGCTGCTTGTAGTCGGTGCGCAGCGTGTTCTCGTCCCGCTCCCGGCGGATCAGTTCGCCCGCCTCCCGGGCGATACGTTCGGCGAAGTCGGCAATGTCGGACATGGGGCTCTCCCTGAGGGCGATGTCAAAAGCATAACCATTGCAGGAAGCGCCCTCTGAATCAATCAACCGCGCGGGTGTCGACAGCTATTACCACCATCATACCGGGGCTGAGCAGAGTGTGATCGCCTTCGTCCACGGAGATGCGCACCGGAATGCGCTGGGTGACCTTGGTGAAGTTGCCGGAGGGGTTCGAGCTGGGGATGAGGGCAAACTCGCTGGTAGCGGAGCGGCCAATCATGCGGATCCTGCCGGAGAAATCCGTATCGGGCCAGGCGTCCACGCGGATGTTTACTTCCTGGCCCACCGACAGGTTGCGCACGTCGGTTTCCTTGACCCTGGCCTCGATCCAGACATTGTCCGGCTGGTACATCATCAGGATGGGCTGGCCGGCGGACAGGTACTCACCGGTTTCCACAAAGGTGCGAGCCACCACGCCATCGGCGGGGCTGGTAACGGTCATATCCGCCAGCAGCGCTTCCTGCTTGCGCACATCCGCGTTGGCCTCCGCCAGCAGTTGGCGCGTAATGGTGGACTGCGCCTCCAGCAGCTCCGGGGTGGGGAGGGTCATGGTACTGCCGGAGAACAACCCGATGCCGGCGGTGTCCAGCTGTGACTGTCGCAGGGCCACCTGTTGGCGGGCGGTCTCCATCTTTGCGCGGGCGGACATCAGGTCGTAATAGTTCCGGTCACGCTGTTGCTTCGACAGGGAGCCGGACTCGAAGAGCGTATCCGCCCGCTGCCAGCTCTGTTCCGCGTCGTCCAGCTCCACCTGGGCCACCTTCAGGTCGGTCCGGGCGGCCTGTAGCTGCTGCTCGGCATTGCTGATGCCGCCCTGCAACTGCCGGCGGGCCTGTTCGATCTGCTGCTGTTCAAAGGCCAGCCGCGCCTCGATTCGGGCTACCCGGGCATTGCGCTGGTTCAGTTCCAGCTGTTCGGGTTGACTGTACAGTCTGGCCACGGTCTGGCCTTTCTCAAGGGAGTCGCCGTTTTTCAGGGGGAAGGCGTCTACACGGCCAGGCAAGCGGGAGGAGACGGTGATCAGGTTGGTGGTCACGCTGGCGTTGTCTTCCACCACATGCGTATGGCGATACCACAGCCATTGGCCCAGCCAGATCAGGCCAGCCACCAGCAGCACCGCCACCAGTAACAGCCTGGCCATCTGCCTGGGCTTCAGGGCTAGCTTGCGTTTGCGGGGGACAGTGTCGTTATTGTTGTTATCAACCATGAAGTTATTCCGTGTCAGGGTCAGTCTGTAGCGTGTTGGGGTGACCGGCTCCAGCGGCTCAGCAGCCAGGCCGGTATCACCACGAAGGTCAAGGCGATCATCACCAGCCAGAAGCCGTCCTGGTAAGCCATCACCGTGGACCAGAACTGTTCGGTGGCGCCGACTTTCTGCAGGGCGGCGGTCTGCTGCCATGCCTGTGGTACGCCCACTCCGGCGAGTATGTCCTGCCAGCGGGCGGCGGTGGCCATGGCTGTGTCATTGCCGGCAGTGATCACGGTGCTGATGTGTTCGCCGTGCCAGGTGATGCGACGGTCCATCATCAGTACCAGGGCTGCGGTGCCGAAGGCGCCCCCCATCTGCAGCATGAAGTTGATCACCCCGGAGCCATAGCCGGTCAGGTGCAGCGGCAGAGAGCCAATAGCCCGGGATAGTGTGGGCGGTGGAAACGACGCCATGCCGGCACTCATCAGGGTGAGGGCCACGGCCAGATAGGTAAAAGACGTATAGACGTCGGCACGGGAGAACAGGAACACCGCGAAGATGGCAAAGGCCAGCCCCGGCAGGGTCATGTAGTGGGACGGATAGCGGTCGCTGAGCTTGCCTATCACCGGCACCAGCAGCGCCAGCACCAGGGTGGAAGGCAGGAATAGCAGGCCGGTGGTGACCGGGCGGAAGTCGAGGATGCCCTGGGCGAACAGCGGCAGCAGGTACATGATGGCGTAGAAGGCGCCGCCGAACACAAAGATCGCCAGGCAGCCGGCCAGGAACGCCCGGTGGCGGAAGATGCCCAGATCCAGTAGTGGCTGGCGGATGTGCCGCTCCCACCACACAAAGCCGACACCCAGCACCAGGGACAGGCCAAGCAGCCCCATGACGGCGTTGCTGTACCAGCCCCATCGTTGTCCGTTGGAGACCGCTGCCAGTAAGGCAAAGATGCACACAAACAGGCTGATGGCGCCGGTCCAGTCAAAGGGTGGTCGGGGGGGCGGTGCCTTCCCGTGTGGGCAGGAAAAGGTAGCCCATCACCATGGCCGCCAGGCACATGGGCGGGGTGACGAAGAACACGTAACGCCAGGTAAAGGACTCGACCAGCCAGCCGCCGATCACCGTGGCCAGGGTGAGGGGCAGGCCCAGGCACATGCCGTAGATGGCGGTGGCCATGCCCCGTTCGTTGGCGGGGAATACCGAGAACATGGCTTCCAGCGCCAGCGGGCGGATCAGTCCGGTCATGGCCCCCTGTACCACCCGGGCGGCGACGATGGCGGCCATGCTGGTAGCCAGGCCGCCGATGATGGACGCCACCACAAAAGTGGTCAGCAACCCCACAAAGGTGGCCCGCTGGCCGAAGGCCTTCACCAGCCACGGAGCGATCAGCAGGGCTACAGTGGTGGCTGCCAGGAAGCCGGTGGAAATCCACTGAACCTGAACGTTGCTCAGCCCCAGGGAGCCCTTGATGTAGGGTGTGGCCACATTGACGATGGTAATGGACATGCCCAGCGCCACCAGCCCGAGCAGCATGGTGAGGGTGACGAGCCACTTGTATTTGGGCCCGTAACGCTGGAACATCATCTCCACTTGCGACATGTGGCTTCCGGACTTGTTGGGGGTTGGCGAATCAGTCAGGAGGCGGCCCCGGGTGACAGGGTCGGGGCCGCAGTCTGCTGCTTTCGTCGGTTACGATGATTTAGCAAGCTGATTAAATGTACCTCAGGGGCGGACATTTGAAAAACCAGGAACTGACACTGCTGTATATCTTCGACGCCATCATGACCGAAGGCTCCATTACCCGGGCGGCGGAGCGGCTGTCGATGACCCAGCCGGCGGTGTCCAATGCGGTGTCCCGGATGCGCCACGCCTGGAAGGACCCGGTGTTCGTCAAAAAAGGCCGCCAGATTGAGCCCACCTCCTACGCCCTCAGCCTGTGGGACCAGGTGCGTAACCCCATGCACGAGTTGTCCCGGGCGGTGAGTACCAGTGCTTTTGATCCGGCCAGCTCACGCCGCAAGTTCCGTATTGCTCTGGTCGATATGATGCTGGACCTGTTGTGGCCGGCACTGGTGGGCAAGCTGGAGCGGGACGCTCCCGGGGTTGACCTGCACGCAGTGCCGTACACCCTGGGTGGTGCCCACATGCAGCTGCGGGAAGCCCACGTGGACCTGGCCATTGGCATGCTGGAGGAGCACGACCACAGCCTGCGCAGTACCTGGCTGGCCGAGAGCGGCTATGTGCTGGCCATGCGAAAGGACCACCCGTTGGCGGGTCGTCCCATCAGCCTGCGGGAATTCCTGGATGCCCGGCACCTGCTGATCTCGCCGACCGGCGACACCCACGGCCCGGTGGACTCGGCCCTGGACGCGATGGGGCTGAGCCGGCGGGTGGCAGTAACCGTCAACCACTTTCCCGCCATTCCGCAGCTACTGAAAACCTCGGATCTGGTCACCGCTCTGCCAGATGGCATGATGCAGGATGAAAGGCTGCGGGAAGGACTATGGCTCACGCGCCTGCCTATCGAGGTGGATCCCATCAGCGTGTACCTGATCTGGCACGCGCGCCATGACCGGGAGCCGGGGCTGATCTGGATGCGCTCGCTGGTGGAGTACCTGGTTCGTGAGAAATGGCAGGATCTGGTGGGGCAAATGACTGACAGAAATAATCGACACCCCTGAATCATCACCTCAGATGATGTAAGAGATACCGTTTAACAATTTTTTTCAGCGACGCAACTCCTCAATAATACAAACATCGAGATCAGCCAAGGCGATCCGCCGCTGATACCCGACGAGTTCCACTATTCGTATTCGAGGAGTTAAATCATGTTCGGTATCAATGCAAACCTGAAGAAATCTGTTGCCATCGCTGTTATCGCCGTTGCCGGCATCATGGGTGCCGCTAACGTCAGTGCCCAGCAGTACTGGATGGAAGAGGTTCTGGAGCAGCAGCTGCAGGAAAAGGCAGCACAGGCTGAGAAAGACAGCGAAGCGAAAGCAACCGCTGACAATGAGTCTGAAGAAAAGGCTGACAGCAACGCTTCATGAGTTGCTGAACGGGCCCCGGCTATAGCGAAAGCTGGCCAGGGCCCGACGCTTTTCGGCCTGCGCAGTTTTTACAGCCCTGCCAGCCACGACTCTATCCGATCCATCGCCATGCCCAGTTTGGGCCCTGCCTGATGGATGAAGTCCTCATTACCTGACAGATCCTGGTCCGCGAACTCGCCGGCGGCCAGTTCCAGGGCCCTTGCCCCGTCAAAGTCCACGAACGCCAGCCTTGCACTGAGCTGATCCGGTACAAAACCGAAATCACTGGCCGGCAGCATTGCTACGCCAGTATCTTCCAGCAGCTGCTTGCAGAAGGCGGCACTGGTTTTGATGTCACGGTTTGCCAGGGCGTCACGGTAGGCCGAGAAGTCCGGGAACAGGTAGAAGGCGCCTTCCGGCTTGCGCACGTCAACCTTCATTGCTGTCAGCCGCTGATGCACGTACTCACCAATGGCTTTCAGCACACGGCGGGAATGGCGCAGGTACTCGTCAATGTCCTCGCCGCCGTTGAAGGCGGTAATGCCGGCATACTGGATAGGCGCGGCGGTGGAGGTGAAGGTCTCGCTGGCGATGATGGCCATGGCGTCCTGTAGTGGCCGCAGCTCTGGCGGGAAGATAAAGGCCCCCAAACGCCAGCCACCGGCGCCTAGCCACTTGCTCATGCCGGTACTGATGATGGTGCCTTCCGGATAGTAGCGGGCGATGGACTTATGGCGACCATCGAACTGCACCTCACCGTAGATTTCATCCGACAGCAGGATCAGCCGGTACTTACGGGCCACGTTGGCGATGGCCAGCAACTGATCATCGGTGTAGGTACAGCCGGTGGGGTTGGACGGGTAGTTCAGGATCAGGATGCGTGGGCGCGACGGGTCATCCCGGCATATGATGTCCAGCTCTTCGGCAGTCAGTTGCCAGTTATTCTCGGCGTGGGTCGGCAGCCAGTGCACCGAGCGGCCGATGATTCGTGCCTGGGGGGCGTAGGATACCCAGCTCGGGCGGGGGATCAGCAGGTCACCGTAGTAGGCCAGTTGCAGGATGAACAGCAGCTCCTTGGAGCCGGGGCCGATGAGCACGTCCTCCCAGCTGCAGCGCATGCGTTCCGCGCGATTGATGTAGCCGGAAATGGCCTCCCGTAAGCCTTTCAGCCCCTTGACTGGCAGGTAGTCCTTCTCGCTGGCGTGGTCCCGCAGCGCCTGTACCACCCGCTCCGGTACCGGAAACGGTGACTGCCCGAGGCCCAGCTTGATGATGTCCCGGCCCTCGGCACGAAGCTGGTTGCTCAGTTCGTTGATGCGCAGGGTGGCGGACGGCTGGATGCCCCGCACGTTGAGATTGATGGCATAACGGTGTTCGTTGTGGATATCCATGCGCTTGTACTTGCCATAGTCATGAGGTGAGTGACACCCGCAGTATAGGCAAGATGCGTCCTGAGGCGAGACTGTCTTCCGATAGGGGATTGCCGAAGGCCAGGAGTCTGCGCGGCAGGCATGGTGCAGACTCCCGGGGGCGTGTTACCCGGCGGGCACAGGTTACTTCCGGGTTAGCCGCAGTCCGCCCTGAGGTCCCGGGTCAGCTCGGCCAGTTCGTTATTGAACACGCGGTCGTTCTCGCTGTAGTCCACAGGCACATCCACCAGGTGTACGCCGCCTTCCTTCATGGCCCGGGTCAGGGTCGGCTGGAGATCTTCCGTCCGCGACACCTGGTGCCCCTGCGCACCATAGGACTGGGCATAGGTGACAAAGTCGGGGTTGCCGTAATCCAGGCCAAAGTTGGCAAACCCTTCCTGGGCCTGTTTCCACTTGATCATGCCATAGGCGTTGTCGTTGATGATCAGGATCACCAGGTTCAGCTTCAGGCGGACGGCGGTTTCCATTTCCTGGCTGTTCATCATGAAGCCGCCATCGCCACAGATGGCCATCACTTTCTGCTGGGGGTAGAGCATGGCGGCCATCATGGCGCTGGGCAGGCCGGCGCCCATGGAGGCGAGGGCGTTATCCAGCAGCACGGTGTTGTTGTCGTAGGCCTTGTAGTTGCGGGCAAACCACAGTTTGTACATGCCATTGTCCAGCGCGATGATGCCGTCATCCGGCATCACCCGGCGCACATCCCGGACAATGCGCTGGGGAATGATGGGAAAACGGTCGTCTTCGCACCGGTCTTCCAGGTGCGCCTCAAGGGCCTCTTTTACCCGCAGGAATTCGGAGAAGTCATGGTTGGGGCAGTGCCCGCAGTTGTCCGCCAGCCACTCCACGCTGTTGGCGATATCGCCCACCACCTCGTGCTGCGGGAAGTACACCGGATCCACATCGGCACCACTGAAGTTGACGTGAATGACCTGCTTGCCGCCGGGCTGCATGAAGAAGGGTGGCTTCTCCACCACGTCATGACCTACATTGATCACCAGGTCGGCATGGTCGATGGCGCAATGGATGAAATCACCGCTGGAAAGGGTGGCATTGCCCAGGTAGCGGGGATGGCGTTCATCCACCACGCCTTTGCCCATCTGGGTGGTGAAGAAAGGAATGTCGGTAGTGTTGACCAGGTGGATCAGGGCCTGGGACACCCGCTTACGGTTGGCACCGGCGCCGATCATGATCAGCGGGTGCTTCGCCGTGCGGATCATGTCAGCCGCTCGCCTAAGGCTTTTCTCGCTGGCGGTGGGGCGGCGGGCGTCGCTGGGGGCAAAGATGTGGGTATCCGGCGTTGCCAGTTCCGAGGCGATATCTTCGGGCAGTTCCAGGTGCACGGTGCCGGGGCGCTCTTCCGCCGCCAGGCGGAAGGCTTCCCGCAGCTTGGCGGGAATGGTGTTGGCGTTGCTGATCTGCCGGGTGTACTTGGTCAGGGGCCGCATCAGGTCCACCACATCCAGGATCTGGAACAGCCCCTGCTTGGATGACTTGATGGGCTTCTGGCCGGAAATCATCATCATCGGCATGGCGCCCAGCTGGGCATAGGCGGCGGCCGTCACCAGGTTGGTGGCCCCGGGGCCAAGGGTGGACAGGCACACGCCGACCTTGCCGGTCAGCCGGCCATAGGTGGCTGCCATGAAGCCCGCTGCCTGCTCGTGCCGGTTCAGAATCAACTGGATGGAGGATTCCCTGAGTGCCTCCAGCAGATCCAGGTTTTCCTCGCCGGGCACCCCGAAAATGTAACGAACGCCCTCGTTTTCGAGGGCTTTGACAAACAGTTGTGCGCCGGTCAGTGCTCCGTCCGTGCGGGATTCGTCGGTCATCTATCCAGCCTCCTGATTGTCGTCGGGATATCCAGCTATTTTGCCCACTTGCAGCCACGCTGCAACAGGCTACTCGAAGCGGTGGGGCTGCAGTTCAATATGTTCCACTCGCTGCCCCAGCATAATCACCCGGCCCAGGTAGCGTTCTTCACCCGTAGTGGTGAAGTCAAAAAGAAACCGTCGCCACACCCGCACCTTGCCCTGCCGGTCGCGCTTGAACCAGAGTCCCCGCAGGTAAACGGCGTCGTCCAGCAACAGTACGTCCATACGTTGGCAATGGTTCTTGGCGGCAGCCAATACGAAGTCCTTGATGGCTTTCGCGCGCCACCAGTACCAGCCGGCGAATCCGATCGCGAACAGCCAGGTGAGGGTAGACAGAGTCACGGTTTGCTTCCATGTTTTCGGGCAGTGTGCCTTACCACAAGTTCCTCGACTGTCAGCGCGCCTGTGTGAACGTTGGGCAAGGCGCACGAGCGCAGGACTGGTGGTAAGGCACACTAGCCTACACTGCCGTGCCGAAGGTTCAAAGTTTGATGATGTGTCATTCACCTGCCGTCATGCACGTGTAGAATCAGGTCTGAATCTGCCGGAGATCATCTGCATGCAATGGATCCTGGGGCTCGGACTGGCAGCCCTGCTTTTCTTTGTGCTCAAGCGCTGGGGTGCACTGGACCCCAGCCAGAAAAAGGCCGCCACCTGGAAAATCGTGCTGGCGGTGGCTGGCGTACTGCTGGCGTTCATGGTGCTCACCGGTCGTGTGCATGTGCTGACCGCAGCGGTGGCCGCCCTTATTCCGCTGCTGCGAAGGCTGCCTTCCCTGCTGAAGTTCCTGCCCCATGCCCGCCGCCTGTTCGGTGAAGGCGAGAAGCCGGGTGGTCAGCAGGAGCAGCAACAGCAGGCGGCATCGTCGGGTCAGATGTCGAAACAGGAAGCCTGCGAGATCCTCAATGTGGAGCCAGGCTGCAGCCGTGACGAGATCGTGGCCGCGCACCGGCGGCTGATGCAGAAACTGCATCCGGACCGTGGCGGCAATGACTATCTGGCCGCCAAGGTCAACGAGGCCAAATTCGTCCTGTTAGGCAAACGCGGCACGTGACACACCCCTGACGCTTTCCCCTTCTGGCTCACCGGGTCTGCGAAGCTGGCGATAACGCGTTATGATGACCGGCCTGTGGCAGGCGGGTGCCTGCCTGTCAAACAATAACACCCGGCGAGTTGCAGACCGTTACCGGCTGATCAGGAGCCCCATTGCTCCCGCCGGTGTGTTCTGTGTCTCCCGGCAGCTTCAGGAGGAGAAGGAAGCGCATGCCCAGTCAGGAAACCACCCAGCGGCTCTATGGTGTCCCCCATTCACTGTATACCGGCATCGCCCGCTGCTACCTGCGAACCCAGGGCATCGACTATGTCGAGGTGCCCACGTCCCATCCGGATTTCGCCCAGCGCATCATGCCCGCCATCCAGCGCAGCATCATCCCGGTGCTGGAGACGCCGGAAGGCGATATCGTCCAGGACAGCCTGGATATCATCGACCATTTCGAAAAACAGGGCGTGCGTTATTCCGCCTATCCGGACGGTCTGTTGCAGCGCGTGCTGGCGGTGATCATTCAGTATTACGGCACCCAGGCCATGCTGCCCCATGCCATGCACTACCGCTGGACCTACCGTGACGATCAGGAAGGCTTCCTCCGGGACCAGTTTGCTGCCGGTGTTGGCGAGGCCATGGCCGACAAGATCATGTCGCGGATGAATTCCTACCTGCCCCAGTTGGGGGTCAATGACCACACCATTCCCGAAATCGAGGCATCCTACGAGGAGCTGCTGGATACCCTCAGCGCGCATTTTGCAGAACATCCGTACCTGTTTGGTGGTCGGCCCTCCATTGCTGATTATGGACTGATCGGTCCCATGTTTGCCCACCTGGGTCGTGACCCGGTGCCTGGCAATATCATGAAGGTGCGGGCCCCGAAGGTGTTCCGTTGGGTCGAGCGTATGACTGCCCCGGGGCTGGATACCCCCGAGTTCCCGGGTTACGGCGACCAGTTCCTGGGTGACGATGCCATCCCGGAGACACTGGAGCCCCTGTTCCGGCAGATTGCCGACGAGATTTTCCCGATGCTGACCGACAAGCTGTCGTTCATGGATGGCCTGATTGCCGAGCACCAGCCGGAGGACGGCCAGCCGGTGTCTCCCAAGCCCCACCAGCGTTATGTGGGTGCGGTGGAATCGTCCTTCCGGGGCGTGCCGGTGCAGGCGGGTATCCAGCCCTACCTGCTGTATGTGCTGCGCAAAGGGGATGACATGCTGGCGGACGGTTCCGCCGACGAC
The DNA here is from genome assembly GCF_042651045.1 of Marinobacter lacisalsi. Taxonomy (NCBI): domain Bacteria; kingdom Pseudomonadati; phylum Pseudomonadota; class Gammaproteobacteria; order Pseudomonadales; family Marinobacteraceae; genus Marinobacter; species Marinobacter lacisalsi. The sequence continues at coordinate 10,950 of NZ_JBHSDI010000060.1, forward strand.
CAGGCCCGGGTGCGTGAGGCACTTGCCGCCCGGGGCCTGGCGGATGCGCTGCCGGGTGAGCGCGGCTATACCGTGGACCGTCGCAACCACATCGAGGTGTGGGAGCGCCGCTAGACCACAGGCCCCTCAGCCCTCCAGTCTGGCCAACAGAGTCTGGCGGCGGTCTTCGGTCATGAAGGCCGCTTCCAGGGCGTTGCGGGCGAGCTGGCGGAAGATGTCCTCGCCCCAGCCGAACGCCGCCTGACAGGCCCGGTAGTTGTCCAGTACACCGCCACCGAAATAGGCGGGGTCGTCGGAGTTGATGGTCAGGGTGAGGCCTTCTTCCAGCAAGCGGGGTAGCGGGTGATCCGCCATCTGCTCCACCACCTTGAGTCGCACATTGGACAACGGGCAGACGGTCAGCGGGATGCGCTCCTCCTGCAGGCGTCGGACCAGGTCCGGGTCCTCCAGGCAGCGCACGCCGTGGTCGACCCGGATCACCTTCAGGTCATCCAGGGCACTGCGGATGTAGTCCGGCGGTCCTTCCTCGCCAGCGTGGGCCACCCCAGGAATACCCAGCTCCCGGGCCGCTCGGAACACGTCTGCGAATGGCCCCGGCGGGTAGCCCGCCTCGGCGCTGTCCAGCCCCACCGCGCTGATTTGCGACAGCCAGGGTTGCGCCCGCTCCAGCACCTCCGCCGCACTTGCCACCGGCTCATCCCGCAGGAAGCTGAGGATCAGAGCGGTGCTCAGGTCCAGCTCGCTCTCCGCCTCTTTCATGGCGCCCAGCAGTCCTTCCATCTGCACGTCGAGACTCACCCCACGCTTGAGGTGGGCCTGGGGATCGAAGGACAGGTCGACATGCACCACACCCTCCGAGGCCGCCCGGCAAAAATAGTCCATGGCCAGGTCGTGAAAATCCTCGCGGGTCAGCAGCACCGCCATGCCCTGATAGTACAGATTCAGAAATGACGGCAGGTCGCTGAAATCGTAGGCGGCCCGCACTTGCTCCACCGAGTCGTAGGGCAGGGCAACGTCATTGCGACCGGCCAGCCGGAACATCAGCTCCGGCTCCAGGGAGCCCTCAATGTGCAGGTGCAGCTCGGCCTTGGGCAGGTTCTTTAGAAAAGCGTCCATCGGGTGATCCTTAAAGTACGTCGACTTTTACCTGAAATTGCTGATTGTCCTGCCGGTTGCCACCCACCTGGTAGGTGATGCCGGACCGCTCGCTCTGCTGGCTGGTTTCGGTGCTGCCCACTTCCACCCATTCGCCGGGGGCGACCCGGCGCTGGGTGACCACCGCGTCGGTTTCGTAGCCTGCCATGCCGGAGTCCGGGGTGTTCTCGAACGCGGTAATGCTGAGCTGGATCTGCTGGTCGGAAATGCGTTGCGGGGTGACGATAAAGCCACTGCGGATATCCACCTGCTGGTAGATGGCGGCAGGATTGCGCCCGGCCCGGATAGCCACCGGCAGGGTGCGCACCTGGCCGGAACTGATATGGGCGGATTGTCCGTCCTGAACCACCAGGTTCCGTTCCTGGGTACTGCGGGTGCTGGTGGTCCGGCTCTGGCCCTGAATGGTCACCACGTTGCCGTGCCCGCTGCTGACGCCGCCACTCTGACGCTTGCCCTGCACCTGGCCACTACTGCGAACGGTGATGCGTAGCTGCACCGGGGCCACGTCCATGGTCCGGATCAGCTGGCTGATTTCGTCCAGCACCGCCGGCTCGGCGCGGGTCACCAGCTGGCGGCCCTGGGCCGCCATGGTCAGCTCGCTTTCCGGATACAGGGCGCGTAGCTGGTCCGCCACTTCCTGGGCCGGGCGGTTGTCGAGGGTGAAGGTGCGGTTCTCCGGTGCCGCCTGCGCAAGTACGGGAACCAGGGTAAGGGTAAGTAGCAGGATCAGAATGCGAACGGAAGCACTGGCCATGAACATCTCCGCAGAAAAGTTGAAGGCGCCGGTTGCAAACCGGGAAAGCCGGGGGGTATATTGGAAAGCATGAATACGACTAACGCACCCTGTCAATTGAATCTTATGACACGCTTCGCAAACGCGACGGCGGGTGCGGCGGTGTTTTTCTGGTGGTTTTTTGGTTATGGCTTTTATTTTAGCCAGAGCCGCGGCCGCCTGTAGCACACGCAACACAGAATCAGGAAAAGGCAGCCCGGCACCACACCCAGGCTGCCACCGGACAAGAAAAAGCCCCGACTGGTAGCCTCCCCAGCCGGGGCTTTTTCGTTTCCGTCAGGCTAATAAAAGAAGGATTGCAACACCATGAACATGCCGCTGGAGGTCCGCACAACTCAGGAGGCCAACACCGTGGAAGCACCTGCGGATCAGCAACCGGAAACACCGGGGCCGGTTGCGACGCCGTTGCCCACCCCCGCAACGCTGCGCCAGGAGATTCCGCTGCCGGATTACCTGGTTACCCAGATCAGGCGTCACCGTGACGAAATCCGCGCCATTCTCAACGGTGACGATGACCGGCTGCTGATGGTGGTGGGCCCTTGCTCCATTCACGATGAAGTGGCTGCCCTGGAGTATGGTGAAAAACTGTCCGCACTGGCGGACGAAGTCAGTGACCGCATGCTGATTGTCATGCGGGCCTACCTGGAGAAGCCCCGCACCACCGTGGGCTGGAAAGGGTTGCTGTACGACCCGGAGCGCACCGGTGAGGGCAACCTTGGCGAGGGGCTGCTCCGGTCCCGGCGCTTGCTGGTGAACCTGGCCCACCTGGGGTTGCCCCTGGCCACCGAAGCCCTCAGCCCCCTGGCCATGGACTACCTGGATGACCTGGTAAGCTGGACCGCTATCGGGGCCCGTACCACCGAGTCCCAGATCCATCGCGAACTGGTCAGCGGCCTGCCCATGCCCACCGGTTTCAAGAACGGCACCGACGGCTCTGTCGGTGTGGCGGTCAACGCCATGAAGTCGGCGGCCCACGGCCACCACCGTCTTGGTTTCGATGGCCACGGTCAGCCGGCGATGATTACCACGCCCGGCAACCCGGATACCCACCTGGTGCTGCGCGGTGGCCGTGGCATCACCAATTTCGATGCCGACAGCGTTACGGCCGCGGTGGAGGCCCTGTCCGGGGCCGGTGTGAGCACATCGGTCATGGTGGACTGCAGCCATGACAACGCCTGCAAGCAAGCGGAACGGCAACCGGATATTGCCCGTGAGGTGATCGGCCAGCGCCGCGCCGGTAACGCCGCCATCAAGGGGCTGATGATCGAGAGCTTCCTGCAGCAGGGGCGGCAGGATGACGGCGAAGAGCTGTCCTATGGCCTGTCCATCACTGACCCGTGCCTGGGCTGGGACGATACTGAAGCGTTGCTGCGGTCGCTCTGAGGGAGTGTCCCGTACGGCTAGTTCGCTGACTTACTGCGTCGCGCCCTTCGGGAGCCACTGAGAGCCTTGAGAGCTGTGTTGCACTGACTCGATTTGGAACCACCGGAGCGCCGGCCGCCAACCCTTCGCCACCGCGCCTTGCTCTCAAGGCTCTCAGTGGCTCAGTAAGTCAGCGAATTAACCGCACGGGACACTAGTCAGTCTTTTGTAGGGCTGCTGTCGCCGGATACCGTTGACAGGAGCAATTGCCCTGCCAGTAGCAGCAGGACGCCGCCCATCAGCCGGTCCAGCCAGTGACCGAAACGGTCGAACGTCCGGCGGACCCGGGGCAGGGTGAAGAACACGGCCACACCGGCGAACCACAGGCCGGTGGCCACGGCCATGTACAGGCCATAGCCCGCCTGGACCGCTACCGGGGTGCCCGGGCTGATGATCACCGAAAACAGCGATACGAAGAACAGTGTCGCCTTGGGGTTGAGGGTATTGGTCAGAAAGCCCAGACGGAAGGCGGCAGGCCCGGATTGGCGCTTCGCACCACGGGTTTCCACGTGGATGCCCCCCGCTTTTGATTTCAGACACTGTATCGCAATCCAGGTCAGGTAAAGTGCGCCTATCACTTTGAGGATGGTGAACAGGGTCAGAGACTGCTGGATCAGCAGACCGATGCCCAGCAGTGAATAGGTGATATGCACCAGTATGCCCAGGCCGATGCCCGTGGCTGTGAGCAATGCGTTTCGCCGGCTCTGGCACAGGGCCTGGCGCAGCATGATGGCGAAGTCGGGCCCCGGGCTGGCGACGGCCAGCAGGTGGACAACGACCACAGTCGCAAATTCGGCCCAGTAGACAGACACGTGTGACCCTGCAGTTGAGTTCATGGAAAGCGGGCAGCATAGAGATTAATTCAGGCTTTCGCCACCCGCCATAGTGGACCTGTGGGAGAGTCTGTCTATAGTCTGGGCAATAGAATCAATCCGACTGGAGGTGTCCGTGGTCAAGCGCAGCAAGGTTGAAGTGGCCGTTCTAGGGGCTGGTACAGCGGGTATGGGGGCGTACCGGGCGGCCCGCAAGCACACCGACAAACTCGCCCTGGTGGAGGCTTCCCACTACGGCACCACCTGTGCCCGGGTGGGTTGCATGCCCAGCAAGTTGCTGATCGCCGCTGCCGAGGCCGCCCATGATGCACGGCATGCCGACCTGTTCGGTGTGCGCACTGGCGAGGTCAGCATTGATGGTTCAGCGGTGTTGAAGCGGGTCCGGGACGAACGGGACCGTTTCGTGAGCTTTGTCCTTGACGCTGTCGAGGACTTTCCGGAGGAACACCGGTTCCGGGGACAGGCCCGCTTCCTGTCGCCGCACCGCCTGAAGGTAGGCGATGATCATGAGATTGAGGCGGACCGGGTGGTGATCGCCACCGGCTCCCGTCCTAACGTGCCCGGTTTCCTGAAAGCGGCGGGCGATCGTCTGGTGGTTAACGACGACATCTTCGAGTGGCAGGACCTGCCGGAATCCGTGGCGGTGTTCGGTCCGGGTGTGATCGGCCTCGAGCTGGGCCAGGCACTGGGTCGCCTGGGCGTCCGGGTGCGGATGTTCGGGGTCGGCGGCTCCGTGGGCCCGATCCAGGATCCGGAAATCCGCCAATGTGCCCTGGATACGTTCAACCGCGAGTTTCCCCTCAACCCGGACGCGGATACCCGCAAGATCGAGCGCACCGCTGACGGTGTCGCCATAACGTTCGATGACGGCGAACGGGGCGTGGTCACCGAGACTTTCGACTACCTGCTGGCCGCCACCGGCCGGCGGCCAAACATCGACGGCCTTGACATACAGAATGCGGGGCTGGAACTGGACGACCGCGGCACGCCCTTGTTTGACCACTACACCCTGCGTTGCGGGAACAGCCATATTTTCATTGCCGGCGACGTCAACAACAGCCAGCCGCTGCTTCACGAGGCGGCGGATGAGGGGCGAATTGCCGGTAACAATGCCGGTCGCTATCCGGACGTGCGGGCCGGGTTACGCCGGGTGCCGCTGTCGGTGGTGTTTACCGACCCACAGATCGCCACGGTGGGCAAGACCATTCAGGAGGTCGACGACGCCTGCCGCGGTTGTTTCGCCGTAGGGTCGGTGTCCTTTGAAGGCCAGGGGCGCAGCCGGGTGATCGGCCGCAATCGTGGCCTGTTGCGGGTGTATGGCGAACATGGCACCGGGATTTTCATGGGGGCGGAAATGTTCGGTCCGGCCGCCGAACACATCGGCCACCTGCTGGCGTGGTGTGCACAACAGCGCATGACCGTCTCCGCCATGCTGGATATGCCGTTCTATCACCCGGTGATCGAGGAAGGGGTGAGAACGGCACTGCGGGACCTGAACCACCGGCTCAGTATCGGGCCGGCGGTGGTCGAGCACTGTCTGGATTGTGGCCCCGGTGGCTGAACGGCCGATGTTGATGACCACACCGCGCAAGCTCAGTCGGGAGCCATCCTGAGGGCGGGCGTCCTCAGCCGTTCGCCGTCTTCAGGCCGTGGTCAGGTTCCTGCCGTCTGCAAAAGACGCCTGCTGCTTGCGGCGGGCCCTGCCGGCCCAGAGCTTTTCGTGAAAGAAATAGGCAACGGTGTTGATGGCCGGTTCCACCAAGGCAATCAGGCTGCCAATGAGCAGGTCGCCAGTGAGCAGGTAGGCGACGGTAAACGCCACGGTGAAGTGGGTAATAGCGAAGGTTACCGTCTTGATAAACGAGTTGTCGCCCTCATGTTCATGATTATGCAGGAAAACTTTCAGGGCACTCATGTGTCAGCTCCCGTTTGCTGATGTCGATGAGGTCATTGAACAGCAAACGCGAATTATTGTTAAGTAAATTAATCTTTGATAGATGATAGCGTAAGGTTATCGAAAGTGTGTTACCTGACAAAGGCAGCGCTTATGGATTTCAGGATAACTATTGGAAATGGCTATCGAAGGTATTGACGAACTCGGCTTTCGAAGGTAGAGGCGGCGGAGTATATTCAACATAGTCAAATTGACAATCACCGCAGATCAAGGAGTTACTGTAATGGGTACCAATTTTATCGGACTGGATACCGCCAAAACGGAAAAGCTGGCGTCAGCACTCAATGAGCTGCTGTCCAACTACCAGATTTTCTACATGAACGTTCGTGGTTACCACTGGAACATCAAGGGCGACAACTTCTTTGAGCTGCACGCCAAGTTCGAGGAACTTTACGACGATCTGTTGCTGAAGATTGACGAGATTGCCGAGCGGGTCCTGACACTGGGTCATCGCCCGGCGCACGCCTATAGCACCTATATAGAGCAGTCCAGTGTGCCCGAGCGCAAGGATGTTTCTGATGGCAAAGAGGCGGTCGAGAATATCGTGGACAGCTTCGCGAAGCTGATTGGCAAGCAGCGTGAACTCTTGTCCCTGGCCGGAGAGGCCAACGACGAGGGCACCGTTGCACTGATGAGCGATTATATTTCCCAGCAGGAAAAAACGGTCTGGATGTATCGTAGCTATCTCGGTCAGTAATCACCGGTATCTCTGGCACTACCCCTTCCCTGGCGGCCAATCGGCCGCCTTTTTTTTGCCTGTCATATTACTGACATCGATTTGTCTTCTTTTTGTCGTCCCACTTTCACAAATGTGTCATGGGTTTTCTTTGTGACTCGATAGTTCATTGACGGGAACTCCTTTGACTATCCAGAAATACACCCGTTTCAGTAACTCGCTCCTCCCGATATCTTCCCTGTTACATCACGATTTTTCCCATTGCATCGTTGCCACGACTCCCAATAACGGGTGCGGCTATTTTCCAGTGGCGAGAATTATCAGAACTTAAACACAAAGTTAACATTTCTGTAATATTTTGCGGGCATGATGCCATTTCAAGTTTGATGACTGGTTGATTCCAGGGGTCAGATTTGAATGTTTATTTTTGAGTTGGCTTTGTGTTCCCGGAGCTCTGCTCCGGTTTTTTAAATTCGAAAGTATCGATTCATGCTGGCCTTGTAACTTTTTTTTAATAATGCGGCTTTAGCATCGGGGTCGGTCGAGCAAAGAGTCAGGAATCAGGTGTTATCTTTGTGAACTATTTATACGCATTGGTTCTTTTTATATCAGCGCTTGTTTCATTCCATGTCCAGGCAGAGGTGACATTACACCTGGGGGAGGGAGTGAGAATCCACGCAGTTGATGGAAAATCCTATTCGAATCAGGAGCTTTTATCCGGAAGGCCCAGGCTGACACTGGATGACGGTGTTCATCAGATTGTCGTGGATTACCAGGTGGAAGTCGGGCGCGGCAATGATGATGGCGTTATCGATCATTCGTCTGCCTTTGTGATCTTGTTTAATGCAGAAGATAAGGCGTTAACACTCTCTGCTCCGCCTGTTTCAACTCGCCGTGAGCTGGCTTCATTCAATGATAACCCTGGCTGGATTCTTCATGACGACATCGGGAAGGATCATGAATTCCATATGGATGTGCTCGATATATCCGGTTTTCAGCTTGTCAGGGATTATGAGGAAGAGCTTTCAGAGTTCAATAAGAGCCAGTCGAAAGCGGCTTTGCGAAGGGTGAATGCTGATATCTCTGAAAGTGAAGCGGTTACTGAATCACTGCCGCAGGTTCAGTCTTCAAATGATCAGGTAATGGTCAGGAAGATGCTTCGCTACTGGTATATGAAAGCTGACGACCAGACGAAAAGTGAAATGAAACGCTGGATAAACTCCGGTTATTAAATAAAACGTAGTACCAATCAATGGAGTATTGATAAATGAAAAAGATCCTTCTCGCTGTTGCTGTGTCTGTTGCTGCCGGTTCTGCCAACGCCGCGACCGTTTATGATGCCAACGGACTGACCTACAAGGTCAATGGCGACTTCCAGATTCAACTGCGTAAGAAAATTGGCGATGACACCAGCGAATACGTGGATTTTGATGACCTGGAGATCAAGAACTACATCAGCTATGACCTCGGTGGAGATCTGGCGGCGTTTGGGCGCGTTGATTTCGACTTCAAGGATCAGGCCAACGGCAAGGATAATGTTACTCCGCTGGAAGAAGCCTATGTCGGTCTCCGGTACGGCGTAACCTCATTCTCCTTTGGTAAGCAGAACTTTGCTTCCGACGAGTTCGGTGTTGAAGAAGCCTACGAGGCGCCGCTGGATGAGGACCGTTTTGACGGTGTCGACACGGATGGTGATGACACGTTCCGTGTGGACGTGGAACTGGACAACGTCTACCTGGTATCCAGTTATGAACTGGAGGCTGAGGATAAAGATGGCATTACCGGTGAATTCTTTGACATCTTTGCCTTTACCGACATCGCCGGGCTGTCACTGGGTGGCGGTTACCAGAAGCATACCCCGCTGGTTGGCGATTCACTGGATACCTGGGGCCTGAGCGCCGGTTATGATTTTGGTATCTTCGGACTTGCCGCGGACTACAGTGTCACTGATGACAGCAACACTGACCTCGATACCGCCCTGTACAACGTTGCCGCCACCTTTGATGTAACCAGCACCACTGGCATCGCTATCGGTATGCAGAACGAGGAAGAAGATAACGCCGATGACATTACTGCCTGGTACGCCAACGTAACCTACAAGTTCCCGGCCCAGAAGAACGTCAGCGTGTTCGCGGAAGTGGCTGACAATGATGTTGATGAAACCGACATGGGCTTCCTCGCCGGTATGCGGGTCAAGTTCTGATTGTTGGAGGATTCCAACGTCCTTGTGAGATGTGCATTTTGAGTTAACGACTTTGCCGGGCCTTCGAGCCCGGCTTTTTCGTTCAGGCCGGACGCCAATAAGGGGTTTCGCGACCGGTGCCGGACAGCTGTGGCAGTTCCAGCGGCGGGACCTGCTGGTGCAGGAACCAGCGTTCAGCGACGACGCGGCGGGTAAACCAGTGGGATTTCATCAGGCTGGCAGCGAGGGGCATTTTCACCCAGTCAGGTACCAGAGCCGGCGTGTCGCTGTGCATTGACCGGGTACCGAAGCGCTGGGCAATGGCCTCGCCATAGGGCTGCAGGCTTCGGGCGGAGAGGTCGGGTTCGCTGCGGATGACGTTGGCCGCCATCAGGGCCGATTCCACCGCGGGCCTTATTCCCTCACCACTCTGGTTAAAGGCGAGGCCGGCAGCATCACCGATCAGCATGACCCCGTCATCCACCAGGGGCCTCTCGGCGTGGTCGTAAAGCAGGTAGGTGTGATCCTTGAACTGGCCGGGCAGATCCGGGGGAATACGCCCCTGGGACTGCATATGGGTCACGAAGCGCTCCAGGTGCCGGGAAAGGCTGCGGGAATCCTCCCTGCCCAGTCCCACGTTCAGGTGGTTGCCCTTGCGGAAGATCCAGGCGTACCCTTTCAGGTCACGGCAGAACCAGAGTTCCGGCCGGTCGCCGCGGGCGTTGCAGGCCTGCGCCTGCTCCGGTGTCATCTCGAATTCCATTTCCCGGGCACTTACGACGGTCTCGTGACTACCCGGGCCGGCTCCGAGGTACCGTGCCACAGGGCACGCGTGCCCACCCGCTCCGACCAGCAGGGGAGTTTCCCAACGGTCGTTGATCACCCAGTTGCCATGGGCCTGATGGATAGAGTCGATGGGGGTGTCCAGCGCCTGGTCGGTATGGACCCGGCTGAGGAGATAGTCGTCGAATTCGGCCCGCCGGACACCGTAACTGACGTTCTCGCCGTGGTCGTTTTCCACGGCACGGCTGCCGATCAAACCAATGCGGAAACCGCGAATGGGCTCGAGGAGGTGATCCCTGCCGTAATCTCCGGGAGTGATCTGGAGCGCATCAAAGACCGCCGGGGTTACCCAGCCCGCGCAACTCTTGTCCCGGGGAAACCGTGCCTTGTCAATCAGCAGGATGCGCTTTCCGGTCTGCTGCAGGGCCCAGGCCAGGGTTGAACCAGCCGGCCCGCCGCCCACAATGATCAGGTCGTAGTAGTCCATCTCAGAGGGTTCCTTTCCACGCTGGGCGGAATGGCAACATGTTTTGCGCTCCGGTCTTTGTTGTTATTGGTTCGGGTGGGCTGCAACGGAGTTAAGGTTACGCCCGGATTGCTGTCCAATGAATGAACAGTATAGAAAATGACCGCCGTTTGTCACCTGTTCTTTAGCGGCCCCGGGTCAGTGAACCCATCAAACGGGATGCCAGCATGGTGCGCGGTCACCCACCAATATTGCCGACCCAGGCAACCGCCAGCCCAGCGGCCAGTGACAGCGCCATGGGCACTCCCACCAGCAACCCCAGGCGGCGGGTACCGATGGTGGCTGCCATGGTGGTCTTCACCAGGTTGTTCACTGACGCAGCAATAACAATTCCCAGCACCGCCGTGCCGGCCGCGATGCCATCCCGGGACATGCGGGTCAGGGACAGGGTAATGGCGTCCACGTCGGTGATGCCCGACGTGGCGGCCAGAACGTAGATACCGATATCGCCGAGCCACTCTTGCAGCCATTCCCCCAGTACCAGGATGACGGTCAGCAGTACGCCAAACACCAGGGCGGATTTGAGGTCCAGCGGATTCTGGTTCAGTGCGGGCTGCTGCACCTGGATATCGCTGCGGCTGCGCAGCCAGATGACACTGGCCCCGAGATAAAGCACCGCCGCCATGGTTGCCACCGGCCATACGAGGTCAGGCAGCAAGCCCCGGTTGATGATGGCGCCATAGATCAGGATGCGGGGAAACATGGTGCCGCAGGCAATCAGAATGCCAGCGGCATACATGGGCGTCAGTGGTCCGGCCTGCCTCGACTGTCGGGAAAAGTGCAGGGCCAGGGCCGTGGACGAACTCAGGCCGGCGAACAGGCTGGTAAACAGGATGCCCTTCTCGGCGCCGCCCATGCGGATGGCGAAATAGCCGACAAAGGAAACCGAGGCAATCAGCACCACCATCCACCAGATCTGGTAGGGGTTGAGTACCTCCCCGGGGCCCATGCCCCGGTTGGGCAGCAGTGGCAGCATTACCACAGTGATCAGCAGCAGTTTCAGGGCGGCATCAAGTTCGTGGGCCTGCAGGCGGTTGAGGGCGCCGTGGATTTCCGCCTTGTTGTCCAGGATGAGGGCGGTGATGACCGCGGATGCGGCCGCCAGGGCCATGTCCACGGCAACCACCATGGCGCCGAAACAGAATGTCAGCAGTAGCCCGATAATCCCGGTAATGCTGTAGTCGCCACTTTCCGGTGCGCTGGTGCGATAGGACACCAGGGTCAGCCCGACCAGGCCGAGAAGCATGCTCGGGAAGACCCAGGCTGTCAGGGCATCACTCAATAGCGCGGCGATGGCCCCCAGCAAACCGGTCAGGGCGTGAGTGCGAATGCCTGCAATACGCTCGCCAGCCTTTTTGTGACGGGCCCCCCAGCCCCTCTCCAGCCCGATGAGGGCGCCCAGCAACAGCGCTACGGCCAGCTGGATGGCGATCAGGTTGTTCTCCAGAAACGAGCTTGCGACTTCATCCACGGCGGGTCAGCTCCGGTCCGGTAAAATTGCGTATCGGGATATCCGATGGATCATGGTAGTGTGGCACTGGTGTCCCGTTTGGTTAATTCGCTGATCTATTGCGAATTAACCAAACGGGACACCAGAGGGTTGGATTCCTGAATACGATTGGCATCCTTACGGCACAGGCCCAAGGATAACGGAAGTGGCCAGATTTCGTTAACCAGACAGGTTGGTCCGCGCGGCCTGTTGTCCCGTTCGGTTGCCGGCTTCGGCCGGCATCGTTATTCGGAGGGTATGATGACTCCCATGAAGTCCCGCATTGCCGAGGCCCTGCGGACTGTGCCTCGCCAGGCGTTTGTTTCCTCCCGGGATCTGGAGCCGCAGCTGTCCGGCCATAGTATCCCGAGCCGCGCCACGATGCGCCAGATACTCGAAGCTTTGCCATCGTTGCCCCGTCATAGCCGCGTGCTTCATGTGGGGGCCGGCTCGGGGTATGTCGCTGCCGTTCTTGCCCGGCTGTTTGACAGCGTTGTCGCCATTGACCGTAACCCCGCCATGGTGGAGTTGGCAGCCCACAATGCCGAGCGACTGTCGCTGGACAACCTTTCTTTCCAGAGTGGCGATGCCGAAGAAGCGATGGCCCCGGGCGACGGTTTTGATGTCATCCTGGTGACCACCTTCCTGAGCTCAATGGATGCCCTTATTGCCCAGCTCAGGGAAGGTGCCTCCCTGATATGTCTCGAAGCGGTTCCCGAAAGTCCTCCTGTACTGGTTCACCATCAATGGCGATCTGGCGTGCTGCACAGGCAGGGGATCCTTTGCCGGGTGGATTTCCGTCGCAGCACCGAAGAGGCCCTGATTGATCTGGGGCTGCTGCCGGAAGACAGTGCCGGCGTACCGGTTCCCCCCGGGACCACACCTATCCGTCAGGCGCTCAAGAATCCCGCGATCAGTGAACGCGAGGTATACCGCCAATTGGTGTCGACCCGGCGGGGGCTGGTTCTGAAGGAGCTGGATGCGCTGCTGGCGGACGTCGATCCGGCATTGTTCGCCCGCTTCTCCCGGTCGTTCCTGGAACATCATCGTCTGATTCCGGTGTATCAGCGGGACCGGCAGCTGTATGTGGTGAGTGATAACCCTGACGCCCACCTGGACGCCATCGCCCACCTGACGGACGCCGAGCTGTCCCTGTTGCTGGTGACCCCTACGGATTTCCGGCGGCTGTGGTCTCACCTGTCCATTTCCGAGCGCGGCAACGAACTCTCCTCATCGGCCCAGACCCAGACCGAACACCATGCGGACGACTCCCTGGAAGCCAGCCGGGAAGGTGAGGTTACGCCCTACCTGGTCTCGCTGTACGAAGGCATTCTGCTGGAAGCGGTCAGTCAGCAGGCCAGCGATATTCATATCGAGCGTTACGGCAGCCGGGTGCGGATCAGGTTGCGAATCGACGGTGAGCTTCACGATCTCAACCACTACCGGATAACGCCCGGCCAGGTACTGGGCGTGGTCAGCATCATCAAGCTGCGTGCGGAACTGAACATCGCCGAGCGGCGCCTTCCCCAGGGCGGGCGCTCACGGCTGAAATTTGGTGATGTCCACTTTGACCTGCGGGTTCAGACCCAGCCTTCACTCCATGGTGAACACGTGGTGATCCGTCTGTTGCGTCAGACCGGCCGGGCCATGACCATGCAGGAACTGGGGATGTCGGCAAAGCTGGCGCGAAAATACCAGCGTCTGCTGGACAACCCCGCTGGCCTCATACTGGTGGTTGGCCCCACAGGGTCGGGCAAGTCCACGACGCTCTATGCCGGTCTGCAGGAACTGGCGGATGATGGTCGGCGCAAGGTCATCACGGTGGAAGATCCCATCGAGTACTCCATCGACAACATCCAGCAGACCCGGGTGCGGCCGGGAATCGGGTTCAGTTTCGCGGATGCGATGCGGTCATTCGTGCGGCAGGATCCGGACGTGATCCTGGTGGGCGAAATCCGTGACCAGGAAACCGCGCTCGAAGCCATTCGTGCCTCCCAGACCGGTCATGTCGTGCTGTCCACCCTGCACTGTAACGACAGTGTTGACGCCCTGCAGCGGCTCTATGACCTGGGCAGTCACCCCAACTCCATCGCCAGCGAGCTGCTGGCGGTGATAGCCCAGCGGCTGGCGAAACGGATCTGTCCGGACTGTCGCCAGCCTGCAACACCGGATCCGGCGGTTATGGCGGAACTGTTCCCCGAGGGGCCGCCAGCGGATTTCCAGTGCTTCGAGGGCAAGGGGTGCCCCCATTGCAAAGGCCGGGGGACCCGCGGTCGTGTTGCGGTGGTGGAATTCCTGCAGGTAAGCCGGGATGTCCGCAACGGCATTTCGCTACAGCCGCCGGTGGGCGAGATGCGCAGCCTGGCCCTGGATGCGGGCTTGATCACCATGCGCGACAGTGCATTGGACCACGTTATCCAGGGTACGATTCCCCTGTCCGAGCTGCCGAGGATATTGCCGGAAGACCGGATGGGGCCGGAACAACGGGGAGGCCGTCGTTGAGATGAGCAGACAAAAACAGAAACTGCCCGCGGAACTGGAATTCCGGGGCGAGCTCGAGCGCCTGCGGAAGCAGGACCGTCACCCGGTGCCGCCGGGCTGGCAGATGTCGCCGGTGGCCGTGGAAACGTTTGTCGAGGGTGACGAATCCCTGGGTATCGCCCGCAAGTTTGTCTGTGCCCCGGGCGTGGTGAAACGCATCGTGGTGGCATTGTGTACCAACCGGGGCGCCTTGCTGGTGGGTGAGCCGGGCACCGCCAAATCCTGGTTGTCGGAGCTGATTACCGCTGCCGTCAGTGGTGATTCGTCCCTGATTATCCAGGGCGGGGCGGTCAGCTCTGTGGCCCAATTGTTGTACAGCTGGAACGAGGCCATTGTCCGTGACCGCGGACCCTGCCCGGAGGCCCTGATACCCAGCCCCATGCTCAGGGGGATGCAGCAGGGGCGTTTCGTCCGTTTCGAGGAGATTGCCCGCTGCCCGCAACCGTTGCAGGATTCCGTGCTGGCCCTGTTGTCCGACCGGGTGATCACCATCCCCGAGCTGGAAGGCGAAGCCGGTGTTATCTATGCCAGTGAAGGCTTCAATGTGATTGCCACCTCGAACAGTGTGGACGAAGGGGTCAACCGTATGAGTGCCGCGCTCAAACGGCGTATGAACTTCGAGACCATCCAGCCCATCAACCACATCGAGGATGAACTGGATGTGGTCATCCGGGAAACCGACAAGCTCAACCGGAAGGGGGGTGTCGATGTCAGCCTGCCCCCGGAGATTACCGAGATGCTGGTCACCATCTTCCACGAGCTGCGCACGGGCCAGTCTCTCAGTGGCCGCAGCACCGATCGCCTTGCCGGTGCTGCCATGTCGACAGCTGAAGCCGTCAATGTAGCCCACGCGGTCTGTGTGAATGCCTTCTATTACAGTGACGGGGCCGTGACGGCGGAAAGCCTGATGCACTTTATCCTCGGCTCCGCCCTGAAGGACCACCCCGAGGACCGGCGCCGTCTGCGCCACTACTTCGATACCGAAATTGGCGAGCGATCCGGCAGTCACTGGCAGGACCTGTATGCCCATCGGGGCCTGATCTAGCAGCATGCCCGCGATGACTTGGCCGACTGACTCCGGGTGACCCTGCCCGGAACTCTATGCACGCACTGCGGTCAGAGCTGGCTCGTGGCCGGTTGATCTGTCCATTCACCAATATCGAGGCGTGCGTATGTCCACTCTGTCCCAGACGGTTTCCCTGGGCCCCCTGGGTTTCACCCTTTCACAGTTGCTGATGGTATTTGCGCTGGTGGTGGCCCTGCTGGTCGGAGCGTTGATGGGCCGGCGTCACCGGGTGGTGGTCAGCGATGCCCTTTTTAGCCTGATTCTGGTTGCCCTTGCCGGCGCCAGGATGGTTTTCGTGCTTCGCTATCACGACAGTTATGACAGCGTTCTTGCCATGATCGACATTCGTGATGGCGGATTTGACGTGACCGCCGGGGTGGTATCCGCACTGCTCTGGCTGTGCTGGCGGAGCTGGCGGAGTTCGCCGCTGCGCCGCCCGCTGGCGGCTGCCGTGCTGTCGGCGTTAGTGGTCTGGGGGGCGCTCAGTTCGCTGATCCTGCTGATCGACACTCAGGCCCGCCCCGTACCGGATCTGGAGCTGGCTACCATGGAGCAGCAGGGGTCAGCCAACCTGCGGGGCTTTCAGGCCGATCAGGCACAGCCCATGGTGGTGAATCTGTGGGCCACCTGGTGCCCGCCCTGCCGCCGGGAGATGCCGGTGCTGGCGGAGGCCCAGGCGGAACACCAGGCCATTGACTTTGTGTTTGTGAATGTCGGGGAGGAGCAGGGCACCATCCGGCAATTTCTGGACTCTCAGGCACTGACCCTGGACAACATCCTGCTGGACAGAGGTAACCGTCTGGGGGCCATGACCGGCGCCCACGTGCTGCCGACCACGCTGTTCTATAATGCCGATGGGTTACTGGTGGACAGCCACACCGGCGAGCTTTCCCGGGCCACCTTGCGGCAGGGGCTGGAAAAACTGGGCCCCCGTTAGTATCGGATACCCGCCGCCATTGCCAGGCATGATCCGGGATCGCTATCCTCCCTGTTTCAGGCGTCCGGCCCGTCCGGGATTATCACCATGCACAGAGGGTTACGGTAGCAATGATTCCGAAGCTGGGAATAATGGAAGGGTTCTATGGGCCGCTGTGGCAATGGGCCGACCGCCGTGCGCTGATGACGCTGCTGCAGCCCCATGGCTACGGCTTCTACTGGTATGCGCCCAAGGCGGACCGGTTCCTGCGCCGGGCCTGGCAGGCCCCCCATCCACCGGAAGTCGCCGCAGGCATTGCGGATTTCGCCCGCTGGTGTGATGACCGGGATATCGAATTCGGTATCGGTCTGAGCCCCTGGGAGATCTTTAATCACTTCGATGACACCGCTCGCCGGGCGCTGGCGGACAAGCTGGCGTTCTTCGAGTCGGTGGGCGTGAGCCGGCTCGCCATCCTGTTTGATGATATGAAGTCGGACACCCCCGACCTGGCCCGGCGGCAGGGGGAGATCATTGACTGGGTACGGCAACGCACCGGTTTCCGGCAGCTTGCGGTCTGCCCGTCCTATTACTCCGACGACCCCGTGCTCGACCGGGTATTCGGCGAGCGCCCGCCCGGCTACCTTGAGGAGCTTGGCAGGGCCCTTGACCCGGAGGTGGACGTATTCTGGACCGGCGAGGAGGTCTGTTCCCGGGAAATCTCCCCCGGGCATCTGTGCCGTGTTGCCGGACAACTGCGACGCAGGCCACTGTTGTGGGACAACTATCCGGTGAACGACGGCGATCGCATGTCCCGCCACCTGCACCTGCGGGGATTCACGGGGCGACCGGCGGCCAATGCCGGCCTGGTCAGCGGCCATGCCATCAACCCCGCCCTGCAACCCACCCTGACCGCCATTCCGGCCCTGACCCTGGCCCGGAGCTACCGGCAGGGCGAAGACTACTGCTACGGTGAGGCGTTCCGGGAGGCCGCACAGGAGGTGGTTGGGCAGGACATGGCGGATCAGTTGCTGACGGACCTGCTGGTGCTGCAGGATGCCGGGCTGCACCGGATCAGCGATGACAAGGCGTCCACATTAAAGGCGACCTACAGTGCGATCAACCATCCCGCCGCCCGGGAGATTGTGCGCTGGCTGGCGGGCGACTACCAGGTGACCGATGAGATGGTACAGACCCAGTAGTCCCAGTGTCCCGTCGGGACACTACTAGTCGCAGGTCAGATTGCGGGCCTTGCTGAAGCGTTCCATCATGGCGGCCTGTTCCCGATCCCTGTCCTGGTAATGCGCTGGCAAGGGCCACAGATCGTAACGGTAATCGCCCACAGCAACGTCCGTGTTGCTTTCCGCTTCACTCTGGTTTGCCGACATATGCGGGGTGAGCACCCGTACCTCCAGTTCCGGGGCCCTCTGCTCCAGGACCGCCACCAGTCCCTGCCGGTTCTCACTGTGGAAAGTGCCGGTAATCATCAGTACCTGATGATCGGGATGGGCGTTCAGGGCCTTCAGAATCTGGTCGGCCATGGTGCTGTCCCGCAGCAGCTGCGCCTTGAACGTATTTTCCAGGCGTTGCTTACCCTCTTTGGAAGGTTCGCCATGATCACTGCCACCCATGCTGGTCATGAACCTGTCGCGGTATCCGGTCATAGCCGGGAAAGGCTGATCCGGTAGCTGGCTCCGACGTTGTCCCGGCAGCGCTTCCAGATACCCGGCTCCCTGCCGGCCAACGCATCGAACCACATCCGCCGGTGCGTTGGCAGCCACGACCGGCAGATCATGTTCACGGGCATACTCCACCATCGGGCGATAGGAGGCCTGGTAGTTTTCCCAGGCGCCGGCGTCTTCCACCATCTCCTCCTCACCCAGTTCCCCGGCCAGGTACCGGTTAACGGGCGTCTGGCTGTCCAGGTTGAAGGCCTCCAGGGCCAGGATCTGCCTGGGGTTGCGCTGGTGCAGCGCGGCCTGCAGGCGTGCCTGAAGAAGATGGGCGCCCTGGTGGCCGTGAAACTCGCCGACCACCACTACGTCAGCACCGGCCAGTGTTTTGGCGACAGTCTCGAGGTCTACGATCCGGTTGTCGTGGTCGCGTATCACCGCATCATAAAAGGTGGTTATCCTGGCCGGAGTCTGAGTTGCCGGCACGGTGGTGCATGCCTGTAGCAGAATGCCGAGGGTGGCGAGGACGGCCGTACGATGGATCTGCATGAGCGGTTTCTCCCTTGTGCGGTACCAGTGACGCCCTGTTCCTAACGGCATTCAGGGGGTGCAGGACAGCGTAAGTACGTTATTCTAATGGGATTGTCTTTCAGATAGGTACGTCATGCTGCCATTTCGTATTGTTGACCGGATCAAATTCATCGTCGAGCGCCAGCTGGTCAAGGGCGCCGGGTTCCAGTTACTGGTGGTGGCAGCCTTTATTGCCGCCATCTCGCTGGTGGGCGGCATCCTGGTGGCGCCCCTGGACGGCGAGTTCGACCATGTGGGCAATGCCATCTGGTGGGCCTTCCTGCGCCTGACCGATCCGGGCTACCTGGGTGACGATGTCGGTGCCTGGCAGCGGTTCGTGTCCACCCTGCTGACCATTAGCGGTTACGTGGTCTTCATGGGTACCCTGGTGGCCATCCTGACCCGCTGGCTGATCGCCCGGATGAGCGAGCTGGAGCGGGGGCTGACGCCGGTCACCCTGAAGAACCATATCGTAGTGCTGGGCTGGACCAGCCAGACCCCGCCCCTGTTGTCGGAGCTGCTCGGTTCCACCGGGCGCATGAGGCGCTTCCTGGAGAAACACGATGCCTCGCGGCTGAACCTGGTGGTGCTGTGTGAGGAAGCCGGCGCTGGTCAGCTCCATGAACTGCGCACTGAGCCGGGTATCGGGTCCCGTGCCCGTCAGGTGATCCTGCGCTCCGGCCTGCCGATCCAGCCGGATGCCCTGCACCGGGTGGCCTGCCTGGACGCGGCGGCAGTGATCGTGCCCAGCTCTGCCCACGAGGCCGGCAGCCTGTTCACCGCCGACGTGGAAACCGTCAAGGCGTTGTTATCCATAGCGGCACAGGCCCGTCATTACGACACCGGCCTGCCTTTCGTGGTGGCCGAGTTGCAGGATATCCGCAAGCTGCCGGTGGTCGAGCGGGCCTACCCGGGGCCGTTCGAAGTGGTGGCTGGCGACGCCACCATCAGCCGGCTGATGGTCCAGAACATCCTCCACCCGGGCCTTTCTGAGGTCTATAACGAGTTGCTGGCGGGTGAGGATGGCAATGAGCTCTACATCCGCAGTGGGGACTCCGTGGCCGGGCTGACGCTGGAGGAGCTGGCAACACGGCGGCCCGACGCCATCGTGCTGGGTATCCTCAAACCGCTAGGGACGGGTTGGCAGGTCACCCTGGCGGCACCGTCAGAGACGATGATCGGGGTCGAGGACCGGGTAGTGATGATGGCCCGCAGCTACAGCGGGACGGAGCCGGATAACCGTCAGGAGCTACTGCAGCCTGTCACCCGTCCGGCTCTATCCAACCGCCGGGCCCGGGGTGTTTCCGCTCAGCGCCATCGGGTGTTGGTGATGGGCTGGAGTCGTCGGGTACCCAGTCTGGTGGCCGAGTTGGCCAGTTATCCGGGGCGTGGGTTCGAGGTGGACGTGGTGTCCGTGGTGTCGAGCGCAGAACGGGAGCAGGCCATTCAACGTTACTGCGGGCCGGAACTGGCGATCACCTGTCGGCACCTGGAGGCGGACTACATGGTGGAGGAAGAGCTGCGGAGAATGGCACCGTCGCAGTACGACAGTATTGTGCTGGTGAGCAGCGACCGCTTTACCTCGGGTGAGGAAGCGGATGCCCGGGCCATGGTCGGCTATCTGCAACTGGAGGACCTGTTGCAGGAAAGCCAGAAACGGCCCCAGCTGATCATGGAGCTGAGCGACCCTGACAACCGGCAGCTGCTGTACGGTCACCAGAGTGAGATGATGATCAGCTCAATGATCCTCAGTCATGTACTGGCCCAGGTGGCCCTGCGCCGGGAGCTGCGGGTGGTGCTGGATGAGCTGTTCACCGTCGGTGGTGCGGAAATCCAGTTCCGGGCTCCGGAGGACTACCCGTTGCCGGCCAGTGCCAGCTTCCAGGTTCTGGAAAAGACCCTGGCGGTGGAAGGGGAAGTGGCGCTGGGGGTCTATCGTGCCCGGGCTGACGAAAAGGGTCACCGCCTCCAGCTTAATCCGTCCAGGGCAGAATACCTCGAGCTGAAGCCGGGGGACCAGTTGGTGGTGCTGGCCATCACGGCTGATGAGGGGGTTTAGGGCCTGTAAAGTCAGTACGTTACAGGCTTCTCGTTGGTATTCATGAGAAAAATGCCGGAAATAGATAATATAAATTTCAATTATGCGTCCGGAATGACTAAAGTAGGCCCCATCTTCGGTGATCTGCTTAAATTTTGAGCGGAGCGCTGTTTCACTGAAAGATCCTCAACCCTAAACAGCAAGGACTGAGACCATGCCTTACGCACAAGACGTTGATCAGATTGCTTCCATCCTGAAGCAGAACCCGACCTGGAACGCTATCAACCCGAAGCACGCCGCTCGCATGCGCGCCCAGAACAAGTTCAGGACTGGCCTGGATATCGCCAAGTACACCGCCAAGATCATGCGCGAAGACATGGCGAACTACGACAAGGACACTTCCCAGTACACCCAGAGCCTGGGTTGCTGGCACGGCTTCATCGGCCAGCAGAAGATGCTGTCCATCAAGAAGCACTTCGGCAGCACCAAGCGTCGTTACCTGTACCTGTCCGGCTGGATGGTTGCTGCCCTGCGCTCCGAGTTCGGTCCGCTGCCTGACCAGTCCATGCACGAGAAGACCGCCGTTTCCGGTCTGATCGAAGAGCTGTACACCTTCCTGCGTCAGGCCGACGCGTGGGAACTGAACCACCTGTTCCGCGCCCTGGAAGAAGCCGAGAATGCCGGCGACAACGCCAAGGCACAAGAGCTGATCAAGCAGATCGACAACCACGAAACTCACGTTGTGCCGATCATTGCCGACATTGATGCCGGTTTCGGTAACGCCGAAGCCACCTACCTGCTGGCCAAGCAGATGATCGAAGCCGGTGCCTGCTGCATCCAGATCGAGAACCAGGTGTCCGACGAGAAGCAGTGTGGCCACCAGGACGGCAAGGTGACCGTTCCCCACGCCGACTTCCTGTCCAAGATCAACGCCGTTCGTCTGGCGTTCCTGGAACTGGGTGTTGATGACGGCGTCATCGTTGCCCGTACCGACTCCCTGGGCGCAGGCCTGACCCAGAAGCTGGCTGTTACCGACGAGCCGGGCGACCTGGGTGACAAGTACAACAGCTTCCTCGACGGCGATTACATCGAGAAGCCGGAAGACATCAACAACGGCGACGTTGTGATCAAGTCCGATGGCAAGCTGATGAAGCCCAAGCGTCTGCCTTCCGGTCTGTTCCAGTTCCGTCCGGGTACTGGCGAAGACCGTGTTGTCCTGGACTGTATCACCAGCCTGCAGAACGGTGCCGACCTGCTGTGGATCGAAACCGAGAAGCCCCACGTTGGCCAGATCGCCAGCATGGTTAACCGCATCCGTGAAGTGGTGCCCGACGCCAAGCTGGTCTATAACAACAGCCCGTCGTTCAACTGGACCCTGAACTTCCGTCAGCAGGTATTCGATGCATGGAAGGAAGAAGGTAAGGACGTGTCTGCCTACGAACGTGCCGACCTGATGAACGCCAAGTACGACGACACCGAGCTGGGCAAGCTGGCCGACGAGTGGACCGCCAACTTCCAGCGCGACGCTGCGCGTGAAGCGGGTATCTTCCACCACCTGATCACCCTGCCGACTTACCACACCGCGGCCCTGTCTACCGACAACCTGGCCAAGGGCTACTTCGGCGACGAAGGCATGCTGGCCTACGTTGCTGGTGTACAGCGTAAGGAAATCCGTCAGGGTATCGCTACCGTGAAGCACCAGGACATGGCCGGTTCCAACATCGGCGATGACCACAAAGAGTTCTTCGCTGGCGACGCGGCCCTGAAGGCCGGTGGTAAAGACAACACCATGAACCAGTTCTGATCGAACGGTTTGTTGTCCGGTCCGGGCTCTTCGGGGCCCGGTACCACCAGACATAAAAAGGCCGGCGGGAGAGATCCCGCCGGCCTTTTTTGTATTACGCCGACTGCCCGGCCTTCGTCTCTCTCTACCGAGCTTCCAGAAGCCCGAGCTGGATAGCGGCCTGGACCGCTTCAGCGCGACTTCTGATCGACAGCTTGGCATAGATATTTTTGATGTGATGAGCCGCCGTGTGATAACTGACCCCGAGTTGGGTGGCTGCATCGGCGGTTTTCATGCCATTTGCGATGGCTACGAGGAATTCGCGTTCCCGGTGGCTCAGAAGCTCCCCCTGCAGTGTCTTTCCGTTGCCCTCTGCTGGCATTCGATTGCGGGCGTGATCCAGTATCCGTCTCGCTATAGGCGCCGACAGTGCCGGGATGCCATCGTCCATGGCCAGAAGGGAGCGGACGATGGCGGCCTGGGGCTCTTCCTTGAGCAGGTAGCCGTTGGCACCGGCCTTGAGTGCCGGAAAAAGATGTGCGTCGTCGTCATACATGGTGGTGACAATCAGCTCTGCAGCCGGAAACAGCGAACGGCATCGGGTGATGAAATCTACGCCATTGCCATCAGGCAACCGCAGATCGACGAGGCAGAGGTGGGGAATGAAGCTCTCCAGGCTTGCCATGGCAGGCTTGAGCATGCTGAAGCAGCGGATAGTAGCGTCGGGAAATGCCTGCAGCACCGACTCCTGCAACCAACGCTGGGCGTCGGGGAGATCCTCCAGGATGATGACCCGCGTCATGGGTTTGCTCCTTTTGTTGTCTTTGCCACAGGGTCCACCGGTATCTGGCACCGCAGTCCGGTGCCTCCGCTCAGTGGGCAATACCAGTGTGCCGTCCCGCCAATTTCCAGTGCTCTTTCCTCCATGCTGTAGATACCGACCCCGGAGGCTTCCGGTTCACCGATACCACAGCCATCGTCGTAACAGTCCATGATCAGGCCCTCTGTACCAGAGTCATGGATGGAAACCCGGATATACCGGGCCTCTGCATGCTTCAGCGTATTGGTAATGAACTCCCGCAATATGCGCATCAGATTGCGCTCCGACCGTGGCGACAGGGTCAGAGCACCGGCATCCGTATCCAGCGTCATGTCGAGGGTAACACCGAAAAGCTGGCAGCGGCTGCAGGCTTCGGAATACCAGCGGTTGAAGCTTTGCTCCAGCGCAGTGTGCTGTTTCTGCAGCCCCTGGATAACGTCCCTCAGTTCTACCAGGCATTCACGGGCCAGTTTCCCGGTTTCGGTCTCCCCCGCCCGGTAGATGACCGAAAGCAGGCGCGCGCCCACATCGTCATGCAAGTCGCGGGCGACCCGTTTGCGCTCTTCCATCACCCCCTGCCGGAAACGATCTCGGTAGTTTGCGGCATAGCGAAAAAGCATCAGTGTCTGATCAACAAAGGCCAGGTCGTTGCGATCAAACAGTCGCTGTCCACCTTCGGCGTAGCCCAGTACCAGGTTGCTGGAACCCGAGGGTGTCGGCACCCGCAGGCGCAGGCCGTTGTCGTCAATGGTGCAGACAGACTGGCTGCCGACAGCCTGCTCCATATGGAGCGGCTGCAGGCTGCGCTGAATGATGGTGCGCCACTCCTGATCGATGTCGTTCTGGGTATCGAAGGCATCGGCGGTCAGTTCCGGAAGCCGGTGGGAAAAATCGTCGCGCCTGGTCCTCGGCATGAGTCGCCGCAGAAAGAGCTGTCGCAGGGGGAAATAGAGCCAGCCAGCAAGGGCCAGGGTGACCAGCAGGCTGAGGCTGGTGGACATATCCAGAAACACGATCAGGATGGCATCGAGCGCAATCACCATGACCCCGCAGATAAACCAGAACCAGGCCATCAGTATCCAGCGGTCCAGATCGAACAGGCGAAACCGGACAATGCCCATGGCAATGCCCAGGTAGGACAAGACGAACAGGATCCACGCCCACTGCTGATGAATGAGGGAGGGCTGGCCCAAAAGCTGGGGGGCAACAACCAGTCCCAGATAACCCAGCACGCCGCCAAACCAGGAAAAAACAAACCATTTCAGCCGGGCTCTTGCTACCGGTTCGGTCCGGGTCCGGTGCCACTGGGCGAAGGCCAGAATGACATCCAGTGCGGCCCAGCCCATCAGGCTGACCCGTGCGGTCAGGTCCAGGCTGTTGCTCCACTGACCCCAGTTGGCGGCGAGAATGAGGGCAACGGCAGGCACCATGAAACGTTCGAATCGCCAACGGCCAAGGCGGGTCGGGTAATACCAGAGCAGGGCGGTCCCGGCGCCGGCGAAGAGCATGGCACCGAACTGATTGATCCGTGACAGTGTCAGGAACAGCCCTGGTTCCATGGCCAGCTCCCGGGTCGTGTAAATGGCACTGGCGATGATCGCCAGGGCCAGAGCGAGACCGGCCAGGGCGTAAAACCGGGGGCCGGGCTCGTTCTGCACAAAGGCCCAGGCCCCTACGCCCATCCAGAAGATGGACAGACCGCAGATCAGCTGGATCCAGAACGAAGCGGGTAGCCCCGAAAGGCTGGAGGCATGAGACGCCGAAACCGGGAGGTAGACGGGCGTGATGACGCTGTTGGCCAGTAACTGCGGCGGGTGGTAGGGGTTGATGACGGCCAGCTCTGTGTCCGGTGCCCTGAGCAGTTCCCAGATTATCGCCTGGCGCTCGAAGAAGCGGTTGTAGATCTTGTACACCGGTGCGTCGTCCGGTTCCGCTATGGCGTCACCGGGCTCCAGGCGAAATACCTCGTCGCCGTTTCGTAGAGCAATGATTTCCTGCCCCGGTCGAATTCTGCCCTGCACGCCAGAATCATCGGCAACCGACATCACCCGGACACCATGAGTGCCGGGTTCGGTATGAATGCCCACCCGGGGCAGATGGGTTGCCAGGTAGACCGCCGTTAGTGCCAGTAAAACACCAATGGTCAGGCCGGCGGACAACAAGCTCGCTGGAGGCCATTGTCTGGGCACTCGTGACGGACTCCTGTGTGAAATTGGCGAATACTGCTATCAGTAAAGTCTGCAACCATAAGAAAATGCAAGTGCCCGGGGCGAGAGAGCCCCGGGCGGCAGGACTCAGGGCAGTTCTACAAGGACCATCAGGCCCAGTTCCGAAGGATCGGCACTGCCGTCACCGTCCTCATCGTAGGAGGTGCGGAAGATACCGATGCTGCCGTCATGGTTAAGGTAACCTTCGGCCAGGGTGACGCCGGTA
Organism: Marinobacter lacisalsi; assembly: GCF_042651045.1. NCBI lineage: Bacteria > Pseudomonadati > Pseudomonadota > Gammaproteobacteria > Pseudomonadales > Marinobacteraceae > Marinobacter > Marinobacter lacisalsi. The sequence goes on from NZ_JBHSDI010000060.1 coordinate 36,600, forward strand.
CCGTCGTCATCGTTGATGGTGATGCTGGTGGCGCCATTGCTGAAAATATCCACCGACAGGTCACTGGTGGTCCAGGTTTCTGTGCTCTTCTCGATCAGGTCCGTCAGCCCCTCGTACTTCTCTGCCCGCTCGATATTCAGGTCGAGGCTGGGCGTGGCGCTGGCGCCAAAGCTCAGCGTAGAGTCGAAACGGCTGCGGGCCAGGTTCAGGCCATAGGTGTTATACATTTCCACGGCCAGGAACTTGACCCGGTAGTTGCGGCCAGCGAGATCCGGAGCACCATCGGTTGGCAGGCGGACCATCAGAGTGTTGGATATTTCCGCAAACGAACCGTCTTCACCATTGAAGGTGCCTCCAAGAACGATGCTGAAATCCTCGTTGACGAATACGTTGGCAGGTTCCCCGCCTATGGAATCTATGCTGCCGTCGGCCTGGAGAGTGAAGGGAACGCCAGCTTCGGCACCACTGGAGTCACTGGAGAAGGTTGTGGAGCTGAAAGAGCGACTCAGACTCATGAACTGCTCGGTACCGATATCGATGGTGCTGTCGCTGTCGCCGTTAAAGGTGATTTCGTTGTGCTCGTTTTCCACCTCGTAGACATTGTTCTCGAAATAGGTGCCCAGATAAACGCGCCCGAAGGTGCCCGTCATATCGGCCGCTGTGGCTGACTCAGGGAGGCGGACAAAGGTTTCGAGGGCATACCTTGCCTCTTTGCCATCCTTCCTTTCCGGATCGACAGCACCGGATTCGTCGGTCAGATAACGCACCAACGGGTCGCTTTCCACCAGGAAGAATGCGGCGGTGTTCAGGGCCTTTTGAAAGCGCAGCACTCTCGGCGGGAAGCGGGAGCCAGACTGGCCGTCACTGGAAATGTTTTCCTCGAACGGAGTCTCCAGATAGAGTTCGCCTCCGGCGAGATAGTCGGCGGAAAAGCTCTCGTTATCACCGGTTTCCGGGAGTCCAGGTAAGTAGTTGAGCCAGGCGTTGCCGTCCTGCCCTCTGATCTGAGCCTCGGCCTCAGCCCTGGGGTCTACGGTGAGGGTGACCACACCGTTGCCCTGGTCACTGAAGGTGAAGTTGTCGCCGTACGCTTCGGCAGCGAAGAAGCCGCTGCTTCTGTCGCCATCGTCATCACCAAGGAAGAACTTAAGGGCACTGCCGCGCCAGTCGCCGGCAATCTCGGTGACATCCGCAGTGTCACTGGTAATGCGATCCACCTGGCCGTCCACGAATTCACCGATCTCCTGATCCAGCTTTTCGAGCATGCTTGAAAGGTCTGCCGTGGCGGCGATGTCGAATTCTTCGGCCTTGCCCCGCAGTGTCAGCACGGTGTCGGTGTTGAGCGTATCGAGCTCAGTTCCGTTTTCGATAAACCGTTGCAGCACATACTCGGACAGGGGGGTGATATCGACGTCCTGTTCGAGGACCTGGGAGCGCATTTCGGCATTGGAGCCCTGAATGCGCACCACCAGATTGCCCGCCAGGCTGACCCCCTCGGGAATCTCCAGGGTGTAGACACCGGTGATGCTGGTCTTGTCAGTAGCCAGAACATCGCCAATCTGGTCCCCGTTATTGTCGACCCGGACAAGCTCCACATCGGCACCATCAACCGGTTGCAGTCCGGTAATAGCTGCCGCGGCTGGGGGCACCAGGAAATTCAGGGCAATCTGCAGGGTGGACTGTGGCTGAAGTTGAGCGACGCTTCCGGCAGGTGCTTTGGCGGTACCCTCAATCGTAGTAACTTCCGTGCCGCCATCCCCGGTGTCATCGTCGGGGGTTGAAGATGAAGATCCGGATGATCCGCCGCAGCCGGTCAGCACCAGCGCGGAGGATGCCACCAGCGCCGGCAGCCAGTGTTTGATAGGTTCCATGGGTGTTCTCCTGTCTTGTTTTCTGGTTTTCTGCGATAGTCAGCCTCCTGGAAATAGCCCCGGGGCGAATCCCCAAAACAGGGGGGCTGAATGTAAAAAAATGTCATAGAGGTAAATGGTGACGACGGATCAGGGGATTGTTTTCGCCGTATTGCTTACCACGCTTGGCCTGTTTGTCTGGAACCGGATTCGCTTCGACCTGGTGGCCATGCTGGCGCTGCTGGCGGTTGCCGTTGCAGGGCTGGTGCCCACGAATGAACTGTTTGCCGGTTTCGGTCATCCGGCGGTGATTACCGTTGCCGCGGTGCTGGTGATCAGTCAGGGACTGGTGAATGCCGGGGTGGTGGACAGCATCGCCCAGGTGCTGGGCCGCGTCGGTGACCGACCCGCGGTGCAGGTGGCCACGCTGACGGCGGTTGTGGCCCTGTGCTCGGGCTTTATCAATAACGTGGGTGCCCTGGCCCTGCTGATGCCGGTGGCAATCTGGATGGCGCGGCAGTCCGGGCGTTCACCCTCCTACCTGCTGATGCCCCTGGCCTTCGGTTCCCTGCTGGGGGGCACCATGACCCTGATCGGTACGCCGCCAAACATCATCATCGCCTCCTATCGCGAGGGTGGTGCCAATTTCGGCCTGCTGGACTTCTTTCCGGTCGGGTTTGCCATCACCGTGATCGGTGTGACCTTTATCGCCCTGGTTGGCTGGCGGCTAACACCCCGTCGTGGCGAAGCAGACAACGGTGAGAAGCTGTTCAGCGTCGGTGACTATGTGACCGAATTGCGCATTCCTGAGGAGTCCGACTACGTCGGCCGTACCCTCCATGACCTGCTGACCGACAGCCGCGATGACGCCGACCTGGCCGTGCTGGGACTCATCCGTGACGACAGCCGCAAGCTGGCACCCTCCACCTATCAGGTCCTGCGTGCGGGAGATCTGTTGCTGGTGCAGGCGGACACCGACAGCCTGCAGTCTGTGGTGGACAAGGCCGGCCTGGAGCTGGGCAGCGCGCCGGAGGACTCGGAGCTGGAGGAAGGTGACTCCCGCATCGTCGAGGCCGTGGTCACCCAGGATTCCAGCCTGGTTGGCCACACCGCCAACCGCCTGCGCCTGCGGGAGCGCCAAGGCCTGAACATTATTGCCGTGGCCCGGCAGGGGCAGCGTATCGACAAGCGGGTGGCGCAGGTTGCCCTGAGAGCGGGGGACATCCTGCTGGTGCAGGGGCATGAGGATGACCTCGACGGGGCGCTGCGCGAGATTGGTTGTCTGCCCCTGGCCGAGCGCGGGCTGCGGTTTGGCGCGCAACGTCGTATCTGGATCGCGGGTGGTATATTCCTGTCGGCCATAGGCCTGATACTGAGTGGCCTGCTGGCGGCACCGGTGGCCCTGGTGGCCGCGGCCGTGGCGATGGTGCTGGTGAATATCCTCGACACCACCGAGGCCTACCAGGCCATCGACTGGTCGATCATCGTACTGCTGGGGGCAATGATACCGGTGGGCGGCGCCCTGGAGTCCACCGGCGGTGCCCAGCTGATTGCGAGCCAGTTGCTGGCGGCGGGGCAGGGGCTGTCACCGGCGGTGCTGCTCGCCGTGCTGATGGCAGGCACCATGCTGTTGTCCAATGTGGTCAATAACGCGGCTGCCGCCATTCTGGTGGCACCCATTGCCCTGAGCCTGTCTGGCCAACTGGGTATCGCCTCGGACGCCACCCTTATGGCGGTAGCCATTGGCGCGTCCTGTGCCTTCCTGACCCCGATTGGTCACCAGTCCAATGCCCTGGTGATGGAGCCTGGTGGGTTTACCTTCGGTGACTACTGGCGCCTTGGGCTGCCCTTGTCCGTGCTGGTGGTGGCGGTGGCGGTGCCGATGATCCTGCTGGTCTGGGCGTGAGGTGCTGGCGCTAATTTACCGGCCGCACTGATCCACTGTGTTAGTCTTTGGGTAGATAATACGAAGATTCCTTGAAAGGTTCGGTATGTACGACAAAGAGTGGTTGCTACAACGGCTGTACGACACACGCGACCGCACCCTGGCACTGGTGGATACCCTTTCCGACGACCAGCTGCAGGTGCCCTATCATCCCGGTGTGAACCCGCCCCTCTGGGAAATGGGGCATTCAGCTTTCTTCTATGAGGTGTTCGTTCTCAATCTGCTGGATGGAACCCCGAGCTACGACCCATCCATGGACGACCTGTGGGATTCGTTCCACATTGAGCATCGTGATCGCTGGAACCGTGAGATCTTCCCCGGCCGTGAACAGACCCGGGGTTACATGCTCACCATCTACGAGCGTGTGGCCAGGCGCATCCGCGAGCAGCCCCTGGATGAGTACGCGCTGTACCTGTATCGCTACGCCATTTATCACCAGCACATGCACATCGAGTCCATGACCTGGTGCCGGCAGACCGTGGGCTATCCGGCGCCACCGGCGGTGGTGGATCCGATGTCCGACAGCCTGTCTGGTGATCACGAGACCCTGGGAGACGCGGAGATTCCCGCCGGCTCCTGGCAGGTCGGCATGCCCGGCGAGTCTGAACGATACGCCCGCGAGGACTTTGCCTTTGACGGTGAGAAGCCCCGTCATGCTGTCACCCTGGACGCCTTCCGTATTTCCCGGACCCTGGTCAGTAATGGCGAGTTTCTGGAGTTTGTTGAGGATGGCGGGTATCGCAGGCCCGAGCTGTGGTCTTTCGGCGGTCGCAAGTGGCTGCAGACTGAAACCGACGTGTCGCTGGTGTATGGCGAGCGGGAGCCGGTGCTGAGAGAGCCCCGTCACCCGTACTTCTGGCGCCTGCGCAATGGCCAGTGGCAGCAGAAGCTGTTCGACCACTGGCACCCCCTCGACCCTGGTGCACCGGTATTGCAGCTTTCCTACTGGGAGGCGGAAGCCTGGTGCAACTGGGCTGGCCGGCGCTTGCCCACGGAAGCAGAGTGGGAAGTGGCCGCGCTGGGGAACCGGCCCGGCGAGCCCTTCAGGCGTTTTCCCTGGGGCAATGAGGCGCCCACCCGGGAGCGGGCCGATATGGACGCGACCATGATGGGCCGCCAAGCGACCAGCGCCCTGCCGGCGGGGGAAAGCCCGTTTGGCTGTCGCCAGATGATCGGTACCGCCTGGGAATGGACCAGTGATCAATTCCTGCCCTACGACGGGTTCAAGGTGGACATGTACCCGTTTATGTCTACTCTCCAGTTTGGGGACCACAAGGTGACCCGGGGCGGCGGTTGTGCCACCTCATCCATGCTGATCCGTGGCACCTATCGGCAGGCTTACCTGCCCCAACGCAATGATGTCTACACCGGGTTCCGCACCTGTGCGGTGTGATGACGCGCTTAGCAAAAGAAGGCCGGATCGGAGAAATAATGCATGAATGTCTATGAAACCGATGAGTTGCTGGGGCAATACCTGGCCTTTCACTATGGCGACAGCCATTTCGGTGTCGGCAACTACCCCGCGCGCTGCGCCAGCGCCTGTCTGGAGGTCATGGCCGGCCGCGACAAGAAACGGGCCCTGGATCTGGGGTGTGCCGTGGGGCGCACCAGCTTCGAGCTGGCCCGGGCCTTCGAGGAAGTGGTCGCCCTTGACCTGTCAGAGCGTTTTATCGGCGCGGCCAACACTCTCAAGACTCAGGGTGAGATTGAGTACTTCCTGCGTGATCAGGGGGAACTGGGGGAAACCTCGGTGGCAAGCCTGGCAGGCCATAACCTGGCCACCCACGCCGACCGTGTTCACTTTGCTGTTGAGGATGCCTGCAATCTGCGGCCTGACCACCGGGGCTACGATCTGGTGTTTGCCGGTAACCTGATTGATCGGCTCGAGGATCCCGGCCGTTTCCTGGCCAGTGTGCATCACCTGCTGAATGAGAATGGCGTGTTGGTGATCAGTTCACCCTACACCCTGCTGGAGGAGTTCACCCCCCGGTCGAAGTGGATCGGGGGCTTCCAGCGCCATGGTGAGCCCTTCCGGGTGCTCGATGGCATGAAGGAAATCCTGACGCCGCATTTTGATCTGATGCGCGAGCCGATGGACGTACCCTTTGTGATTCGTGAAACCTCACGGAAGTATCAGCACACCATTGCCGAGCTGACCGCCTGGCAAAGGAAGGTCTGATCGTTTGCTAGTGGGTTCGGAGGGGGGCCTTGGGGCGGAGGTGTTTTCTCCGCTGCAATTCACGGTCCTTCCCTGGACCGACGACCTTGCACCGCGCTCAGTCCGGCCAGCAATCACAGATTGCTGTCGTTCGCTTGCGCACGAAGCTTCGCTTCGTAAACGCTTGGTTCACCCATGGCGCTGCTACGAAAACACCTCCGCCCCAAGTCCTGCAGTCTATAGTGCTGGCCTCGTTTATCTGAACTTCGGTGTTCATGTATTCACGGTGCTGCACTAAAGTTCGGTCGAGGATATGGTGGGGCTCTTTTGGAGCAGGACCATGGATGGTCCGGTGCAAGGTCGGTACAGGACGTACCGTGAATTGCAGCGTAAAAAGAGCCCCACCATGTCCTCAGCCCCCGTGGTCAAAAGCCCTGCTACAGGGTCTTTCAGGCCTTGGGCATTGGCAGCTCAGGTAAGCCGGTTTCCTTTACCAGGCCCTGCATCAGTAGCCGCATGCTAGTCTCCTCGTCACCCATGTGGGCATTCAGCCGGCTGAGCTCGGCCAGGGTTTCCTGGCTGCGACGCAGGTGCAGGCTGGTTTCGAAATACTCCCGGGCCTTGCCCCAGAGTTCGTTGCGCAGGCTCAGGCGCCCCAGGGCCAGCAGCAGGTCGGGGTTGTTGGGGCGGTCCTGCAGCCAGCGCTCGGCGGCCAGCAGCTGTTCATCGGGCTTGGCGCCGCAGATGCGACCATAGAGGTGGATCAGCTCGTCGCTCCAGTGGTTGCGCAGTACCTTGCGCAGCAGGGTCTCGGCCTGGGCTTCTTCACCGGCCCGGGCCAGCAGCTCGGCGTACACGCGAATGGTGTGCTCGTCCCGGCGCATGGAGCCGGGGAGTTCGTCCCACAGCCGGGTCAGCGGCGACAGGTCCTGGTTGCCCTGACGCTGGCATTCGTCCGCGGCCCGTTGCAGCAACTTGTGCCAGGCCGTGCGTTCCAGCCGGTCCAGTTCCGCGCTATCGCCCAGCTGGCGTTTGCGTAACTCAGGCAGAAGTCGTGAGAGTTCCTTCCAGTCTTCCAGCCGCACATAGACGGTTTTGAGCAGTTTGAGCACGAATGGGTGGTGGGGGGCCTGCTTGCGCAGTCGCACCAGGGTGGCCAGGGCCTGCTCCAGGCGGTTGGCGTTCAGTTGCAGCTGAGCCTGGGTGATGCCCACTGCCAGGTCGGAGCCGGGGGTGCTTTCGAAGGCCTTGCGCAGCAGTTCATCCACATCGTCGTGGTCGCCGGCTTCCGAGGCGGCCTGGGCGGCTGCCAGGTAGTTGATCAGTGGGGTGTCGGCATGATCGGCCGAGGCTTCCAGTTTTTTCCTGGCATGGGGCCAGTTGCCTTCGGCCAGGGCCAGCAGGCCCTCTGTGGTGCGGCGGCGGGCCCGGCGTTTCTGGCCCCCGGCCAGCCAGCCGGCAACAGCGCCCGTCTGCCGGGTCAGTCGGCGGATCAGCCAGATCACTGCCAAGACCACCAGCACCAGTGCCACCATCAGCACCAGCCCCACCCAGAAGTTGGTCTCAATCAGGTAGTTGCCCAGGCTGATGCGGATGTAACCCAGGTCATAGTGAATGCCCTGGCTGAGCGCCAGCCCGAGGAGCAGTGCGATAACAAGGATGACCACAATTCGGATCATGACGCATCATCCTCGCTGCCGGAATCGTCCTGCGAGTCTTCTGAATTCTCCTCGCCGCCGTTCATGGGTGCCTCGTTATTGGCATGGCGTCCCGCGATGCGACCCTTTAGCAGCGTCAGGGAGCGGCTGATGTCCGGCAGCTCCGGATTGATATCACGCGCTTTCAGCTCCGCGAGGGAATTCTTCAGGGCCTCAATGCGGTTCTTGCTGTTGTCGTACCAGGTGTTGAGGGAGTCCAGTGCCTTGTCGAGTGCCTGCTGGTAGAGATTTTCGTGACCACGCAGCACTGCCAGTTCGGCCTGTTCCAGCATCAGCTGCAGGTTCAGCCGGGCCCAGGCGCTCTGGTCTGGTGACAGCAGCGGCTTGACCGGCTCGTCCAGCCGGCGGATGGATACCACGTTGCTGAGGCTGGATTTGGTGCGCTCCCAGGCCCGGGACAGGGGGCTCGAGTCCTCGGCGGTCTCGGTGTTGTCGCGGTCCTGGCCGTTGCTACTGAAATCAGGTGCCTTGTCGGTCAGAGCCCGGTCGGTCAGCTGGGTAACGGTATCGCGGGCCGCTTCCAGCTGCAGGTACAGGCCGGTTCGATCCACATCGTTAACGCTTCGCAGGGCGAGGATTTCCCGGGCCAGCTGTTCCCGTACCGGATATACGCCGATATCGTCGGTTTCCCTGAGCACATCGTCGGCCGACTTGAGCGCCGCCAGGGCGCCACGAATGTCCTTTTCAATCACCAGGCGCTGGTTGGCAATACGCATCAGGTATTCAGCTTCCGCCAGCAGCCAGTCGGTCCGGGTGCGGTTGCCGGCATCGAGCAGTTCTCTGGCGGCGTGGTCGATCTGTCGCTGCTGTTCGCTCAGGGTTTGCTGCTGTTCCCGCAGGGTGGTTTCCAGGGACTCAAGCCGGTCAGACTGGCTGCTGCTGCCCTGGTTCAGCCGTTTATCCAGTTGGCTGTTCATTTGGGTGACGTGCTCCAGGGATTGCTGGAGCTGCTGCTGGTTTTGCCACTGCTGCCAGCTCCAGAGCCCGAGGGCAACCAGGCCTGCCAGCAGGATCAGGCACACCAGCCACAACGGCCAGGTTCTGGGGCGGCGGGGCTCTTTGGTTGGGGGCACAGTCGCGGGAAGCTGCTGGTTCTGATCGTTGGATTCGGTCACGGGCATCCTTACTGGCTGTCAGGGCGATCCGGGGGCGCGGGCTGATCCTCGCGGGTCTGGTCAGCAGCATAGCAGCCAATCACCCGGTTCACGATGTCCTCGTCTGCCATGCCGCTGGCGCAGATTACCCGGGTAAACCCTGCGTCCAGGGCCTGGCGGGCTACCCGTTCCGTTGGAACCAGCAACAGACTTTTTCGACAATTATGGCTGCTATTGTTACTCAGTGCGATGAAATTGTTCAATGTTTCCCCGGACAAGACGATGATCACGTCGGGTTGGAACTGGTCCAGGTTGTCCATTCTGTCAGCTCTGGAAGGGGTTGCCGGCTGGCGGTGATACAGTGGCAGCACCGTCACCGAGGCGCCCCGTTGCGTGAGCGTCTCGCGGATCAGTTCGCGACCGTGGTCGCCCCGGGCCAGCAGCACTTTCTCGTGCTCCAGTTGTTGCAGGGAGGGCAGGGCCAGCAGGGCTTCACTGGTGAAGCCGTCCGCCGGGTGCTCCGGGGTCAGTCCGGCCTTTTCCAGGACAGCAGCGGTACTGGCGCCAACCCCGTACCAATGAATGCCGGTGGGGAACTGCGGCCACCAGGTGTCAATCCGCTCCAGTAATTGCCGGGCAGCGTAGGGGCTGACGGCAATTACATGCTGGTACAGGTCCAGGTCGAGCAGGGTCTGCCGCTGTTCGGGAGTTTCCGGTAGGGGTACCCGTTCCATGACGGGCAGGGTGCGGCTGTGAGCACCGGCCGAGCGGAAGGCTCCGGCCAACCGGGAGGCTTCCGGCTCGGGGCGGCAGATCAGTACCCGCATGTTGGCCAGCGGGGGATTATTCCGGCGTGTGCCCATAGATCTCCGCCAGAATACGGTCGGCGCCCATCTTCAGCAGGTCCTCCGCCAGTTCCCGGCCCAGTGTTTCGCCATCCTTTCGGGGGCAGCGGCCTTCCACACGCAGGATCTCCTCCCCGTTGACCTTGCCCACCAGGCCCCGCAGCCACAGGGTGTCGTCATCCTCCAGCAGGGCATAGGCGGCGATGGGCACCTGGCAGCCACCTTCCAGCCGCCGGTTAAGGGCGCGCTCGGCGGTCACCCGGTCCCAGGTGTCCCTGTGGTTCAGCGGGGTAAGCAGATCGACCAGCTCCTGGTCGCTCAGGCGGCATTCGATGCCCAGGGCGCCCTGGCCGACCGCCGGCAGTGACAGGTCGTCCGGCAGGGTGTAGCGGATACGGTCGTGGAACCCCAGGCGTTTCAGGCCGGAGGACGCCAGCACAATGGCCTGGTAGTCGCCGGCATCGAGCTTGGCCAGGCGGGTGTTGACGTTGCCCCGCAAGGTGCGGATTTCCAGGTCCGGGCGATAGCTCCGCAGCTGGGCTTCACGGCGCATGCTGGCCGTGCCCACCACGGCGCCCCGGGGCAGATCGTCCACGGTCGCGTAGTCGTTGCTGATAAAGGCGTCGGTGGGGTCTTCCCGCTCGCAGATGGCGACCAGGCCCAGGCCCTCGGGGAACTCCATGGGTACGTCTTTCATGGAATGCACGGCAAGGTCGGCGCGGCCGTCCAGCATGGCTTCTTCCAGTTCCTTCACGAACAGGGCCTTGCCACCGATCTTGGCCAGGGGTACATCAAGAATCTTGTCGCCCTGGGTCTTGATGCCGACCAGCTCCACCTCGACGTTGTCGTGCAGGCGTTCGAGCTCGGCCTTGATGAATTCCGCCTGCCAGAGGGCGAGGGCACTTTTACGGGTTGCGATGCGCAGAGTACGTTTTGCCATGATGTCGATGTTCTTGAGCGGTGAGAATGGGTGGTCGCCCGGGGTACGCCCGGGACCGTTCAGAAGATTGCGACAAGCCTAACGCGATGGCATTGAAAAGTCCCGTTTACTGGTCGCGCAACCATTGCCGTACGTGAGCGACGTGGCGGCGGCTGACCGGCAGGGCCTCATCCGTGTCTGCCAGCCTGACCTGACACGACCCATCCTCCAGCCGTTCCAGGGAGCGGATGAAATGGGTGCCCACCAGGGTGTGCCGGTGAATGCGCAACAACTGGTCCGGAAACCGGCTTTCCAGGGCCTTCAGGCTGAGATCGGTCAGCGTCTCGCGGTTGTCGTGATGCAGGGTGACGTATTTCTGGTCCGCCTCGCAATACCTCACACGGGTCATGTCCACCAGTTCGGTACCCCGGGCACTGCTGACGCTGAGGTGGTGGCCCTCGTCAGCGGGCTGTGTCTGTAACGCCTGGAGCTGGACCCGGTTAAGGCGCTCGGCCCGGCCCAGGGCCTCGGACAGGGCTTCCCGCCGGACCGGTTTGAGCAGGTAGGCCACCGCCTGAACATCAAAGGCGCGTATGGCGTATTCATCGTAGGCAGTGCAGAAGATGATGGCCGGCGGGTCGGGTTCGGCGGTCAGCTGTGCGGCCACATCCAGGCCGTCGGCGCCGGGCATGCGGATGTCGAGCAATACCACGTCAGGCATGTTCCGGGCGACAGACGTCAGCACCTGATCGCCGGTGGCAGCCTCGCCCGCCACCTCGTAGCCTTCGAGCCCGGCAACCATGCGGCCGAGCCGTTCCCGGGCCAGGGGTTCGTCATCGGCAATCAGTACGCGTCTGTTCTGGGTCATTGTTTGCTGCTCGCGGTTTGCCAGGGAAGTCTCAATGTCACCGTATACAGGTCGCCCTGCTGGCTGTGTTTGAGTACGGCGGTCTCGCCGAACAGTGTCTGGATGCGGGCCTGGGTGTTACTGAATGCCACCCGGTTGCCCTGATGCTCGCTGGCGCCATTTTCCGGTTTCGGATTCTGTACCAGCAGATAAACGTACTGACCGCTGCGCTGGCTTTCAATAACCACGGTGCCGCCTTCCGGGCGCGGCTGGATGCCATGATAAATGGCATTTTCCACCAGCGGTTGCAGCGTCAGTGGCGGAATGGCCTGGTCTTCCAGCGCCGGGTCGTTGCGCCACTCCACCTTCAGCCGGTCACCCAGTCGCAGCTGCTCCAGGGCCAGGTAGCGGCGGCACAGGCCCAGTTCCTCTCGCAATGGCACAATACGCTCGGTGGTCTTCAGCGATGCCCTGAACAGTTCCGACAGATCGAGCACGGCGTCTTCCGCCTGTTCCGGGCGGGTGCTGATCAGGCTGGCGATGGTGTTCATGCTGTTGAACAGGAAATGAGGGTGGATGCGCGCCTGCAGGGCGGTCAGCCGGTAGGTCATTTCCGCCTGCTTCTGCTGGCGCCACTGGTGTTGCAGGTAGAAATAGCGCAGTACCATCAGCGTGGCGATGATGGCGATCAGCAGGCTCTTGCCCACGGCCTGCCAGTGGTCCGGGGTGGACTCCGGGTACAGGAAGGCGCCCGCGAGGCTGCTGAACAACAGGACATCCAGCGCGACCAGCGTCACCATGACCAGGGTGGCCCGTGGAGTTGTGAGCCCGGAAAGCCAGGGGCGGGCCAGGCAGATCAGCGCTGCGCTGGTGAGCACGGTCCACTGCACCAGCAGGGACACCAGGCCGAAATAGTTCCAGTCAAGCCACTGGCCGCGGGCGTGGGCCATGGCCAGCAGCATGACCATCAGTTCGCTGCTGATCACCAGCATGAACACGGAACGCACCCGGCACAGGTCCGGCACGAAGAAGCCGCCACTGGCGGCGCCGGGGTCATCCTTATGACGGTTTCTGGTACTGCCGGTGTTCATGCGGGTGAGAGTCCTCTCCGGGGTGCCGGGGTGTTATAATCCGCACACATTTTTCGCACCCGGATCATTCTGCCGGGCCGTCAGCAGGAAAGATACACCATGACCGACCAGAACAAGAGCTCTGAAAAACCCTGGGGAGGCCGTTTCAGCGAGCCAACCGACGCATTTGTGGAAAGGTTCACGGCCTCCGTGGATTTTGACCGGCGCCTGTACCATCACGATATCCGTGGCTCCGTGGCCCACGCAACCATGCTGGCGGAAGTGGGGGTGCTGACCGCTGACGAGAAAGACCAGATCATCCAGGGGCTGGAAGAGGTCCGTGCCGATATCGAGCAGGGCAGGTTCGAATGGTCCGTGAGTCTGGAAGATGTCCACATGAACATCGAGGCCAAACTGACCGAGCGCATCGGTATCACCGGCAAGAAACTTCACACGGGTCGCAGCCGTAACGATCAGGTGGCCACAGACATCCGCCTGTACCTGCGGGACGAGATCGATGCCATCGCTTCCGAGCTGGCCCGCCTGCGTGGCGGTCTGCTGGATCTGGCCGAGCGTGAGGCTGACACCATCATGCCGGGCTTTACCCACCTGCAGACCGCCCAGCCGGTGACCTTCGGTCATCACCTGCTGGCCTGGGCCGAGATGCTGGAGCGGGACGCCGAGCGCCTGCAGGACTGCCGCAAGCGGGTCAACGTGATGCCCCTGGGCGCCGCCGCCCTGGCCGGTACCACCTACCCCATCGACCGTGCCATGACCGCTCGCCTGCTGGGTTTCGACCGGCCCACGGAGAACTCCCTGGATTCGGTCAGTGACCGCGACTTCGCCATTGAGTTCTGCAGTTTCGCGGCGCTGCTGATGACCCACCTGTCCCGCTTCAGCGAGGAGCTGGTGCTGTGGACATCGGCCCAGTTCGATTTCATTGATCTGCCGGACCGCTTCTGCACCGGGTCGTCCATCATGCCCCAGAAGAAGAACCCGGATGTGCCGGAGCTGGTGCGTGGCAAGGTCGGTCGTGTCAACGGCCACCTGATCAGCCTGCTGACCCTGATGAAGAGTCAGCCGCTGGCCTACAACAAGGACAATCAGGAGGACAAGGAGCCGCTGTTCGATACCGTGGACACGGTCAAGGGCAGCCTGCGGGCCTACGCGGACATGATTCCGGCCATTACCGCCAGGGCCGACAACATGCGCGAGGCGGCCCGTCGCGGTTTCTCCACCGCCACCGATCTGGCCGATTACCTGGTCAAAAAGGGCGTCGCGTTCCGGGATGCCCATGAGATTGTGGGCAAGGCCGTGGCGTTGGGTGTCGCCGAAAAGAAAGACCTGTCGGAGATGACCCTGGAAGAGCTTCAGCAGTTCTCCGACACTATCGGCGACGACGTATTCGACGTGCTGACGCTGGAGGGCTCAGTGCAGGCTCGGGATCATCTTGGTGGTACGGCGCCGGATCAGGTCAGGGCGGCGGTTGCCCGCGCCAGGTCACGGTTGGGGTGATTTGCCGGGAAGCGCTGGCGGGTCGCCGTTTCAGGCGATGGCGCCGGCGGAGCGACTGCCCTGGTCGGTGTTGCCCAGCTCCGTCAGGGGCAGGGGCGCGCTGACCAGTTTGCCCTGGATCAGGTGGATACCCATGTTCTGCACACGCTGGCGGGCTATGTCGTTTTCCACGTTGGTGGCAATGCTGATCTTGCCAGTGGAGTTGGCGATCCGCTGCAGCGCTTCCATCATCACCAGATGCGTGGGTTCGTCTTTCATCCCCTGCATCAGTTCAGGTGCCAGCTTGATGTAATCCACTGGCAGGCGGCCGGCCAGGCGGTAACTGTCCATGCTGTTGCCGGCGCCATCGAGGGCGGTCTTGCAGCCGAGGCGCCGCAGCATGCGGCAGGTCTGGCGGCAGTCGGCAGTGTAGGCAACGGCATGATGGGCTGGTATCTCGAAGCACAGAGACCCGGGGTTCAGGCCGGTCTTTTCCAGAGCGCGGGCAATGAAGCCGGGAAACGAGCGGTCCTGCAGTGAGCCGAGTGACAGGTTGAAGCCGCAGTAGCCCAGTGTTTCGGATAGCTGTCGGTGCCGGTAAATATGGCAGAGCGTCTGCTTGATCACCTGTCGGTCGAGTCGTCGTGACAACTCGAACCGTTCGATCAGGGGCAGGAAATCCGGCGGTGTCATGGCGATGTCGGAGCCGTTGGCGCCCCGTAGCCGGGCCAGTACCTCGAAAGCCAGACCGCTTGCGCTGGTGTTCAGGGATTCGATGGGCTGGAACTCCAGGGGCAGGCCGCCCTGGGCCAGGCATTCGCGGATGTGAGCCAGCAGGGCCTTGGTCTGGGCAATGTTCTCCCGGTTGACGGGTTTGCCCGGCTGCCGCGTTGGTGCTTTCTTGGGAACGACGACTGCTTCTGGTGACCGGCTGTGTGCCTTTTCAGCGCGCCCTTTGCGAACGATAACCCTGGCCGCCATGAAATAGCCCCGACCATGACGCAGGGTCACCGTCAGCGGACGGCCCGTCTCGTGATAGTTGGCGTAATCCGGACTCAGTGGATTGTCTTCAGCGGAGGCAATCAGCTGTTTGAGGGGGCGCCCTTCGAGATCGCTGCTACTATAGCCAAGCACCAGCAGAATATTGGGATCGGTATCCGTCACGGTGCCGTCCTGGCCGATGGTCAGAACGGTCGTCACAGTCTCGCCGGCCCCTGGGCGGTGGCGGCAGATGACGAGCTCATTCACGTCAGAGTACTCCTGTCTCAGTCCCGGGACTGCATTATTATTCTCTGGCGTCCATTGCCGATTGCCTGAGGTGATAATGGTTGGTAATTCGCTCAGGTTGTTCTTCTGGTAGGCTATCCAAATGCCAACCCGATCACATTGTACAGATAAAACGGCGAAAGGAAACGTCTCGATTCTGGAGTGGTATTAGAACGTGCATAACCGTCCTGTATTGGTAGACTTTTCCGAAGGTGTCGACCGCAAGGTTCTGAAACGCATAACCGATCGTTTCTGCACCCTGAACCAGTTGAGGCTCGATCGTGCCCGTTCGTCGCTGACCTGGCGGCAGCAGATTGTGCTGGATCTGTTACCGCTGGTGTTCCATCTGAACCATCCGGCCCTGCCTGGCTACCATGCCAGTGACTGTCCCCATGGTCTGGACCGCTACCAGCCCTCCGATCTGGCCATTCACGCCGCCCAGCGGCTGGCCCGTTCCTTTCGCCCCAGCTCCGGGCGCAATACGCCGGGGGAGCTCACCGGGCTCTACCTGATGGGCAGCCCCGGCTCACTGGGGCATTCCGTGGCCAGTGACCTGGACGTCTGGGTATGTCATTGCAACGACCTGGCCCCGGGCCGTATTGCGGCACTCCATGAGAAAGCCAGACGACTGTCCCACTGGGCGGCGGACTATGGCCTGGAGCTGAATCTGTTCGTATTCAGTGCCGACGACTTTCGCCACGGACGCCAGGAGGCGGAAGTAACGGGGGAAAACTGCGGCAGCGCCCAGCATTATCTGCTGCTGGACGAGTTCTACCGCACTGCCATACACCTGGGTGGTCGCTATCCCCTGTGGTGGCTGATACCGGCGGAAGAGGAAAAACGCTACAGCGAGCTGACGCGTTTCCTGCAGGACAACCGCTTTATCCGGCCCGATGAGTATCTGGATTTCGGCGCGCTGCCGTCCATTCCGGTCACAGAGTTCCTTGGTGCCGGCATATGGCAGCTTTACAAGGGCATCGATTCCCCCTGGAAGTCGCTGCTCAAACTGTTGCTGATCGAATGCTATGCCCGTGATCGTCGCAACGGCCTGTTGTCCGGTGAGTTCAAGAAAGCGGTCTACAATGGCGACGCCACGGTCGATTCGGCGGACCCCTATGTCATGCTCTACCGCCGCCTGGAGCAGTGGTTGCTGTCCATGGAAGCACCGGGGCGCCTGGATCTGGTTCGCCGCGCCCTCTACCTGAAAACGGGGCTTCCGCTGACCCGCGCCGCCGAGACCGCCAGTCGCTGGCAGGGCAGGATCCTGCAGCAACTGGTGTTCGAATGGGGCTGGCAGCGGCAGATTCTGGCCGAACTCGATGCCCGCCACGAGTGGCGCGTGGAGACGGTGACGGACTTGCGTCGGCGGGTGGTGTCGGAGCTGACCCACAGCTATCGCCTGCTGTCCCGTATGGCCCGTAGTGACAATGTGCGTTCCAGTATCAGCACCGCGGACCTGAACCTGCTCGGCCGCAAGCTGTATGCCGCTTTCCAGCGCAAGGCCGGCAAGATCGAGATCATCAACCCCGGCATCGCCCCGTCACTGGCCGAGGAGAACCTGTCGTTCTGGCGGCGAAGCCCCGTGGCCGGGCATCCGGGGCCCGAAGGGTGGTTGTTGTTCCGTAACCTGGATAGCCTGGCGGACACGTTCTGGCAGTCTCCCATTCGACGTGCCGGCAGCCTGGTGGAGTTGGTCGTCTGGTGTCAGTGCAATGGTCTGTTGTCACCGGTGACTCGCCTCAACCTGCGTCAGGAAACCCCGGATGCCGAGACAGCCGCCCTGCTGACGGTGAAGGACCTGCGAGGCATGGTGGGTTTTATCCGCCAGTATCTTGGTGTGCCCCAGCCGCCATCCCGGGACGCACTGATGTCGCCGGTACATCCGGAAACCCATCTGCTGCTGGTCAATGTCGGCGTCGACCCCCAGGCCAGCCTGACGGAGCGGGGGCTTCACAAGCTCAGTGACCAGCACGATTCCCTGGGTTTCAGCGGTGGTCGTGACAATCTGGTAGCGACCATCGAGCAGGTCACCATCAACAGCTGGCGCGAGGTGAGCCTGCAACGGTATGTCACTGGCGATGCCCTGGTTCAGTGTCTGAAGAACCTGCTGGCGATGGCAGCCCGGGATCCCGCCAGTACGCCCTCCATCGATGTGTGGTGCGCCCGCGGCAGTCACTCCCAGGCCATTACGCGCCGCGTCCGGGAGCTGGTGGAAGATGTCATGCAACAGTTCTTTGCCGGTGGCACCGGGCCTCACCCGTTGCGCTACCTGCTGAGGGTTGATAAGCGATGGTTTGTGCTGCGTTTTGAGGGCTGCGAACCCGGGTTTGTCGGGCTGTCCACCGATGAGGAACTGATGGACTACCTGGCCCGTCCACAGCAAGACTATACGCCGGTGGTGCCGGACCGGTATGCGCTGCAGCAGGATCCGGCGTTCCGTGCCGTCTGCCAGGCGTGCCAGCCGGGCGTCATCCAGATGTTCTGGCAGCCCAGCGGGCGCAGGATCCGCTTCTGGGTGACCGACGAGACCGGCTCCCTGTATGGCTGGAGTCAGCCCTGGGCCGGTGGTCGTCGGCAGGCCCTGGTACCTCTCATGCGTTTCCTGGAGAACCTGGCCGAGCGGCGGCAGCTACGCCAGATGGCCGGTGCTGAAAGCCCGGTAGCCGAGCTGATCTGCAATGAGGTGATCGTGCAGGCCGGTGAGGCCCGTCTCGAGCGCACCCCGCTGGCGCCCGAATCCCTGGCCCTCGAAGGCATGGAGCTGCAGGCCGTCGGTGTACAGCAGGGTGATGGCAGTCTGCGCTTTGACCTTTTCTGCGACGAGCAGGAGTTTTCGTTCCAGGAATACGGCGAGCGGCAGATGGCGGCGGTCGCTCATCATGTCCGGCAAGGGCGCCGTCACGGTGAAAACTACCCGGTGTACCTCACGGATCTGCACCTGCCCCACGACCTGGATCCGCAGATGTGGCAGCAGGAACTCCAGACCTGCCAGTATATCTGGTACCGACAGCAGCTCCAGCTGGCCCTGAACCGCGAGCTGGGGCTGACCTGAGCGCCCCGCTGGCTCGCCCTGGCCGGGCTCCCTCAGGTATACTGCGCAATCGATTTTATTGAGGTGCAGCCCCGTCGCGACAGGGCTCCCGGCAGGAAGGTCTGATCATGAGAACTGCAATTTGTCTGGCCGTGCTGGTAATGATGTCCGTTCTTGCGGTCGGATGCGGCCAGAAAGGACCGCTGGAACGACCCCAGGAAACCGATACAGCCGTGTCGCCGGCGGATGACGACGCCCGGACAGCCTCTGAGTAACTACGAGTCGCCTCTGCGTCAGGTCAGGGGCCCAGAACCGTTAACAGGAACATTTCATGGATCAGTTCAGCTATCGTGACGGCCAGCTGTTCGCGGAACAGGTGGCGGTGGCCGACATTGCCCGCGAGCATGGAACGCCGGCCTATGTCTATTCCCGGGCAGCCTTCGAGAACCATTACCGGGCCTACGATGATGCCCTGGCGGGCCGCCCGCACCTGATCTGCTACGCGGTCAAGGCCAACAGTAACCTGGCGGTGCTGAACGTGCTGGCCCGTCTCGGAGCCGGTTTTGACATCGTTTCCGCCGGTGAGCTGGAACGGGTGCTGCGTGCCGGCGGCGATGCCAGCCGGGTGGTGTTTTCCGGCGTGGGCAAGCAGCCCTGGGAAATGCGCCGGGCCCTGGAAGTTGGCGTGCGCTGCTTCAATGTGGAGTCGGATACCGAGCTGGACCGCCTCAACGAGGTAGCGGGAGAGCTGGGTGTGAAGGCGCCCGTGTCCATGCGGGTCAATCCGGATGTGGATGCCGGCACGCACCCCTATATCTCCACCGGCCTCAAGCAGAACAAGTTTGGTATCGACATCGCCGACGCCCCCCGGGTGTATGCCCGCGCGGCGGAAATGCCCAACCTGGATGTGCAGGGTGTGGACTGCCATATCGGTTCGCAGCTGACCACGACCGCGCCGTTCCTGGACACCATGGACCGGGTACTGGCGCTGGTGGACCGGCTGGCGGACGAGGGTATCACCATCCGTCACCTGGATATGGGCGGTGGCCTCGGGGTGACCTACGATCAGGAGCAGCCACCGTCGCCGGCCGACTATATCGGCGCCATGGTGGAGCGCCTGGGAGACCGGAAGCTGGAACTGGTGCTGGAGCCCGGTCGCTCCATCGCCGCCAACGCCGGTATCATGCTCACGCGGGTAGAGTTCCTCAAGTGCACGGACGAGCACAACTTCGCCATTGTTGATGCTGCCATGAACGACATGATCCGCCCGGCTCTCTACAGTGCCTGGCAGGCCATTGTGCCGGCCTCCCCACGCCCCGAGTCAGAGCAGAAGTCCTGGGACATCGTGGGCCCGGTGTGTGAAACCGGCGATTTCCTGGGCAAGGACCGGCTGCTGGCCCTGGCCCCGGGCGACCTGCTGGCCGTTCGCTCGGCGGGGGCGTATGGTTTTGTCATGAGTTCCAACTACAACAGCCGTAACCGTCCCCCGGAACTGATGGTGGATGGCGACCGTGTTCATGTTATCCGTGAGCGGGAAACACTGGATGACCAGCTCCGCCACGAACACTGCCTGCCGCAATGAGTGAGGATGCGATGAGCGGACCAAGACGCAACAGTCAGGGCCCCACGCTGTCTTTCACCAAGATGCACGGCCTGGGCAACGATTTCATGGTGGTGGATGCCATCAGTCAGCCATTCCGCCTGCGCCCGGAGATGATCCGCAAACTGGCGGACCGCCATTTCGGCGTGGGCTTTGACCAGTTGCTGGTGGTAGAGCCCCCCGGGCTGCCGGATGTGGACTTCCGCTACCGCATCTTCAATGCCGATGGCTCGGAGGTGGAGCAGTGTGGCAACGGCGCCCGTTGTTTTGCCCGCTTCGTCCGTGATCAGCAGCTTACCAACCGCCGGGTGATCCGCGTGCAGACGGCTGGTGGCGTGATCGAATTGCGCGTTGGCCGGGAAGGCTGGGTGACGGTCAACATGGGGGTGCCGGAACTGAACCCGGCCGCCATTCCGTTCGCGGCGGAGTCACGCCAGCCGGTCTACCCGATAGAGGTGGACGGCCAGACCGTGGAGCTTTCGGCGGTGTCCATGGGTAACCCTCACGGAGTGCTTCTGGTGGACGACGTGGACACAGCGCCAGTGGCCACCCTGGGGCCTGCGCTGGAACGACACCCGCGGTTCCCGGCCCGGGCCAACATCGGATTTCTGCAGGTGCTTGACCGTGGCCGCGCCCGCCTGCGGGTGTTCGAGCGTGGGGCCGGGGAAACGCTGGCCTGCGGCACCGGCGCCTGTGCCGCGGTGGTCGCCGGGCAACTGCGCGGGCTGCTGGATAACCGGGTGCGGGTCACACTCCTCGGGGGCGACCTGGTGATTGAATGGCAGGGGGAGGGGGCCGCTGTTATGATGGAAGGACCAACTGCCCGTATCTTTGATGGCCAGATCCGCCTGCCTGGTGACAATCGCCGCCGTGGCCGCCGTCAATCGGGTCGCCAGTCGGAACGCCGGCCGGTAACAGAGCGCTGAACCGGGTGGGCACCAGAGTCGTGACGCCCGGGTCTGTAAAACAGCGGCCCGGCAGAAGGCCGTCGCAACAACAGGGGAACCTTCAGTGGATGCAACCTTGACCGCCGAGCAGGTGGCGGAGTACCTGCAGAATAATCCGGATTTCTTTGTTGGCCGGGACGAGCTGCTGCGCTCCCTGACACTGCCCCACGACAGTGGTCGGGCGATTTCCCTGGTGGAACGTCAGGTGCACCTTTACCGTGAGCAGCGGGATACCCTGCGCCATGAACTGGTGGAACTCGTGTCCATTGCCCGTCATAACGACCGCCTGTTCGAGAAAAGCAAGCGCCTGCTGATGCAGGTAATCGAAGCCCGCAACCTGACGGAGATGGCCTCCGCCATTGATGACAGCATCCGCGGTGATTTCGGCCTCGACGCTGCCTCCCTGATGCTGGTGGGAGATTCGCTGCCGGCGGGCAGTACCACCGGTGCCCTGCATGTGGTGACCGAGGAAGAGGCGGACAAGCAGCTGGGTTCCCTGCTTGGTGGTGAGCGTGCGGTTTGCGGTCAGTTCCGCGAGACCGATCGCAACTTCCTGTTTCCCGGTCGCGATGAGCCGGTGGCCTCGGTGGCGCTGGTGCCCCTGCGTACGGATCGCCTGGTGGGTGTGTTCGCTGTGGGAAGCTGC
This sequence comes from Marinobacter lacisalsi, assembly GCF_042651045.1. Classification (NCBI taxonomy): domain Bacteria; kingdom Pseudomonadati; phylum Pseudomonadota; class Gammaproteobacteria; order Pseudomonadales; family Marinobacteraceae; genus Marinobacter; species Marinobacter lacisalsi. The sequence goes on from NZ_JBHSDI010000060.1 coordinate 58,030, forward strand.
CAGCCTGGCTATTTCGACCAGAGCATGGGGTCCCTGTTCCTGAGCTATATCAGCGACACCCTGAGCCGTCTTCTGCCACCATTGCTGCAACGCCACCGCCAGGTGGAGCCGGTACTGGATGCGGTGGCCGAATCCCGCTGATATCTGCCGGGCGGTGGCCTATGCCCGGTGGTTCCAGATCTGGGTGCCGGGCATCCGGAGGACACGATGAGCCGCAATGAATCCGGCAACGATTCCCTGCCTGACAGCCTGACCGGCGCCGTGGCTGCCTTCCTGCACTACCTGTCTGCCGAACGTCGTCACTCTCCCCATACCCGCGAGGGCTATCAGCGGGATCTGACCCGGTTGATGCACTGGGCCACGGTTCAGTCGCCGCCGGTGGAACAATGGGAGCAGCTGACCGTCCCGGATGTGCGCCGTTACGCGGCCACCCTGAACCGGGATGGGCTGTCCGGCCGGAGTATTGCCCGGGCACTGTCGGCCATCCGGCGGTTCTACGACTACCTGATACGGGAGTATCGTGTCAGGAGCAATCCGGCCCTCGATGTACGTGCCCCGAAAAGTGGTCGCCGGCTTCCGGTGGCAGCGGATGCCGACCAGCTTGGCTACCTGCTGGATGCCCGCCCTGGAGATCCCCTGGAAGTGCGGGACCTGGCCATGTTCGAGCTGTTGTATTCTTCCGGTCTCCGTCTGGCGGAGCTGACCGGACTCGACCTCAGCCACCTCGATCTGCGCAGTGGCGAGGTGCGGGTGCTGGGCAAGGGCAACCGGGAGCGGGTATTGCCGGTGGGCCGCAAGGCCGGTAAGGCACTGAGGGATTGGCTGGCACTACGCCCTGCACTGGCGGCGACCGGTGAGAGTGCCGTATTTGTCAGCCAGCGGGGGCAGCGGCTCAGTGCCCGCAGCGTGCAGCAGCGGCTGGACCGCTGGGGCCGGCACCATGGAGCCGACCAGCACCTGCATCCGCATCTGTTACGGCATTCATTCGCCAGCCACCTGCTCGAATCCAGCGGCGACCTCCGCGCCGTGCAGGAGCTGCTCGGGCATGCCGACATTGCCACCACCCAGGTCTATACCCACCTCGACTTCCAGCATCTGGCGAGGGTATACGACGACGCCCATCCCAGGGCAAGACGGAAGAAGGCGATAGCGTCGGCTCAAGGCGATGGTAAAGGGGATTCGCTATAGTGTTCTTGCAACCTCCTGTGTTTCCGGCGTGACGGCGCCTGGAGACAGATTGCACGGAATTCAACCAGAACGGGACAGGACATGACATCCAACAAGAGCGGTCCGCAGTTTTCCGCCAGCGATGAGGCCGAGCTTCGGTATCTGGTCGAGCGTCTGCTGGCCCGTGCCAGCCTGGTATCGGAAGGGCAGGACGAGCGTCTGGACATGCTGTTGTCGGAGTTGCGCCAATACCTGCGAGGTCAGCAGCGGGACCCGGCGAGTCTGCGGGAGTTTCTTGAGCGCCTTGATGATGAACTTGCTCGTCTGGATGACCAGGTAACCAGTGAGTCCCGGGAGGCGGGGCGGATACTGTCGGGGCTGGTATCCTCTGTGGAACGCAGCGACCTGTTTCATGACGCCTCTTCCGAGCTGAAACGCCTGCGCCGGGAGTTGGGTCCCGGGGGGCTGCCCCGGCAGCAGTTGTTGCCCTGGCTTGAAACCTTTGCCCGGGTCACCGAGCAGGCCGTGGCCGGCGCGGACAGCGGATCAGGTCGCGAGCGGGGGCTATTCGGCCGACTCTTCCATCGACGTGACGACAGCGAGGTGGAAACCAGTAAGGACATGCCCGCGGAGCCACCGGGCCCGTTGCCCGAGCTCGACCTGGCCGTCAGGGGAGCAACCGCTGGTGCGTCTGAGCAGGCTGACGACGGGCAGCGTCTGCGGATTGCCCGGCGGGTCGGCGAGCTGATGGATCGGGTTATCCAGCAGGTCGAGCTACCGCCGGATACCCACAAACGCGCCATTTTACTGAAGTCGCGGCTGACTGACGAGCAGGACTGGGCCATGCTGCGACAGAGCCTGGACGAGACCGCCGACCTGGTGATTGCCGTCGTTACCCACAGCCAGCGGGAGTTCGAAAGCTTTCTTGAGCGCCTGGATGAGCGGCTGTCCTCGCTGCATGGCCACTTCAGCGATCACGCCGATGTCATGGCGGGCCGACGCACCTCGGCCTCGAAGCTGGAGGAAACCGTGCAGGCGGAGCTGTCGGAGCTGGGAGGCAGCCTGCACAGCAGCTCGGACCTGTCGCAGCTGCGCACGTCGGTGTCACGCCATATAGAGCGGATTGCCGGCACGGTCGAGGCCTTTCGCCGCCAGGAGGATGCGCGGGAACAGCAGTTGACGGATCAGATGGAGGCCATGCGGGAGAAGCTGGTGGCCATGGAAACCCATTCGGAACAGGTCCGCAAACAACTGGAGCAGGAGCGCGCCAGGGCGCTGACGGATATCCTCACGCAACTGCCGAACCGGGAAGCCTGGGACGAGCGGCTGCGTTTTGAGTATGACCGCTGGCAGCGTTACGGGCGCCCGGTAGCACTGGCCGTCATCGACATTGACCATTTCAAGCAGGTGAACGATTCGTTCGGACACAAGGCTGGTGACCGGGTGATTCAGCTGGTGGCGAAGGCGCTGCAGGCGCGCCTGCGGGCTACGGATTTCGTGGCCCGGTACGGCGGCGAGGAATTCGTTGCCGTGCTGCCGGAAACGACCCTCGATCAGGCGGTTGGCGTCGTCGATGACCTGCGTCGCCACGTGGCCGATATGCCATTCCACTTTGAGGGCCAGCCGGTGCGGGTGAGCGTTTCTGTCGGTCTGTCATGCTTCCGTGAGGGCATCGAGCCCGATGTCGTGTTCGATGAAGCCGACAAGGCTCTGTATACCGCCAAGAGCAACGGTCGTAACCGTGTGGAAATGGCCAGGGGGCTCAAGCCGTAGTGAGACAGGTTCTTTTCCTTGCACTGATACTAAGCGTACTGTTTCTGCCCCAGGCCAGTGCCGACCCGGATACTCCGTTGCCCTGGCCGGTACTGGGGGCTGATGAACTGGCCCTGCTGGAGGGTATCGACGAGCTGGCGGTCGGCGTGCGCGCCGGTCAGCCACCACTGGCCTTTACGACTGCCGAAGGCTGGCTGACCGGCACCTACGTGGATTACCTGAAGCTGATCGCCGGCAAGCTGCGGATCGGTCTTGATGTCCAGGTTCTGGGGACTACGGCCAGTGACCGGGACGAGCAGGAGACTGCCGGGCCGGAGGTGCGGGTCAGCATCCGTCGCCCCGAGGAATCGGGGCAGGAGAACTGGTTGCGATCCCGCCCGATCATGCAGCTGACCTACGGTGTCTTCGCCGACCCGGGTGACGCCGGTATTCGCCGGCTGTCGGATCTGGAGCGCCGGCGGGTCGCGCTGGTGGGCAAGGACAGCAACCAGTATGCGCTGCTGGATTCGGTCAACAACTTCACCCCGGTGCCCGTAGCCACCATCAGTGAAGCGGTCAGCATGGTCCTGTCCGGGCAGGCCGATGCGTTCGTGGCGCCAGTGCCGGTCGTGTCGGATTACCTTCAGTCGGCGCTGATCAATGGGGTGGGACTGATTGAGCTGCTGGACAGCAATCCCGTCGATGTGGTGCTGGAGGTAAAACAGGATCGGGCCGAACTGGTGCCCATACTCAACCGCACCATAGAGTCCATCAGCCACAACGAGCATCGGCGTATCCGCGCGTCCTGGTTGCCGGACCCGGTTGTAGAGCAGGGTACGGAGGAAGGCCTGGCCCTCAGTTCCATCGAAAGGGAATGGCTGCGGCAGCATGGTCCGTTACGCATAGCCTATCGCGGGAACTGGCCGCCGTTCGAGTTCACCGAGAATAACAATCCGCGGGGCCTGGTGCCGGATCTGGTGCAGCGGCTGGCGACCGGGCTGGGCACAAATGTTGACAGCCGATCGGTGTCGGACTGGGCCACGGCCGAGAAGATGCTGCGCAACGGCGATATAGACGTGCTGCCGGCTCTGCCACGAACTCCCCGCCGGGAAGAGGATTTCCTGTTTACCCGGGCCTACCTGACCCTGCCTATCGTCGTGGTGATCCGTGAAGACGGCCGGTTTATCGGTGATTTGCGGGAGCTTCGCCAGGAGCGGGTGGGGGTGGTCAGCCAGCATGCGGCCCACGATTATCTGCTGATCAACCATCCGGATCTCAACATCTACCCGGTCAACACCGTTCAGGATGGGCTGCTGGCATTGTCCAATGGCGATCTGGACGTGATGGTAACGCATATTCCGGGGGTCAGTTACACCGTCGCCAAGCTGGGGCTGTCGAACCTGCGCATTACCAGCATCACGCCCTACGAATATGAGTTCCGTATGGCGGTGAACCGCGAACGGGGGCAGCTGGTGCGTATCCTCAACAAGGGGCTGGGCACGATTGATACCACCGAGAAGGATGCCATCTACAATCGTTGGGTGTACCTGGATATCGAACAGGACCGTGACTATACCGCCATCAAGCGGGTGGTGCTGATCGCGGTAGTGGTGGTGCTGATCTTCCTGTACTGGAACCGCAAGCTGTCGCGGGAGGTGGACGAACGTATTCGCTCGGAACACGCACTGCGGCGCAGCGAGGATGAGCTCAGGGCCGCCAAGCTGGAGGCCGAGCGACTGGCGCGGGAGGCGGAGAGCGCCAATCGGGCCAAGAGCGAGTTCCTGGCCAATATGTCCCATGAGATACGCACGCCCATGAATGCGGTGATCGGCTACAGCGACCTGCTCAGCAAGACGGTTACCGACCCACGCCAGAATCACTACCTGGACGCCATACGCGCCAGCAGTCGCAGCCTGCTGATGCTGATCAACGACATCCTCGACCTGTCCCGTATCGAGGCCGGCAAGATGCGTCTGGAATACGGCCCGGTCAGTCTGCGGCGCCTGTTGCAGGACGTGCGCCATATTTTTGATCTGCGGGCCCGCGAGCACAATGTCAGCCTGGAAGTCAGCGTGGCACCGGACATGCCCGGCGGGATGATTCTGGACGAAACCCGCCTGCGCCAGGTGCTGTTCAACCTGGTGGGTAATGCTATCAAGTTCACCCATGAGGGTGGGGTTACGGTTCGGGCCGAAGTGTCGGCTACGGAGCCAGTGGGTGAGGACGAATTCTGCCGCCTGTCCATCGCTGTCACGGATACCGGCATCGGCATTGCGGACGACCAGCGGGAGCGGATCTTTGATGCCTTTGAGCAGCAGGAAGGCCAGAGCAGCCGCAAGTATGGTGGTACCGGGCTGGGCCTGGCCATCAGTCGCAAGCTGGCCCACATGATGGGGGGCGAGCTCAGTGTGGACAGTGTCCATGGCGAAGGCTCCACATTTGTACTTGTGCTGCCGGATGTCCAGGTGGTGCCCATGGAGGACGAGCCGGAGGATGAGCCGGAGGAAAACCGTGCGCCGATGACTGAAACCCTCGACATGCAGGAGCGCAGCTGGCTCAAGGAGCAGTTGCGGGAGGACTTTGGCGACGAATGGCGGACCGTGCGCGAAAGCGGCGACCCGGAACAGATGCGCTATTTCGCTGCGCGGGTGCTCACCTGGGGGCAGCGGTACCGGTCACGGGCGGTGACGCGCTATGCGGAAAAACTGATGGCCGACGTGGATGCCTTCAACCTGGATGCCGTCAACACGGCGCTGGAAGCGTTTCCCGATCTGTTGGGCAGCGAGCCGGATGCGAGAGAAGAGCCGTAAAATGCGGCTCCGGGGTTCTCAGGGGATGCAGTCGTACTGGTAGTGGCGGTCGAAGGCCACGCTTACCATGTCGTAGCCCTGCTGGGTCAGGTCACGGATCAGGTCCAGGTTGCCCAGCAGTGTCATGCAGATCTCGTGGACCCGGGCAACCTGGGTTTCGCGGGACTCGTCCCGATTGCTGCGAAAGTCGACGATCAGGTATTTGCGATCGACTCCGGATGTTGTCGGAATGTCGGTACGTTCCACGCTGTCGAAGCCGATGTAGGTGAGTTCATCCTGCGGAAACAGCCGGTTCATCAGCATGTCGATATTCTCGGCACTGGCCAGCAGGGGCATCAGACCAAGCAGCAATCCTGTCAGGTAGGTCAGTGAGCGGTTGACCATGCCGTATCTCCCGGAGTTAGTGTCCCGTCTGGTCCATTCGTTGCGGCGAATGAACCAGATGGGACACCGGCTGTTACATTCTGTTACGGAAATTATCTCAGAAAAATACGGGTAACGTCGGCAAAACGGGCCGCATTTTTCAACCTTTAACAAACTAGTGTCCCGTCTGGCTAATTCCTTAACCTACTGCTTGCCTCTGAGGGCTCTGACCAAGGCGCCAGTCTGCAGGTGTGGTGGTTCCACATCAAAGACTGGCAACACAGGCTCAGAGTCCTCAGAGGCAAGCCCTTCGGGAGCTCAGTAGGTTAAGGAATTAGCCAGACGGGACACTCGGGCCAGTTTGGCACGGCACGTGCCATTTCCGGGCGTGGAACGCTAAACTACAGTAACGGGGGCCATCAGTCATTATCGTCTGCTGGCTGGCCTGGATACGATCGACGGCAATCGCAAGGATCAGACCATGTTTCAGTTGATTTTCCGGGGCGAGTGTCAGCCCGGCACCGACATTGATACCGCCCGTAGCAACGCACGCACCCTGTTCAAGGCGTCCGTCGAGCAGGTCGACCGCATGTTCAGTGGCAGCCCGGTGGTGATTCGCAACCGGCTTGAGGAGGATCAGGCGGAAAAGTACCGTGCGGTTCTGGCCCGTCACGGCATGACGGCGTATGTGGAACCCATGCCGGAGAGCAAGCCGGCCAGCCCACCGCCAGGTCCGGAGCCGGAGGCCGCTCGGCCAGCCGGGTCTGCGGCCCAGCCTGCCGGGGCGGAAACGAGGGAGCGTCCGGCGTCCGGTGCCGGTCCACAAGTGGAGCCCGGCGATCGTCTGCCGGTTGCCGGTGACAAGGTGGATGATCTGCTGGCAGGCTCCAGCCTTGGCCTGGAGCCCACTGGCTCCAGGCTGAGTGAGGAAAGGCACGACCCGGCCCCCATGTTCCAGCATCTCGATGAATGGACCCTCGCGCCGGCCGGCACCGAGCTGGGCGTCAGGCGTGATGCGCCGCCACCGGTGGTGCCGGATGTCAGTCACCTGTCGCTGGTGGATGAGCCGAATGAGAAAGGGTCGACCGGCCAGTAGAGGAATCTTTCAGGGAAGGAACCTGATCAGGGAGTGATACCGTGCGTCATTGTTTTCGTCTGTCTATCGCCTGCGTTCTGCTGCAGTCGCTGAGTCTTTTCGTACCTGTGATCGCCCTCGGGGCTCCGGTGGCCGCCTCCCCGCCACCGGATCTGCCGGATCGGGGAGAACGGCCGGTGGTCGGACTGGTACTCAGCGGGGGTGGCGCCAAGGGCTTGGCCCATGTTGGCGTATTGCGGGTTCTGGAGGAGGTCCAGGTGCCGGTGGATATGGTGGTCGGCACCAGTGCCGGGGCCGCCGTGGGGGCTCTCTACGCCCAGGGCCTGTCGGTGGAGGAGATCGAGGACCGGTTGCTGGAGGTGGACTGGGTCTCCAGTTTTCAGGACACGCCGGGCCGCACCTATGAGCCGGTGCACCGCAAAGAGGAAGGCTGGCGATTTCCCATCCGCCCCGGCCTCGGGGTAGGCCTGGACGGGTTCCGGGTCGGGCGTGGCCTGATTTCCGGACAGAACCTGGGGTTTATTCTTAACGGTCTGACACAGGAAACGGCACTGGTCCGTAATTTCGACCAGCTTCCCATCCCCTTTCGTGCCGTAGCCACCGACCTTGAGACCGGTGAACAGGTGGTGCTCTCTGACGGCAACCTGGCCGAGGCCATACGCGCCAGCATGAGTATTCCGGGGGTTTATGCGCCGGTGTCCCTTGACGGGCGTCTGCTTGTGGACGGGGGCGTGGCCAATAACCTGCCTGTCAGCGTCGCCCGGGAGATGGGTGCTGATGTGGTGATTGTGGTGGATATTTCCGAGAAACCGGGTGAGGAGCAGTCCCTGGATCAGGCGTTCTCGGTGGTCCGTCAGCTTACCACATTGATGACCCGACGCAGCGTGGAGGAACAGCTGGCATCCCTTGACTCGGACGACGTGCTGATCAAGCCGGAACTGAGTGAGCTGAGCTCGGCGGATTTCTTTGAGGCGCCCCTGTTGATGGAACTGGGCGCCACCGCTGCCCGTGAGCAGGCAGGTGCATTGAACCGACTGGCGGTTGATGATGAGCCCTGGCGCGACGTAAAGGCGCTGCGGACCGAGCGGAGTTTCCGGCCCGGGGTCATCAGCGATGTGGTGATACGTCAGGACAGCCGCCTGGCCGACCGTTTCCTGCGGGACAGGATTCGCCAGCAGCTGGGAGAGCCACTGGATGTGCAACAACTTGAGGAAGATCTGAACCGCATCTATGGCCTGGGCTATTACGAGACCGTCAGCTACAGCCTGGCGCCGGGCGAACACGGCACGGTACTGGAAATTCTGGTGCGGGAGAAAAGCTGGGGGCCGAACTATCTGAGCTTTGGTCTGGGCTACGAGGAGAATTTTGAAAGTGATACCCGGTTCAATGTGGCTGCCTCGCTGCGCATGACAGAACTCAATCGCCTCGGCGGCGAGTGGCAGACCGGTCTGCAGCTGGGGACCCAGCCCTGGGTGAGAACGGACTGGTTCCAGCCCCTGGACTATGGCTATCGCCGGTTCCTGGTGGCGGGTGCCGAGTACAAACAGGATCAGTACAGCGTGTTCGACTCGAATGGCGACCGGACGGCGGAAGTGGATCTTACCAGCCGTCAGGTGGATCTGGCCCTGGGCAGCGAGCTGGGCGCCAACGCTGAGATCAGGGCCTCCCTGAAACGGGGTTACGCCAGCGTGGATGATCGGGTTGGCAACAGTGACGCTGGCGGCGACCGTATCCAGCAGGGTAGCTGGAACCTGCGTTATGTCTACGATTCCCTCGACGACCCGTTCCTGCCCGAGAATGGCGCCTTCGCCGGTCTTCGCGGCCGCTTCGAGCGCCCGGGGCTGGGTGCCGACAGTGATTTCGACCAGGCGGTGTTACGGCTGGCCAGCGCCGGCAATCGCGGTGACTGGGTGGTGTCCGGCGAGTTCTTTGCCAGTGTGGTGACCCGAGGGCAGGCCGGACTCGAGAACAATATATTGCTGGGCGGTTTCCGCAGGCTGTCAGCCTATGGCCAGGGTGAAATAAGCGGGCAGGATGCGGTGCTGGGCTCGGTGGTGGGGTACCACAAGTTTGGCGGTCCCATCGTACCGTTTTTCCTGGGCACCGGCGTGGAAGCGGGCAACGCCTGGGAGGATATCGGTGACGCCGGCTGGGACGATGTGCTTATGTCCGGCACTGTGTTTGCGGGCATGGACACCGTGATTGGTCCCGTTCAGGCGGCGGTTGCCTATAACAACGATGACCGCTGGGGTATCTACCTGAACGTGGGCTATTCCCTGCGGCAGCTGTTTGACTGATCACGCCCGCCAAGGCCACACCAGGGTTACAGTAGTGGCGCCATCAGACGGGCTGAGCGGCAGGCCAGCCGGAACAGCAGGGAGCGGTCCTCATAATCCGCCCGTTCCAGCACCCGGCTGCTGGCCAGGTCAGCTTCCAGCATGGCCTCCACGTCCGCTACGAAATCCGGTGCGGTGGTGAGGGCGGCAATCTCGAAGTTCAGTCGCATCGACCGGTTGTCCAGGTTGGCCGTACCCACGGCGGCATATCGCTGGTCCACCAGCACCACTTTCTGGTGCAGGAAGCCAGGCTGATACTGACAGATCTTGATGCCGCACTCGTTCGCACTTACCAGATAGGAATAGGCTGCCAGGGTGATCAGCAGATGGTCCGACTTCTCGGGAATCAGGATTCGCACGTCCACCCCGCGCATGGCGGCCAGCTGCAGGGCGTTGATGATCTGGAAATCCGGCACGAAATAGGGCGATGCGATCCACAGGCGCTCGCGCGCGTTATTGATGCAGTTGAGGAAGAACAGGGTGCAGGTTTCCCAGCGGTCAGCGGGACTGCTGGGTAAAATCAGCACCTGCTGGTCGCCCGTATCGGCACGCTGGGGCTGCCAGTTCAGTTCCGGATTCCTGTCGGCCGCCCAGTTCCAGTCCTCCAGCCAGGCCAGTTGCAGCCCCAGCACCGCCGGGCCGGAAACCCGACAGTGGGTGTCCCGCAGCATTTCCTCACCAGGCTCCGTGGCCAGGTATTCGTCGCCCAGGTTGATGCCGCCGACGAAGCCGATTCGACCATCACACACCAGAATCTTACGGTGATTACGGAAGTTGATCTGTAACCGGCGGCGGCGTACGTTGCCATTGCCGAAGGAAGCCACATTGGCGCCGGCGGTTTTCAGGGCGTTCAGGTAGCGGCCCGACAGAAACAGGCTGCCAATGTCGTCGTACAGGAAATAGACCCGCACGCCCTGGGCGAGCTTGCGGCGGAGGATGTTGAGAATCCGGGTTCCGACCCGGTCGGACCGAACAATGTAGAACTCCAGCAGTATGTAGTCAGTGGCGTTTTCCATGGCATCGAACAGGGCTTCGAAGGTGGCCTCGCCATTCTTCAGGAGCGTGCAGTGGTTGCCGCCGGTGAAGGGTTGTCTGCCCAGTTTGCTCAGCACCTGCAGTTCATCAACGCCATTGGGAAACTCCGGGTATGGAATGCCCTCGGCCTGATGCTCGTACTGGCTAAGCAGGGGCTCCAGTGTCTGGTCGTTCAGGCGCCGGGCTCGCACATAGCCCGAAAACCGGTTTCGACCGAACAGCAGGAACAGGGGCACGGCGATCCACGGCATGCCGATCAGGCTGATGACCCAGGCGATGGCACCCTGGGCGGTACGGTAGCTGAGCAGGATGCGGTAGACGCAGACCAGGGCCACGCCGTAGAACGCCGTGACAACAACGGCCAGCAGTGAAAAGTCGGGCATGTACTGTACTCTTGCGAACGGACCCTGCAACAATAGCAAACCCGGGCAGGTCCTGTATGGCCCCGTTGTATGCGATGGGTCAGCGCCGGTCCAGTCATCATCAACAGATTGAACGAGGTATCCATGAGCGTCAGGTTACACCACCGGATCACCGGCGAAGGCAGGCCACTTCTGCTGCTTCACGGGTTGTTTGGCTCCCTGGAGAACCTGGGCGGTGTCAATCAGAGGTTGCAGGCTGACTGGCAGATCCACGGGCTGGATCTGCGTAATCACGGTCGGTCGCCCCACACCGACAGCATGGATTACCCGGCCATGGCCGAGGATGTGGTTGCCTATCTGGACCAGCAGGGCATCGACCGGGCCTGCCTGCTGGGTCATTCCATGGGCGGCAAGATCGCCATGCAGGTGGCCCTTACCCACCCGGAGCGGGTGGAGCGGCTGATTGTGGCGGACATCGCCCCGGTCACTTACCGCCCCCGCCATGACGCCATCCTGGAGGGTATGAAGAACCTGGATCTCTCCACCATCAACTCCCGCGGCGACGCAGACCGGGCCTTACAGGACTACGTGGAGATCCCGGAGGTTCGCATGTTCCTGCTGAAGAACCTGATACGGGTACCAGCCGACGAGAAGGAAGACAATCCTGACAGTTTCCGCTGGCGCCTGAATCTGCCGGTCATCGACGCGTGCTACCAGAATCTGGCCGACGCCCCGGAGGGTGAGGGGCCGTATGACGGGCCGGTGCTGTTCATCAAGGGCTCTGATTCCGCCTATATCCAGCGCAAGCACCACGAGCGTATCAAAACCCTGTTTCCGGCGGCCCGAATCGAGGAAATCGAGGGGGCAGGGCACTGGCTGCATGCGGAGAAACCGGACGAATTCGCCCGACTCTGCCGGGAGTTTCTGACATCCTAGACGGGACATCCCTGGTCGCTCTTGCCATTGGTACAGGAACCGTTTCATGAAATGGCTGCTGATACTGCTACTGATCGTCTTTCTGTTGTCGGGAAGCTTCCTGCTGAGCCCTTCACCCATCGAAAGTCATGGCTGGCAGCCGCCATCGCCACCCGCCATGAACGGCCCGCTGTCTCCCAATGAGCGTCTGAGGCTGGCGGATATTCTGGCCAAAGGGCAACTGGAGCACCCCGAAGATACGGCGATGGATAGCCAGGGCCGGTTGTATACCGGTACTGCAGACGGCTGGATCCTGCGGTTGGACCCGGACAGTGGTGGTGAGCCGGAGCGCTGGGCGGATACTGGCGGACGCCCGATGGGTCTGGTGTTTGACCAGGAAGGCAACCTGATAGTGGCGGATGTCGAAAGGGGCCTGCTGGCGGTTACCCGTGCCGGCGACGTACAGAGGCTGACCCGGGAGGCCGAGGGCCTGCCGTTCAGCCTGACGGACGGGGTGGACGTGGCTCCGGACGGGATGATCTACTTTACCGATGCCAGCTCCCGTCATTCCCTCGACGACCACCAGCTGGATATGCTGGCCATGCGCCCCAATGGACGTCTGCTCAGTTACCATCCGGAAACCGGCAGGACCCGGGTTTTGCTGCGTAACCTCTATTTCGCCAATGGGGTGGTCGTATCCCCCGACGGCGCCTTTCTGCTGGTGTCAGAAACGCCTCGATACCGGTTGTTGCGGTTCTGGCTGAGCGGGCCGGAAGCAGGGCGAGCGGAAGTTTTTGCCGACAATCTGCCCGGTTTTCCCGGGAATCTGGACGTAGACAGCAAAGGACGCTACTGGGTGGCCCTGCCATCACTGCGGCGGCCATCGCTGGATTTTCTGCACCGTCAGCCCTGGCTGAAGGATGTGGTGGCACGCTTGCCTGAGCCCCTGCGGCCTGGTGCCGGCCAATACGGTCTGGTGCTGGCACTGGATAGCGATGGCAGGATCATCACCAGCCTGCAGGATACGCGGGGAGATTACCTGTGGGGTCTCACCTCGGCCCGGGTCCATGACGGCGAGTTGTTCTTCGGCAGCCTCTACAGCCAACGCCTGGGCCGGCTGCCCCTGTCCGCGGTACCGGGTCTGGAAGAGGCCACGCCGCAAACCGACAATCAGTAATCGGAAGGAGCAAACCGTTCATGACAGACGAGAAGGCCCCCCTGGCCTGGGATCTGCCCGACCCGTTCACCCTGGACATCGATGTCCGTGACGAGGATACCGATCGGCTGGGCCATGCCAACAATGTGGTCTATGTGCGCTGGCTCGAAGAGGTCAGCTGGGCCCATATCGAGAGTGAAGGCATGACCTGGGCCCTACACGAGCAGACCGGCAAGGCCATGGCCATCACCCGCACGGAAATCGACTACCTGGCCTCGGCCAATGCCGGCGACAAGCTGGTGCTGGGTACCTGGTTCACGGATTTTGATGGCCGTATCCGTTCAGCGCGGCAGTTTCAGCTGATCCGGCCGGCGGATGGCAAGACTCTGGTGCGGGCCGTCTCTACCCATGCCTGCGTCAATATGGCCTCCCAGCGACCATCCCGGGTGCCGCCGGAGTATGTGGAAATTTTCCGCCGCATACGGGTCGACGGGGGTTATACCTTCGGCGGAGCCGCGCTCTGACCGGGTTTCTGCTAGTCTGACAGATCAGGGTGCCCGGCAGGCCATCGCCAGGGTGCCAGCCCGCTCCGGCTGCGGCCAGAGTGTCATTCGATCCGGGGTATACCGGTTGGGAGGCTGTCATGGACCCACAAGATGTAACGACCATGAAACACCTGGTCTATCACCAGTTTGGCGAGCCCGACGTGCTGGCGGTGGAAGAGGCACCTGTACCGGTGCCCGGGCCCGAGGCGGTCCTGGTGCGGGTGGTGGCAGCCGGTCTCAACCCCATCGACTGGAAGACCCGGCGGGGCCTGGGTTTTGCCGCCCGCCAGATCGAGAACCGCCTGCCCTGGACGCCGGGTTACGATATGGCGGGCGAGGTGGTTGCGGTCGGGGACAAGGTGGCCACCCTGGTCTCCGGTGACCGGGTCATGGGCATGATCGGCTTTCCCGCCGACGGCGGTGCCTGTGCCGAGTACCTGGTGGCGCCCTCGGCGGAGCTGGCCATCGTGCCTGAGGAACTGGAGCTGCTATCGGCTGCGGGACTGCCGTTGGCCGGCCTCACCGCCTGGCAGGCGCTGTTCGATGTGGGCGAACTGGAGCCCGGGCAGAAGGTGCTGATTCATGCCGGTGCCGGCGGTGTCGGTCACCTGGCGGTTCAGTTTGCATTGGTGCGTGGGGCTCATGTGATCGCCACCGCATCTGCCGATAACCGCGACTTCCTGGCCGGCCTGGGGGTGCATGAGGTTATCGACTACCACCAGCTGGATTTTGCCGACGAGTGTTATGGCCTGGACCTGGTCATTGACCTGATCGGTGGCGACACCGGCCTGCGGTCACTGCATACGCTCAGCGAACACGGCGTACTGGTCACCATTCCCACGGTTACCGCCGACGAGATTGTCAGCGAGGCGGAACGCATGGGGCTGAAAGCCCATGGCATGACGGTACGGCCGGACGTGTTCCAGCTCGAGGAAATCCTGGAGCTGATCGAGGACGGCGATGTGAAGGTCCATGTGGATGGCGTTTTCCCGCTGGCTGATGCCGCTGCGGCCCACCATCTGCTTGAAGGTGGCCATGTGCGCGGCAAGTTGGTGCTAAGTGTGCCGTGAGGTTAATTCACTGACCTACTGCGAATTAACCGCACGGCACACTAGCCTTCAGGACGACTGAGCGGCCTTGCGGGCAATACGGTTGATCAGCCGTGAGGCGGCAATGAACCCGAAGCTGGCGGTAACCGGTGACGATGCGCCGAATCCCGTGGCGCAGTCGAGACGCACCGGGCCGGCGGTGTCCGGTTTCTGGTGGCAGACTTCGCCGTCCGCCGCCGGATAGATAAGCTGCTCGGTGGAATAGACGGCTTCCACCCCGAAGCGACGTTTGGGGTTGCGGGAAAAGCCGTACTCCCGCCGCAGCAGGTTGCGGATCTTGGCCAGCAGCGGGTCCTGGGTGGTGCGACTGAGGTCTGCCACTTCAATCCTGGTGGGATCGATCTGGCCACCAGCGCCACCAGCCACCACCAGTGGTATCTTGCTGCGCTTACAGTGGGCAATCAGCGCCGCCTTTGATTTGACGCTGTCGATCGCGTCCACCACGCCATCCATGTCACCGGTAATCAGGTCTGTGACATTCCTGACCGTCACGAAACCGAAGTGAACCCGGATATCCGCCATCGGATTGATGGCCCTCAACCGTTCCGCCATGACGTCGGTCTTGGTGCGGCCGTACTGGCCTTCCAGGGCATGGAGCTGGCGGTTGGTGTTGGACACACAGACATCGTCCATGTCGATCAGGGTAATGGTACCAATACCGCTTCGGGCCAGCGCTTCCGCCGCCCAGGAACCCACGCCCCCAAGGCCGGCCACCGCGATGTGGGACCGGCGGAAAGCCTCGCTGGCCCGCTGGCCGTACAGGCGTTCAATGCCGCCAAAGCGGAAGCTGTAGTCGTCACTGCTCATGGGAATGCCGTATTAACCGTTTCGTAAAAGCGCGTATTCTACAGCATGAGGGGGAGGTAACTACCGGGGATTTCACGGAGATGGGCTGGCCCCACGGTAATGGAGCCAGCCCGGCCGTTCAGCGGATGAACGGGTTCAGCAGCCGGCCAAAGGTGCCGGTGAGCTTGAGCGGGGCGCTGAGCACCGACAGTGTAATGCAGTCATCGCCTTCCAGCGCTACCGGCTTGTGCTCGTCTTCCTGGCCCAGTACCACGAAATCCCACTGGTTGAATATGCCCCGGTTGTCGGAAAAGGCGCCCTGCAGCACCACGGTGGTTTCCTCTCCGCGGTGGGTATGAGCCGGTGCCTTGCCGCCGGCGCACAGTTTCTGCAGTATCACCTGGTCTTTCTGACCGGGGAAGCGGTCGGTGATGTCCAGTACACTGACATCCCGAAGCTGACGCTTCCAGGGCAGCCCATCCAGATCGTCGCCCAGCAGCTTGCTGAGGGGAGAGCGGTGGGGAGTGTGGGGAACCGGTTTCGGCTCAGGTTCACTGTCGATCCGTGCCATGATGCTGTCAAAGGTCGAGGCCGACACGCTTACCTGAGACTGCTGCTCCATGACCACGGCCCCGAGACTGTCCAGCGCATCCACACGGCTACGACAGTGGGCGCACTTGTCCAGGTGAAGCCGGATGCACAGGGCATGGGGCTCGCTCAGGTTACCGGCGCTGTATTCCATTAACATCAGGCTGTCAGGGTGGTGGCGAGTCATACGTTCTGGTCCTGCAGTATTACCTTGAGCTTGCTCAGTGCCAGTCTGACGCGGCTTTTTACCGTACCAAGGGGAATGTCGAGTTCGTCGGCCACCATCTGGTGGGACTTCTGCTCCATGTACACCTTGGCGATCACCGTGATCTGTTCCTCGGGAAGGTGACGAAGGGAGTCTCTGACCCGGCGCTCGGACATCAGCCGGTGCAGCGAGGTCACTGGTTCGTCTTCATTGTCGCCGGGGATCTGCCACAAGTCTTCGGTTTCCACCTGCATCTCGGCACTGGTGCGCTTCATCTTGCGCAGCATGTCGATGCGCTGGTTACGGGCGATGGTGAATATCCAGGTGGATGCTGCCGCCTTGCGCCAGTCGTACAGGCAGGAACGGCGCCAGATAGATACGAACACTTCCTGCACCAGTTCCTCGGCATGGCTCGACATACCATTGGCCATGGCATAGTACTTGATCTGCGGGGCAAAGTGCTCGAACAGGGCATGGTACGCCTGACGGTCCTGGTTCTTGCCGACCTTCTCAAGAAGCTGGCTCCAGGGATCCTTACGACCCTCCGCCCGCGAAGGTTTTTGGTCCAGTGTGGTCACCGGGCGCTCCTTGACGGCATGAGCTGAAGTGTTATTCATCATGATTGTAGCACTCGTCCAGCGATTGTCAGTGACGGTTTGTACGTCATGATCTTCGTGCCGGATCAGGACAGCGACCGGATTTTACAATTCATCGTCCCGGAGGCGATCTATTCCTCCAGGTAGGTATAGCCCTGCAGCCCGGCCTCCAGTTCCTGCAGCAGCGACGCCTGTTCGTCTGCAGGCAGCCCGCTGGCCATGAAGTGGCTGCGGTAGGCCCTGATCAGGGCCTGGGGGTCGAAATTCACATAGCGCAGGATATCAGCCACGGTGTCGCCCTCCGTGGGCTGGCTGACTTCGTAACGGCCCCCACCGGTCAGGCGGACATCCACCGAGTGCGTGTCGCCGAACAGGTTATGCATATCGCCCAGGATTTCCTGGTAGGCCCCGGTCATGAAAAACCCGATCAGCAGTGGCTCAGTGTCGTCATGCTCCGGCAGGGGCAGGGTGGTTTCCACGCCCTGACCGTCCACGTAGCGATCGATACGGCCATCGGAGTCGCAGGTGATGTCCTGGATAACCCCGCGCCGGCTGATGGGCCGATTGAGGCCGCTGATGGGCAGTACCGGGAATATCTGGTCGATGCCCCAGATATCGGGCAGGGACTGGAACAGGGAGAAGTTCACGAACAGCTTCTCGGCCAGTTTTTCGTTGAGTTCATCAAGGATTTCCCGGTGGGCGCGGTTCGCACTGTTCAGCTGTTGCTGCAGCTGGCGACAGCTGGCGGTGTAGATGCGCTCGGCCTCAGCCCGGTAGGCCAGCGACAGCACACCATGGGCAAACTGGGCGTGGACGTCACTCATGGCATGCAGCAGGTCGTGGTAGATCTCGATACGGGAGCGGGCGCTGCTGTCATCGGTCAGGTGCCGGTAGTCCCGCCACAGGTCGTGCAGGGGCCCGGGGGCGTCCTCTGCCGGCTCGGAGGGAACCCGGGATTCCGGCTGCTCCCGGTCAATCACGTTGGTAACCAGTACCGCGTGGTGGGCGGTCAGGGCGCGTCCGGATTCGCTGATCAGGTCAGGATGGGGCACGCCGGCCCGGTCGCATTCTCCCTGCAGGGTGTGAATCACGTTCCAGGCGTACTCACGCATGCTGTAGTTCATGGAGCAGCTGCTGCGTGAGCGGGTGCCCTCGTAATCCACCCCCAGGCCGCCGCCGATGTCCACGGTGCCCACCGGTGCGCCGAGCTGACGCAGCTCGCTGTAGAAGCGGGCACATTCCCTCAGACCGGTCTGGATGTCCCGTATATTGGCGATTTGCGAGCCCAGGTGGAAATGCAGCAGCTGCAGGCTGTCGAGCGCGCCGGCGGCCCGCAGTCGCTCCACCACATCCAGTACCTGGCCTGCAGACAGGCCGAATTTCGATTTCTCGCCGCCCGTATTCTGCCAGTTGCCCTTGCCGATGGTGGCCAGTCGCGCGCGGACCCCTATCAGTGGCGTCACCTGCAGGCGTGCCGCCTCGTCCAGGATCAGTTTCAGTTCGGAGGGTTTCTCCACCACGATAAAGACCCGGTAGCCCAGTTTCTGGCCAATCAGGGCGGTACGCACATACTCCCGGTCCTTGTAGCCGTTGCACACGATCACGGCGCCGGCTGCTGACATCGCCAGTACCGCCATCAGCTCCGGTTTGCTGCCGGCTTCCAGGCCTATCTGGCCATTGTCTGCCGCTGGCTGAGCCTGCAGCAGTTCTTCCACCACGCCCCGCTGCTGATTTACCTTGATCGGGTAGACGGCGGTGTACCGGCCGCCATAGCCATGTTCGGCGGCGACATCATTGAACGACTGGCAGAGGGTATTCACCCGGTCATGAAGAATGTCCGTGAAGCGGATCAGTACCGGCAGCGCGATACCCTGGCCAGTCAGCTGGCGGATCAGGTCCGGCAGGCAGATATGGCTGTCCCGGGCCTGTCGATGGGGCTGGACAAGCACCTCGCCATCATCGCTGACATTGATATAACCGTCGCTCCAGTGGGGAATGTTGTAGACCTGGCTGGCGGTGGTTCTGGTGGTCATACTGATATCCTGAATTGCAGAAAGGGCATCGTTGCCGGCGCGCCTATTGTAGGCTTCATGCCCGCGCCGTGGAAACCGGGAAAGGCCGGCACCGAATTAGTGCTTTGGCTGGCGGGCGCCCGACAATACAATGGCGCCATCGATCAAGGGAGGTTTGGCATGAGTACACTGGACAACAACTGGTTCACTGAGGTCTTCCAGGACCAGGGCACGGCGTTTTCCCTGCAGGTTAAACGCAAGTTGCATGAAGAGCAGACATCGTTCCAGAAGCTGGAGGTCTGGGAAACGGAAACCTTCGGCAACCTGATGGTGCTGGATGGCTGTGTCATGCTGACCAGTCGTGACAATTTCCTCTATCACGAGATGATGACACACCCGGCACTGTTCACCCATCGTGATCCGAAGAAGGTGGTGATTATCGGCGGTGGTGACTGTGGCACCCTCAGGGAGGTGCTCAAGCACCCGGATGTGGAAGAAGCCTGGCAGGTGGAAATCGATGAACGGGTGACCAGGGTGTCCGAGAAGTACTTTCCCGAGCTGTGTGAATCCAACCGGGATCCCCGGGCCAACTTCTTCTTTGGTGACGGCATCCAGTGGGTGCGTGACCAGCCCCCGGGAACGGTGGATGTGATCATTGTTGACAGCACTGACCCGGTGGGGGCGGCGGAAGGGCTGTTTGCCCTGGATTTCTACCGTGACTGCATGATTGCGTTACGCGAGGGCGGCATCGTCGTGCAGCAGAGCGAGTCGCCACTGCTACACACGAACAGCATCATCCGCGACATCCATAGTGACATGAAGGAAGCCGGCTTCGATCATGTCCAGACCCTGGCGTTCCCGCAGCCGGTGTACCCCACCGGCTGGTGGAGCTGCACCATGGGGGGCAAGGATGTGCACACCAGCTATTTCCGGGAGGAAGACGCCGCCGACCGCCCGTTCGTGACCCGCTATTACAACGAAGGCGTTCATCGGGGTGCCCTGGCCATGCCGCAATTCATGCTGGAAGCCCTGGAGGATCCGGTCAGGCCAGCAGAGGGCTGACTCGGGACGCCCACGTTGTCGGACCGTTCCGTACACAGAAAAGGGCAGCCCGAGGGCTGCCCTTTCTGGTTGGATCCCCGGGAGGGGATCCGGCCGATCGTGCAATCTTACTGCTTGCCGGAAACGAACTCCGGATAAGCTTCCATACCGCACTCGGACAAATCGACACCTTCGTACTCTTCCTCTTCGGTGACGCGGATGCCCATGACCGCCTTGAGGATGCCCCAGACAATCAGGCTGGCCACGAAGACCCAGATGAAGATGGTCAGGGCGCCGATGATCTGGCCGCTGAATGTGGCCCCGTCATTGGTGACCGGCACCAGCAGCAGACCCAGCAGACCACAGACACCGTGGGCGGAAATCGCGCCGACGGGGTCGTCGATGCGCAGCTTGTCCAGGGTGACGATGCTCAGTACCACCAGGATGCCGCCCAGGGCGCCCCAGATGGTGGCGATCAGCGGGCTCGGGGTGGACGGCTCAGCGGTGATTACCACCAGGCCGGCGATGGCACCGTTCAGCAGCATGGTCAGGTCAGCCTTGCCGAACATCACGCGGGCGGTGATCAGGGCGGCAATGGCGCCACCGGCTGCTGCTGCGTTGGTGTTCAGGAACACCATGGCCACCGAGTGGGCGCTGGCGATGTCACCCAGCTTCAGCACGGAACCGCCGTTGAAGCCGAACCAGCCCAGCCACAGGATAAAGGTACCCAGGGCCGCCAGCGGCATGTTGGCACCCGGAAAGGCGCGAATTTCGCCGTTGGGGCCATACTTGCCTTTACGGGCGCCCAGCAGGATGACACCCGCCAGTGCTGCGGCCGCGCCGGCCATGTGCACGATGCCGGAACCGGCAAAGTCGGAGAAGCCCAGGTCGCCGAGGCTGTACATGCCAAATACCTCTGCGCCACCCCAGGTCCAGGCACCTTCCATTGGGTAGATGAAGCCGGTCATAACCACCGCGAAGATCAGGAAGGCCCAGAGTTTCATGCGCTCGGCCACGGCACCGGAGACGATGGACATGGCGGTGGCCACGAACACCACCTGGAAGAAGAAGTCGGAAGCGCCCGAGTAGATGGAGCCGCCTTCGAAGTCGCCGCGATCGACAAATTCGCCCATCACACCGCCAACGTCAATGTCGCCCATGCCGCTGAGGAAGATGTTGCCACCGTACATGATGGCGTACCCGCAAATGAGGTACATGGTACAGGCCACTGCGTACAGGGCCACGTTCTTGGTCAGGATTTCAGTGGTGTTCTTGGCACGAACCAGCCCGGATTCCAGCATGGCAAAGCCTGCTGCCATCCACATGACTAATGCGCCACACACCAGGAAATAGAAGGTGTCTATTGCGTACTGTAAATGAAATACACTGTTTTCCATTGGAAGCCCTCCGCACGAGGCTTAACAGGATGTTGGATTTTTTGCGTTGGCCTGACTGCTTAAGCGTCCGGAATCAGACGGCTTCTTCGCCGGTTTCCCCCGTCCGGATACGGATGGCCTGTTCCAGCTCGGTCACGAAAATCTTGCCGTCACCAATCTTGCCGGTATTGGCAGCCTTGGTGATGGATTCGATCACCTGATCCAGCAGGTTATCGCCGATGGCGACTTCCACCTTTACCTTGGGCAGGAAGTCCACCACGTACTCGGCTCCACGGTAGAGCTCGGTATGCCCTTTCTGGCGTCCGAAACCTTTTACTTCGGTTACGGTCACGCCCTGAACGCCAATCTCGGATAGTGCCTCACGGACATCATCCAGCTTGAAAGGCTTGATGATCGCTGTCACAAGTTTCATTGCTGTCTCCTTGGATTTAGCCGTCCCGGTTTTCTGACCACAATGTTGTGGGTTGACCGGGTTCGGGATGCTGCCACCTCGCACACCAATTGTGCGGATTGCGTGCAAGGCTCAAAGCATCGTGTGTGCCAACGCAAAAAAAGTCTTTTTAATCAGTGTATTGCAATAACGGTGAACCAAAATGGTTCCAAAGTGTGCGCCATAATGGCGCGTCGGGGTTGTGAGAGCTCCAAGTTGGTGCAAACGCTCAGAACAGGTGCGCCATCCTGGCCTCGGGCTCCCCGGCCCACACTTGTTCATAGTATGGCAGGGACCGGGCTGTGTTACACTCCCGGCAGACATATCCGGTCGCCGGAGAGGCGCCTGCGGGCGGGCTGACGGTCACCGGACAACCTCTGCGAGACATGGGAGAAACTAGCGGTGAAGATCCCCAACGATCTGCTGGGGCAGGTCCAGCAACAGTTTGGTCAGTTCGTTCCAGACATGGCGAAAGCCGCCCGGGAAGATGTTGAGAACCATGCCCGGGCCGCCGTGATGTCGGTTATCTCCAGGCTCGAGCTGGTTACACGGGAAGAGTTTGATGCCCAGCAGGCGGTATTGCTGCGCACCCGTGAGCGCCTGGAGCAGTTGGAGAAGCGGGTTGCCGAACTGGAGCAGAGTCCCGGCACCGAGTCCTCGCAGGGCTGACTCCTGCCCCACAGGACGGCACAGGCAGTACCGTCGGGGCCAATTACTGTCCTATCGTCAGGGAAGACCAGCATGCTTGCCACTATTCATACTCGTGCGCGGCTGGGTGTCAGTGCCCCGCCAGTGACCGTCGAAGTGCATCTGTCCAGCGGACTTCCGGCCCTGTCTATCGTCGGGTTGCCGGAAACCGCCGTGCGTGAGAGCAAGGACCGCGTCCGTAGCGCCCTGCTCAATGCCGGCTTCGAGTTTCCCGCCCGTCGCATTACCATAAACCTTGCCCCGGCGGATCTGCCCAAGGAGGGCGGTCGTTTCGATCTCGCTATCGCCCTTGGCATTCTGGTCGCCTCCGAGCAATTACCTCCCGACACCCTGCACCACCTGGAATGCCTTGGCGAACTGGCGCTGGACGGCACCCTGCGGCCGGTTCGGGGCGTATTGCCGGCGGTGATTGCGGCGCAGGATGCCGGCCGCCGCATTCTGGTACCGTCTGATAATGCCGCCGAGGCGTCCCTGGCCAGCGGTGATGACGTGCTGGCCACCGATCACCTGCTGCGGGTGTGCGAGCATCTGGCGGGTATCAGCAAACTGTCTCCGGTGCAGCCGATGGAGCCGGCCGACCGCCCGCCGGAGGCCCCGGACCTCGCCGACGTCAGGGGGCAGCACGTGCCCCGGCGGGCCCTGGAGATTGCTGCGGCGGGTGGTCACAACCTGCTGTTATTCGGTCCTCCGGGCACTGGCAAGAGCATGCTGGCAAGCCGAATTCCCGGCATCCTGCCGCCACTGGATGACCGCCAGGCCCTTGAGGTGGCCAGTGTGAGGTCAGTGGCCGGTCTGCCGGTGGGGGGTGACGGCTGGCGCCAGCCTCCCTATCGTTCGCCGCACCATACCGCATCAGCGGTAGCGCTGGTCGGGGGTGGCAGCAGCCCGCGCCCCGGGGAAATCTCCCTGGCCCACAATGGTGTACTGTTCCTTGACGAGCTGCCAGAGTTCGACCGCAAGGTGCTGGAAGTGCTGCGTGAGCCGATGGAATCCGGTGAGATCGTAATCTCCCGGGCGGCCAGCCAGGTCACCTACCCGGCCCGTTTTCAGGTGGTGGCCGCGATGAATCCATGCCCTTGTGGCTATCTGGGACATCCGACCATCGACTGCCAGTGCTCGCCGGTGCAGGTGTCGCGCTATCAGGCCCGCCTTTCCGGTCCGTTGCTGGACCGCTTTGATCTGCATGTGGAGGTGCCGGTGCAGGGGGGCGACGTGCTGTTGCACCCCGGCAAACCGGCGGAGAGTAGTGAGCAGGTGCGCGCCCGTGTAGAGAAGGTACGGCAGCATTCCCGTGAACGTGGTGTGGCCAACGCCGGCCTCAGTGGCCGTGCCCTGGATGAATACTGTGTTGTGGATGATGGCAGCAAGGCCATGCTGGTCAGCGCCATGGAGCGACTGGGGTTATCCGCCCGGGCGCTGCACCGGATATTGCGGGTGGCACGGACTATTGCTGACCTGGACGGACAGGCGGAGATCGGCCGGCAGCACCTGGTGGAGGCCCTGGGTTACCGCAAGCTGGACCGTAAGGCTGCCAGGAACCCCACGAATTCGACCGCCTCTGTTAAACTGTAGCAATTCAGCGAATTGGATAAACCGGGGAACATCATGACTGATCCAGACAAGACACCGGACAACGGCAACGGTGAACAGATTACCACCCGCCGAGGGGTGCGCAGTTTCGTCATTCGTCAGGGTCGCATGACCGAGGGTCAGAAGAGGGCTTACGAGGGCTTATGGCCGAAATACGGGCTTACCCGGGAGCATGGCGTGATCGACCCGCGGGAGATCTTTGGCCGCGAGGCCTGGCTGAACCTGGAGATCGGCTTCGGCATGGGTCAGTCTCTGGCAGACATGGCGGAAGCCGCTCCGGAGCAGGACTTCATCGGGGTGGAGGTGCATCTGCCCGGCGTTGGCGCCCTGCTCAAGGAAGTCGAGGAACGCGGCCTGGAGAATGTGCGTATCTATGCCATCGATGCCAATGATGTGGTTGACCTGTGCCTGCCGGATGCCAGCCTTGACCGGGTGATGGTCTTCTTTCCCGATCCCTGGCCCAAGAAGAAGCATCACAAGCGTCGTCTGATTCAACACGACTTTGTGCAGCGGTTGCGCCACAAGCTCCGGGTGGGGGGAATTCTGCATCTGGCCACCGACTGGGAAAACTATGCCGAGCACATGCTGGAAGTGATGGACGGCTCTGAAGGCTTCGTTAACAGCCAGGACGAAGGAGGGTATTCACCCCGTCCGGAGCACCGGCCTGTCACCAAGTTCGAGAAACGGGGCGAGAACCTCGGCCACGGAGTCTGGGATCTGGTTTACCGGCGGACGAATTGATCCGACACTCTCTTCGCAGCGATCAGACCCGGGAGGGATGCAGCGGGCGGCGGCGGGCCGCCCGTATCACCACCAGGCCGGCAATGCCCATCACCAGCGCCGTGTAGTTGATTAGTGCCAGCAGTGTGGCAGACAGGCTCAGCCGGTCGCTGGGGGCATCCAGATTCACCAGCATCAACGAATACTCAGCGATATGGGTCAGGCCCGCCGTGACAAAGAGCCCCCGTACCCATCGTCCGGTCTTGCGCTCCCGGATCCCGGGGCGGTCTGTCAGCAGGTGGTTGGTGAACAGGACCAGCAGCGCGCTGTACAGCATGGCGAACAGGAACCCGCTCCAGATCGAGGCCCTGGCCCAGCCCATGCCGGCATCGGCCCAGCTCTGGGCAATGGCGGCGGCATTCTCACCCGTGGTGGCCAGCTGGAAGTTCAGCATGCCCTGAGGCGCTGCCGAGGTCTGCAACGGCTGGTTCAGCCCCAGTTGCAGCGCCAGCAGGATGGCGGTGATGCCGCTCAGCCAGCGAATGTTCGCCGGGATCGGCGTTCGGGTGGTGTCGTTCATGACAGAAAGCGCTCCAGCACACTGTTCAGGTACTGTCGCCCCCGCTCGGTGGCCTGTAGGCGGCGGGATTCCAGTAGCCCTTCCTTGCGTAGTGTAGCAAGTATTTCAGCAATGGCAGACAGGGGCAAACCGGTGCGTTCCGTGAACAGGGATTCCATCACACCTTCCTGCAGACGCAGGGCATTCATCATGAACTCCAGTGGCCGTTCGTCGACCTCAACGGCCTGTGTGCCGGCGGTGCGGCTGCCGATTCGGTTCAGGTAGGCATCGGGCTGGCGGGTCTTCCAGTAACGGACGATCTCGCCACTGGCCAGCGAGGCCTTGCCATGGGCTCCGGCCCCGATCGCCAGGTAGTCGCCAAAGGTCCAGTAATTGAGGTTGTGCCTGGACGCCTGGCCGGGCCGGGCCCAGGCGGACACTTCGTAGTCCGAGAAACCGGCCTGTGTCAGCCGCTCCCGGCCAGCCTGCCAGATGGCCCAGAGGCTGTCATCCTCCGGCAGGGCCGGGGGGCGGCTGTAGAATTCGGTATTGGGTTCCAGGGTCAGCTGGTACCAGGACAGGTGCGGCGTCCGCCAGGACAGGGCCGCGTCCAGATCCGCCAGGGCCTGTTGCGGGGACTGATCCGGAAGGCCGTGCATCAGGTCAAGGTTGATGTTGTTGAACCCCGCCACGAAAGCCCCCTCGATGGCCCGGTGAGCCTCGCGGTCGTCGTGTATACGTCCGAGCCGTTGAAGCTGCTGCGGATTGAAACTCTGGATGCCGATGGACAGCCGGTTAATACCGGCTTGGCGGAAACCCCGGAAACGGGCCTGTTCCACCGTGCCCGGGTTGGCTTCCAGGGTGATCTCCGCATCCGGGCTGAAGGTCACCAGTTCGCCCAGCCGTTGGAACAGGGACTGGTAGAAGGTCGGAGACATCAGCGACGGTGTGCCGCCGCCAATGAAGACGGTGGATACCGACCGCTCCCGGACCAGTGGCAGATCGTGGCGCAGGTCCTCCACCAGGGCGTCCAGGTAGGCCTGCTCCGGAAGCTCACCGGTAAACGTATGGGAGTTGAAGTCGCAGTAAGGGCACTTGCGCACGCACCAGGGCACGTGGATATAGAGCCCCAGTGGGGGACAGGGAGCGCTGGCGTTGACGGTCACGGGTGTTCCAGCTGTTCCACCAGCTGGCGCAGGGCTCGTCCGCGGTGGCTGACCCGGCTTTTCTGTTCCCGGGTAAGCTCGGCTGCGCTGCAGCCATACTCCGGCGCGAAGAATACGGGGTCGTAGCCGAACCCGCCATCACCCTGCGCTGCGGTCAGGATGCGTCCCGGCCAGCGGCCATGGCAGATCACCGGGGTAGGGTCGTCGGCGTGACGCAGATAGACCAGCACACAGTGGAACTGGGCTGACCGTTCAGCTTCGGGTACGTCGACCAGGGCTTTCAGCAGTGCCTGCACGTTATCCCCGTCACTGGCGTCTGGTCCGGCGTAGCGTGCGGAGCGCACTCCGGGCTGTCCGTTGAGGGTATCCACGGCCAGGCCGGAATCGTCTGCCAGCGCAGGCAGGCCGGTTTCCCGGGCGGCGTGGCGGGCCTTGAGCAGGGCATTCTCCACAAAGGTAACGGCGGGTTCTTCGGCTTCGCCGACGCCCAGCTCGCCCTGGGATACCGGTTGCATCCCCAGGGGCCCCAGCAGTTCGCCGAGTTCACGAAGCTTGCCCTGGTTGTTGCTGGCCAGCACCAGTTTCCGGGTCATGTTGCCTCCGGCTCGGGAATCAGTCATTGAACAGGGCCTGGGAAAAGCGAACCTGCAGGTCTTCGTTATGCCCGCTGGGGCGCGCAGTGACATTGAAGGTCATCAGTTCGCCTTCACTGTACTGGTATTCGGCGATGAAATAGACCGCGTCGCCCTCACGGATAC
The DNA here is from genome assembly GCF_042651045.1 of Marinobacter lacisalsi. Taxonomy (NCBI): domain Bacteria; kingdom Pseudomonadati; phylum Pseudomonadota; class Gammaproteobacteria; order Pseudomonadales; family Marinobacteraceae; genus Marinobacter; species Marinobacter lacisalsi. Next base: position 85,232 of record NZ_JBHSDI010000060.1, read on the forward strand.
GTCGGAAACCCAGGAATTTCGGCTGGCCTACGTCATTGAGCGCCTTCCCCTCCACCTGGCCGGGCACCGTTGTCAGGCTGCCGTCATCGTCCCGGGTCATGATGGCGATATTGACGACACCGATGCCCCGACTGCGATTGAGGTTGTTGGCCTCGGCCACCTCGGCGGGCAGGAAGGTGCTCGGAAAGACGTTGTAATGCACTTCGTATTCTCCGAAGTCCACGTGTTTGTCGTCAGCCGTGGCGGTACCGGCCAGGCCTGCCAGCGTTATGCACAACAGCGTCAGCAAGGTGTTTGGCTTCATGATCAGTCTCCCCGTGTGATGCGGTAGATGGCTATCTGTCCCAACAGGTTTGGCCACAGGCGGCTAAGCCAGCGGTCCTGGTGGTCACCGTCCACTACCGTGCGATTACGGATACGGAAGTTTTTCTGATGACACAATGCCTCAAAATCCCTGAACGTGCACAGGTGGATATTCGGGGTATCGTACCACCGGTGTGGCAGGGTCTCGGATTCCGGCATTCTTCCCCGCCATATCAGATACCAGCGTAGACGCCAGTAGGCAAAATTGGGAAAGGTGACGATCCCCTCGCGCCCCAGTCGCATCATTTCGTCCAGTACAATATCCGGGCGCCGGACGGCCTGCAGTGCCTGGGTCATCAGCACGGTATCGAAGCTGTCGTCTTCGAAATTGGCCAGCCCCTGGGCGTCCAGGTTCTGTTCGATGACCGGCACACCCTTGCCCATGCATTCGGTAATATGGTCCGGGTTGATTTCCAGGCCAAAGCCGGTGGTCTGCTTCTCCTGTCGCAGGTACTGCAGCAGGGTGCCGTCCCCACAGCCCAGGTCCAGAACATGGGCGCCGGGGCTGATCCACTGCTGGATGATCTCCAGGTCGGCTCTCATGCGCCCACCTCCCTTGCTACCCGGTTCATGTAGGCGGTGAAGGCTGCCCTGTAACGGGGCGTTGGTATCAGGAAGGCGTCGTGGCCCCAGGGGGCATCGATCTCCGCGTAGCTGACCCTGCAGCGGGCCGCGATCATGGCATTGACGAGCTCTTCCGAGCGGGCGGGGGTAAAGCGCCAGTCGGTGCTGAAGGACAGAACCAGGAATTCACAGCGGGCTTTCGCCATGGCCTTGACCAGATCATTGTCGGTTTCGTAGGCCGGGTCAAAGTAGTCCAGTGCCCGGGTCATCAGCAGGTAGGTGTTGGCGTCGAAGGTTTCGGAAAAACGCTCGCCCTGGTAACGCAGGTAGCTCTCTACCTGGAACTCCGCATCGTAACCGAACTTGTAGGCCTGGTCCCGCAGTTCACGGCCGAACTTCTCCCCCATGGAGGCGTCGGACAGGTAGGTAATATGGCCCACCATTCGCGCCAGCATCAGGCCATTTCTGGGGAGGGTGTTATGTTCGTAGTACCGGCCACCATGGAAGTCCGCGTCGGAGGTGATGGCGCGGCGCGCTACCTCATTGAAGGCGATGTTCTGGGCGGTGAGTCGCGGCGTCGAGGCAATCACCCCCGCGTGTCTGAGACGGTCAGGGTAGCTAATACTCCATTGCAGCGCCTGCATGCCTCCCAGGGATCCACCGACCACTGCTGCCCAGCACTCGATGCCCAGCCGGTTGGCGAGTATCGCCTGGCTATCGACCCAGTCCCGCACGGTCACCACAGGGAAGTCCGGCCCGAAGGGTTCGCCGGTTTCCGGGTTCACGGTATTGGGGCCGGTGCTGCCGTGGCAGCCGCCAAGGTTGTTGATGCTGACCACGAAGAAGCGATTGGTGTCGATGGGCTTGCCGGGCCCGATGCAGCTATCCCACCAGCCCGGCTTTCGGTCGTCCATGGAGTGGTAGCCGGCGGCATGGTGGTGGCCGCTCAGGGCGTGACATATGAGCACGGCGTTGCTGCGTTTTTCGTTCAGGGTGCCATAGGTTTCCACCACCAGGTCCCACTGCTTGAGGGTCTGGCCACAGGCGAGCGTCAGCGGCTCGTCAAAATGCAGTGTTTGTGGGGTAACGAGGCCTACAGAATCCGAAGGCAGGGAATCGGGCATCGATGCGGCAGAATCCTTGATTGGTCATCTCTGGGCGTATTCCGGCCCGGTTCGGGGCTGGTGTCCCGTTTGGTCAATTCGCTGACCTACTGAGTGACTCAGTGAATTAATCGAACGGGACACTAGTGCAAGCCCTGCAGTTTAAAGGGGCCCCGGCGTTGCTGCAACCGCGCCGTGCCCCCTCCCCCGCAGGATTCAGGCAATGCCGGAGATGTTGACCACCTTCTGCTGGCTCAGGGTCGGGGCAGGGCGGCGAATCTGCCGCTGCATGGTATCGGCCAGTTCCAGCTGCTTGCGCAGGTCGGTGATGGTGTTGGTCAGCCGCTCCCGTTCCGCCTTGCTGTCACGGTCGCTGCGGACCATGTCGCGGATGCGGCGCACCTGGTGCTCCAGCAGCTGCTTCTGCTCCATGGAGTATTGCATGATGGGCAGCAGGGCTTCCCCCGGCCAGCGTTCCACATCACGGCACACCCGCTCGTGGAGCGTGCGTGCCTCGGTGACCATGACCTGGAAGAAGCGGCGGATCAGCTGGTTCTGCTCACGCAACAGGTTGCCCGGAGCGCGACGGAAACGGGCCGCACGCTTGCGCAGTTCCCGAACGGCGATAACGTGCCGGCCCGCCCGGAGGGGGATGGGTTCCAGGTGGCGGGCGCGGGTGTCCTGGTTATAGCGACGGTAGATGGCCTCTACCATGCGCTCTGCCAGGCGGCCTTCCGCAAGCAGGTTTTGAAGATCGTTTTCCAGCAGTTCGAAGAAGTGGTCCATGGCCTGGCTCATGCCGGCGGAGGTCCAGCTTTTGGTCATCATCTTGCGGACCGTGGCGGCATGCGCATCGAAGCGCTCAGGGCTCACCATTTCCATCAGGATGTCGCCCTGGGACTGCATCAGGCGTCGGCTGGAGCGCAGGGTGATGAGCTTGCGGTAGTAGAAGTCATAGTCCGTCTGGGCGCGGTCCGCCAGCCGGCGCAGGGCCTGCCGGTCAACGGCGTTACCGGTGCAGGCCTGGCGCTCCTCATCCAGGCTTGCCAGCCGGGACTGCATGGCCGCCTGACTGTTCTGCAGCATGCCCAGCAGATCATTGATCAGGCTCTGGGTGATCAGCTCTTCTTTCTGTTTCAGGATACGCCCCACCAGCAGTCGCTCCAGGCCGGGCAGCTCGCTGCGCCTGAGCAGGGCATCGTCTCCGCGGGCCTTGGCAGTCAGGCCCTGCTTGGCGGAAACGGGGATCACATCCTCATCTTTCAGGCCCAGCTGGTTGGCGGTGTAATGCTGTATCCGCGCAATGCTTTTCTGGACCTCTTCGTCCGGGCGCAACTCATCCCATAGTGAGTCGATCTTGTTGAGTACCGCGAACCGACCGGCGCGGTGATCGGCGTCCTCGGTGTCGATATGGTCCTTCCAGATGGTCATGTCACTGGCGGTGACGCCGGTGTCGGCGCTAAGCAGGAACAGGATGGCGTGGGCTGCCGGTAACAGGCTGACGGTCAGCTCCGGCTCGGAACCCAGCGCATTGAGCCCTGGAGTATCGAGAATGCGCAGACCGCGTTCGAACAGCGGGTGGCGGATGCTGATACGGGCACTGCGCCACGCCGGGATCAGCACCTGGCCGGGGTTGTCCTGGTCTGCCTCGAGCATGGACTCGCTGAATCCGTAACGGCGGGCCTGCTGGGGACTGACACTGCGTACACGGGCCACTTCGGCAAGAACGGTGCGCATGGTGTCCGGATCATTTTCGTCCAGCTCGTGACGGATCCAGTGTTGGGGCTGACGGCGCAGTTCCTGCAGCGACAGGTCGCCTTCACGGGTCTCTATGGGCAGCAATTGCAGATAGTTGCTGCCATTGGCCCGGTCGAAGAACAGTTCGGTGGGGCACATGGTGGTGCGGCCCGCTTCGGAGGGCAGCATGCGCTGGCCGTATTCAGCGAAAAACAGGGCGTTGATCAGCTCGGTCTTGCCACGGGAGTACTCGCCCACAAAGGCGATGGTGAGCTCATCCTCGACCAGCAGTTCCACACCCCGGCGGATGCGTTCACTGACATCTTCGGAGTACAGGTCATTGTCCTGCAGCCAGAGCCGGTACCTGCCGATCTGGCGAATGAGTTCCTTCTTCCACTGATGGTAGGCTTCAACCTGGTGCGCCAGGATGGCTGGTCCGTTCATGGTACGTGCCCTGTCCGCTTGGCAGGCGCCGGCTTGGCGGCTGCGATGTCTGGTAACGCCCCCGGTTCCTGGCCGGGCGGGTGTCAGGCGCCCCCGCAGCGAGTTATGGGGAAGTGCCCGGAAAACTGCGCATGGAATTATCGCAGATTAACAATCGATAAGGATTAGAGTATGTCCGTTTTGTTGTCAGATCTGTTAAGTGGGTCACAGGCGCTCAAGCGGACGCCGGCGCCCGTGACCGTGTCGTGATCAGATCGGCATGCCGACTGCGCGCCCCAGATGATCAACGACCTGGCGCAGCACCGACAGAATCAGGAACACAAAGATGGGAGACAGGTCCAGCCCGCCCAGGGGTGGCACGATATTGCGGACCGGCCGCATGACCGGCTCGGTGATCTGTGCCACCAGGGCAATGGCGGGGTGGTCACTCTGGGGGGCGACCCAGCTGATAATGACCACCGCCAGCACGGACCAGAAGTAGATGCTCAGGATCAGGTCCAGCACATGGACGCCCGACCAGGCAAGCAGGGCTACCGGATTAAGCCCGGTAATGGGGAACCCGTTGGCAACCCATAACAGGGCGAAGAACAACGCACTGACCAGTACCGCCAGCACCAGTGAGGCGCCGTCGACGCCACCAATGCCCGGAATGACCCTGCGCAGGGGGCGTAAGGGCGCGTTGGTGGCCTTGACCACAAACTGCGAAATGGGGTTGTAGAAATCAGCTCGTGCCAGTTGCAGCATGAACCGCAGCAGCACCACGGTGAGGTAGAACATCGACACAAACTGCAGCACGGTGATGAATATATCGGCCAGCATTGGGGCAGTCTCTCCGTTAAGCCTTGGGGTCAGGGTGGTTGCCGGTCATTATTGCTTGCTGTCGGCCAGCTCTCTGGCCATATCCCGGGAGCGGCTCATGGCGGCCTTGTAGGCTTTTTCCACGAGCGGGCGCAGGCCGCCATCCTCAAAGGTATTGATGGCCTGTTCCGTGGTGCCGCCGGGTGACATGACATTGCGCTTGAGCTGGGCCGGATCGTGCTCGCTGCGGGCCGCCATCTCGGCGGCACCGGCCATGGTCTGGATGGCCAGGCCGCGGGCGGTTTCCGCGGGGATGCCGGCCACAGTCGCGGCCGCTTCCAGCGCTTCCAGCATCAGGAAGAAGTAGGCGGGGCCGCTGCCCGAGAGTGCTGTTACTGCGTGCAGCTGGTTTTCATCGTCCAGCCACAGCGCCTTGCCAATACTGTTGAAAATGGACTCTACCGTCTGTTTCTGGTCGTCGCTCACCTCGTTATTGGCGAACAACCCGGCGGCGCCCATGCCTACCAGTGAAGGCGTGTTGGGCATGACCCGTACCAGGGGCAGACCGCCTCCCAACCAGTTGTCGAGGGTGTCTGCGGTGAGGCCGGCGGCGATGGACACCATCAGTGGCCGGGTGTTCTGGACGACGGGCGCGATGTCACTGCATACGTCGGCCATGATCTGGGGCTTCACTGCCAGAATCAGCACATCGGCCTGCTGGGCGCAGTAGCGGTTATCGGTGGTGACACTGACGCCGAACTTGTTGCGGATGGTCTGCAGGTGCGCGTCGTCCGGGGCGCTGACCCAGATGCCACCGGCCCGGAAGCCGCTGTCCAGCATGCCGCCAATAATGGCGCTGGCCATGTTGCCCGCGCCGATAAAGCCGATCGTCGGTGATGTACTCACAGTTCACTCCGAGTCATAAAATTGTGATGAGAAATCATACCAGTAAAATCGAACGCTTACCCGCCGTGCCCGTTATCGGCTGTCGTCCCTGGCACCGAACATGGCGGTACCCACCCGCACCAAAGTGGCGCCTTCGGCAATAGCCAGCTCCAGGTCACCGGACATGCCCATGGACAGGGTGTCGAGCGGGCCGTTGACGTTTTCCTGCTGGCGCAGTTGATCCAGCCCGTTGGCCAGGGCCCGGAAGCTGGCGCGCAGGCGGTCCTCCGGCTGGTCAGGGTCGGGTATGGCCATCAGCCCCCGCAGGCTCAGCCGGGGCAGCTCGCTGACCGCGGCCGCCAGCTCAGGCAGTTCCTCCAGGCGGCAGCCGCTTTTGCTGTCTTCATTGTCAACGTTCACCTGCAGGCAGATGTTCAGGGGCGGCAGGTCCTGCGGGCGCTGCTCGCTCAGGCGCCTGGCGACCTTGAGCCGGTCCACGCTGTGAACCCACTGGAAGTGTTCGGCAATGGCTCGGGTCTTGTTGGACTGGATGGGGCCGATAAAGTGCCACTCCAGCCCGGGCAGGTCGGACAGGGCGCTGATCTTGTCGAGGGCTTCCTGCAGGTAGTTTTCACCAAACGCAAGCTGCCCGGACGCGGCCGCTTCACGGAGATCTTCCGCAGGCCGGGTCTTGCTGACTGCGAGCAGGCTCACACTCCCGTCAGCCCGTGCGGCCGCCTTTGTTGCTTTTTGTATGCGTCGGGTTACGCTCCTGATGTTGTCTGCTATGCTGCTCATATTGATTTCTGACTGCCGCTGAGTCTGCTGTGATAGGGGTCTCACGTTAACCCCGGGGTGGTAAAAAACCAAGCGGGCCAGGGTATAAAAGAACCGCCTTCCGAGGAACTCTATGGACATTACTGAACTGCTGGCCTTCTCGGCCAAACAGGGCGCATCTGACCTGCACCTGTCCGCCGGGCTGCCCCCCATGATTCGTGTCGATGGTGATGTACGCCGGATCAACCTTCCGCCGATGGAGCACAAAGAAGTCCACGGCCTGATCTATGACATCATGAACGACAAGCAGCGGAAGGATTTCGAAGAGTTCCTGGAAACCGACTTTTCCTTCGAGGTGCCCGGCGTGGCCCGTTTCCGGGTCAATGCCTTCAACCAGAACCGTGGTGCAGGCGCCGTATTCCGGACCATCCCATCGAAAGTGCTTACCATGGAAGATCTGGGCATGGGCCAGGTTTTCAAGGACATCTCATCCGTCCCCCGGGGCCTGGTGCTGGTGACGGGGCCCACCGGTTCCGGCAAGTCCACCACCCTGGCGGCGATGATCGACTACATCAATGAATCGCGCTACGAGCATGTGCTGACCATTGAGGATCCCATCGAATTCGTTCACGACTCCAAGAAGTGCCTGGTCAACCAGCGTGAGGTGCACCGTGACACCCTGGGCTTCTCGGAAGCCCTGCGTTCGGCGCTGCGGGAAGACCCCGACATCATCCTGGTGGGCGAGCTTCGTGACCTGGAAACCATCCGCCTGGCGTTGACCGCGGCGGAAACCGGCCACCTGGTATTCGGCACCCTGCACACCACCTCCGCTGCCAAGACCATCGACCGGGTGGTGGACGTATTCCCGGCGGAAGAGAAGTCCATGGTCCGCTCCATGCTTTCCGAGTCGTTGCAGGCGGTCATTTCCCAGAGCCTGATGAAAAAGATGGGCGGCGGCCGGATTGCGGCGCACGAAATCATGATCGGTACCGCAGCAATCCGTAACCTGATACGCGAAGATAAGGTGGCGCAGATGTACTCCGCCATCCAGACCGGTGGGTCGTTGGGCATGCAGACCCTGGATCAGTGTCTGCAACGGCTGTTGCAGAAGGGGCTGATCAGCCGTGAGGCGGCCCGGTCCAAGGCCAAGATTGCGGATAACTTCTGACACTGACTTTGAATCAGGGCACCGGATAAGACTGGTGCCGGCAAACGCGACTGAATGCTGGAAGTACACTCATGGAACTCGAAAAACTGCTGCGATTGATGGTAGAGAAGGGCGGCTCCGATCTGTTTATTACCGCCGGGGTGCCGCCGAGCATGAAGGTTAATGGCAAGGTGCTGCCGGTGACCAAGAACGCCCTGACCCCGGAGCAGACGCGGGAGTTGGTCTATGGTGGCATGAACTCCAAGCAACAGGCCGAATTCGAGGACAGCCACGAGTGTAACTTTGCCATCAGTGCCAGGGGCATCGGGCGTTTCCGGGTCAGTGCGTTCTTCCAGCGTAACCTGTGCGGCATGGTACTGCGGCGTATCGAGACCAATATTCCACAGGTCGATGATCTCAGCCTGCCGGAAATCATCAAGGATCTGGCCATGACCAAGCGTGGCCTGATTATCTTTGTGGGTGCCACCGGCACCGGTAAGTCCACCTCGCTGGCAGCCATGCTGGGGCATCGTAACCGCAATAGTCGCGGTCATATCATCTCCATCGAGGACCCCATCGAATTCGTGCACCAGCACCAGGGGTGTATCGTCACCCAGCGGGAAGTGGGTATCGATACCGACAGCTTCGAGACCGCCCTGAAAAACACCCTGCGTCAGGCGCCGGATGTCATCCTGATCGGCGAGGTGCGCACACGGGACACCATGCAATACGCGTTGCAGTTCGCGGAGACCGGCCACCTGTGCCTGTGTACCCTGCACGCTAACAATGCCAACCAGGCCCTGGACCGGATTATCCAGTTCTTCAACCCGGACCAGCACAACCAGACCTGGATGGATCTGTCCCTGAACCTCAAGGCCATTGTTGCGCAGCAACTGATTCCCACACCGGATGGCAAGGGTCGGCGGGCCGTTATCGAGGTGCTGATCAACACCCCGCTGGCCGCGGACATGATTCGCAAGGGGGAGGTGCACAAGCTCAAGGCACTGATGACCAAATCCACCGAGTCCGGCATGCGGACCTTCGATCAGGCTCTCTATGACCTGTATTCGGAAGGCGCCATCACTTACGAGGATGCCCTTGCGCACGCCGACTCCGCCAACGACCTGCGTCTGATGATCAAGCTGGGTGCCGATGCTAAGGGGTCTGACCAGCTGTCGTCGTCGGTGGACAAGCTGTCGATCCAGAACGACTGACCTTTCTTCCGGTGTCCCGTCTGGTTCATCTCCCGGCCAGAAGGGAGACCAATGAATCGCCGCGCTCCTGTTCAGGGCGCGGGTGCTTATCCTGTTCCGCCCCCTGTCTTTTCCCCTGGCCAGTGCCTGGTTAAGAGCTAATTCATTGATAATCCGTATGTTTGATATAAGCTGGCGGTATTAGAGGTGGCTCAGTGGTGCTCCGTATACTCCTCGCGAGATAAAGAGGAGATACCATGCACAACAAAGCCAGACCTATTACTCAAGCTATCCGTATCGTGTCGTTGACCGGTGCCCTGGTGCCGACCGCTGTCCTGGCGGGCGGCTTCTCCCTCAACGAGCAGAGCGCCAGCGCCATGGGTACGGCCAATGCCGGCGCCGCGGCGAACCCGGAGAATGCCACCATCGTGTTGTTCAATCCGGCTGGCATGAGCCAGTTGTCGGGAACCAACCTGTCGTTCGGTGCGGCAGTGCTCGACATTGATGCCGAGGCCAGGGGCGATTCCATTGCCGTGACACGAAAGAACCCCTCGGTGCCGGTAAGGCCGGCTTCTGATGGCGGTGACATCGCCGACCCGGCGGTCCTGCCCAACCTGTACCTGAGCCATGAAATCAATGACACAGTGGACGTGGGTTTCGGCATCCATGCCCCCTATGGCCTGGCGGCTGACTATGACAACGACTTCGCCGGACGCTACTTTGCAGACAAGACCGAGCTGAAAGCCATTGCCTTTACCCCGGCCATCTCCGTCAGCAATGGTGAGGGGCTGTCCATGGGGGCGGGGCTCAACATCATCTATGCAGAAGGGCGACTGAGCCGCTATCAGGACCTGAGCGCGACGGCGGGCCCGGCGTCACTGGCGCTGCCGGAGCCCTATGCCGATATCGAGGGCGATGACATTGGCGTCACGGCCCGCGTCGGTTTCCTGTACGAGCTCTCTGACAGGACGCAGTTCGGGCTGACCGCCCAGACCGGCACGGAGCTGGAGTTGAAGGGTGAGGCCGAGATCAGCAACGTACCGGTAGCACCAACGTACACTCGCACCACAACCCTGACGGAAAAGGTAACAGTCCCCCTGGCGATTCCGGAAACCATCACTCTCGGGGCCAGGCATCGCCTGACGGATGAGGTCACCCTTCTGGCAGGGGCGACCTACGCCAAATGGAGCCGCTTTGAGGAACTGGATATCATCAGCCGCGACCCCGATGGCGAGATCGCTGGCGTGCCGGGTGCCACCATTACCCACATCACGGAGAAGTGGAAAAACACCTGGCAGTTCAATGTGGGTGGCATCTGGCAGGCGACACCGGCGTGGGCCTTGAAGGCCGGCTATGCCTGGGACGAATCGCCGGTGGACGACTATGTGACTGCCCGGATCCCCTCCGAGGACCGTCACTGGCTGACCCTGGGCACCCAATGGAAAGATGTTCGCAGTGGCTGGGCCGTTGACGCGGCGGTAGGTACCCTGATCTTTGCGGACGACGCCGAGGTTAACGACCGGGAATACCAACACGCCAGTCCAACCGTTCCAGCGTCGCCTGCGAGCTTTGAGGGGGCCTACGAATTGAGTGCCTGGAGCGCTTCGGTCCAGGTTAGCAAGGCCTTCTGAAGCCCGGGGTTCTGGTGTCCGGTCTGGTCAACGAACTGACCGGACCGGACACGAGTGTCAAGGTACACTAGCCAACAACCCGCCCACGGTAGATAACCTTTGACTTGCGGGGCTGGGCTGGTGGTTCATCAGACGGGGGCGTGCTCGCTGATGTTTCGGCATCCGGTACGGCCTGCCCCCGATAGGAACGCTTGCTGGTTGCTTCGTTCTGGACCAGGACATCCGCGAGTTCCGGTACGGCCTCTTGCAGCTCGCCCCAGGTCCGGCTCAGGGTATCGGAGCGTGACTTCCCGGCATAACTGGCCAGTTGTTCCACCAGGGCTTCTTCGGTCAGGTGCACCTTGACCCCGAACTCCATCTGGATCAGCCGGCGGCATTGCTGCACCTTTTTCATGATAGCCGGGTTAAATAGCCAGTTACGTTCACTTGCCAGAGATGCCATGGAAGCCTGCCTCATGTCTGGAATCGGATAAGTGGCTATTTTCTAAGCGAGAATCGTGCCACAGACCGGACTTGCCCCGACATCATTGGCTATGGTCACCCGGGCGACACAGCGGCGGTACAAGGTGATCCAGACCGCTGGGGAGGTGCCAGACTTTGGTGCATGCCGGCACGGCCCGCACCGGGCCAGTGCCGGCCCGCTGCCTTCGATCCATGGCCTCTGCAGTCAGTGGGCCTCGTCCCAGTTGTCGCCCACGCCGGCCTCCACCAGTAACGGCACCTTCAGGTCCGCAGCGGCCGACATGCGCTTCTCCAGACCATGGCAGATGGTGTCGAGGGCCGATTCCCTGACCTCCAGAATCAGTTCATCGTGCACCTGCATGACCATACGGGCCTCATCGGCATGCTCCGACTGCAGCCAGTCTTCCACGGTAACCATGGCCCGCTTGATGATATCGGCGGCGGTGCCCTGCATGGGCGCGTTGATGGCAGTGCGCTCGGCAGCCTGCTGCATCTGCTTGTTGCGGGCATTGATTTCCGGCAGGTACAACCGGCGTCCGGCGAGGGTTTCCACGTATCCGTCGTCGTGGGCCTGTTTGCGGATCCGGTCCATGTACGCCAGTACCCCGGGGTAGCGCTGGAAATAGCGATCGATGTAATCCTGGGCCACCTTGCGCTCCACCTCCAGCTGGCGTGACAGCCCGAACGCCGACATGCCGTAGATAAGGCCGAAGTTGATGGCCTTGGCGCTGCGGCGCTGGTCGGAGGTGATCTCATCAACGCTGGTCCCGAAGACTTCGGCGGCGGTGGCCCGGTGGATGTCCTCGCCCTTTTCGAACGCGGTCAGCAGCCCCTTGTCACCGGAGAGGTGTGCCATGATCCGCAACTCGATCTGCGAGTAGTCCGCGGCCACCAGTTTGTAGCCCTCAGGCGCCACGAAGGCCTGCCGGATACGCCGGCCCTGTTCGGTGCGCACCGGGATGTTCTGCAGGTTGGGTTCCGACGATGACAGGCGTCCGGTCGCCGTGACTGCCTGATGGTACGACGTGTGAACGCGACCTGTGCGGGGGCTGATCAGTTCCGGCAGGGTGTCGGTATAGGTGGACTTGAGCTTGCTGAGGCTGCGGTGCTCAAGAATAAGTCGCGGCAGCTGGTGCTCGTGGGCCAGTTCCTGCAGGACAGGCTCCGCTGTGGATGGCGCACCCTTGGGGGTCTTCTTGACGACCGGCAGCCCCATCTTGTCGTAGAAGATGGCCTGGAGCTGTTTGGGAGAGCCGAGGTTGAAGGCTTCGCCGGCCTCTTCGTGGGCTGCCTTCTCGAGCTCAGCCATGCGCTCGGCCAGTTCCTGACTGTGCTGTTTCAGGGTGGAGGCGTTGATCATCACGCCGCGCTGTTCGATGCGTGACAGTACCGGCACCAGTGGCATATCGATGTCCTGATAGACGGTTTCGAGCTGGCCGGTCGCCGCGAGCTGGGGGCGCAACGCCTGGTGTAGCCGCAGGGTGATGTCTGCGTCTTCGGCGGCGTATTCGGAGGCCTGCTCAAGGTCAATCTGGTTGAAAGTCAGTTGTTTGGCACCCTTGCCGGCAATATCCTGGAAACTGATGGTCTTCTCGCCCAGATATTTCAGGGCCAGACTGCCCATGTCATGGCGGGTGGCGGTGGAGTTCAGTACGTAGGACTCCAGCATGGTGTCCTCGGCGATGCCCTCCAGCGAGATACCGTGGTTGGCCAGTACGTTCTTGTCGTACTTGAGATTCTGTCCCACTTTCCGGTGGTCGGTACTTTCCAGCAGCGGCTTGAGTCTTTTCAGGGTGGCGTCCCGGTTCAGTTGATCCGGTGCCCCCATATAATCATGGGCCAGGGGCAGGTATGCAGCCTTGCCGGGTTCGATGGCGAAGGACATGCCGACAATGTCCGCTTCACTGTAACGAAGGCTGGTGGTTTCGGTGTCGAAGGCAAACAGGTCGGCCTGTTCCAGTCGGCCCAGCCAGTCATTCAGCTGCTCTTCAGTGAAAATGGTGTCGTACTGCCGTTCGGGGGAGCTGTCAGCCGGGTTGTGGGATGGCTGCCGGTCATTGCTGCCATTGTCGCCGGAATACTCTGCAATCCAGCTTTTGAATTCGTACTCTTTGAACAGCTCGAGCAACTGTTCCTCGTCTTCCGGTTCCGGGGAGACTTCCTCGATGCCGAAATCCAGATCCACATCCGTTCGAATGGTTGCCAGCTGGCGGCTGAGTGGCAGATGATCCAGCGCATCCCGCAGGTTGTCGCCAATCTTGCCACCGATCTCGTCGGCATGGGCCATCAGGTTGTCCAGGTCATGGTACTGCTGCAGCCATTTTACCGCCGTCTTGGGGCCACACTTGGTGACGCCGGGAATGTTGTCCACGGTGTCACCCACCAGCGCCAGGTAATCCACGATCTGCTCCGGTCCGATGCCGAATTTTTCCACCACACCGTCCCTGTCCATGGGGATTTCAGTCATGGTGTTGATCAGTGTGACATGGTCGCTGACCAGTTGGGCCATATCCTTGTCGCCGGTGGAGATGACCACGTCGACCCCTTTGCTGGTGGCCTCCGTTGCCAGCGTACCGATGACATCATCGGCTTCGACATCCGGAATGATCAGCAGTGGCAGACCCATGGCGCGGACAATCTCGTGGATGGGGGCGATCTGCACTCCCAGGTCTTCCGGCATTGGTGGACGGTTGGCCTTGTACTGGTCATACAGGTCGTGGCGGAAGGTCTTGCCTTTGGCGTCAAACACCACCACTACCCTGGACCCCGGGTAGTCCTGCTCAAGCCGTCTGAGCATGCTGATCACGCCCTTGATGGCTCCCGTGGGGTGACCCTTGCTGGTCGTTAGCGGGGGCAGGGCATGGTAGGCCCGGAACAGGTAAGAGGAACCGTCGACGAGAACAACGGGTGGCGTCTTCTGCTGACTCATATCAAGGGGAATCCGGAATCTGTTTGAAGGTTCGAGTGGCTTGTGTAACGCTTTCTGATGTCCCGTCTGCTCAACGAATCAGCCAGACGGCACACTGAATGTCGCCATAGCGACCGGTCTGAACACAGAGGTTACCATGAAAACGCTTTCCGTCTCCCTGTTGACGCTATCCCTGCTGGTGGCTTCTAACGCTGTCCTGGCGCAGGACACTGCGGGCTCGCCCCTCGATGAAAAGCCCGAGATGCCGGCCGAACCGGTGATCACGCCCGATTATGAGCCGGCGGCAACCGGATCGGAAATCGTGATCCGCCCGGGAGAAGACGTGGTTTACTACGAGTATCGGGTAAACGGCGAAATAAGGGAGATCAAGGTAGTGCCGGATATTGGCCCCTCCTATTACCTGGTGCCAGCCGAGGGTGGTGGCTGGATCAGGGAGGGGGAAACCTCCCTGCTGGTGCCAAGCTGGGTGCTGTTCCGCTGGTAGGTCCGGTGCCCGCATGCCCGGCAGGACTTCCGGGCATGCGGTGGAGTGGGTCAGATCAGGTCCACGGCAACCGGGTCAGACCGACGGCTTTCAAGACCGTCCACATCCAGTGTGCTGACCGCAAACTCGTAAGCTCCGGGATCGAAATTATCCAGTGCCAGGCTGTCCGAGTCCGGCCCTTCTATAATGATGGATTCAAATTCTTCCTGATGCCTCAGGCGATAGTACACCCGGTAACCGCTGATCTCGCCGGGATACAGCTTGCTACCGTCCACCCGGGTAAGCGGTGAATCCCACTGCAGGGTGGGTCGCTCCGCCACGGGCTCGGGTTCTTCGGGCTTCGGTTCCGGTGCGGGCTCCGGCTCGGCGACCTCTGGCTCGCCATCACTGTCCGCCGGTTCGTCCCGGGGCTGCCCGGTATCGCTATCGCTCGTGTCGGAGTCCGGCTGTTCTCCCTCGGGCACCGGCACCGGGATCGGGTCGGCAAAAATCGGGTTCTCGATAACGTCGCCCGGCTGGGCAATCTGGGGAGGGGGGGTATCCTCATCCTCAGCGATCGACTTGTCCGGCTCGCCCGGTGTAGCGGTCTGATCCTGGGCGGTGTCGACGGGATCCTGGTGCGTTGTCCTGGTCTCCTGACTGGTTGTGCCGGTCTGGCTGCTATCTGCTTTTTCGGTACCGGAGCTTCCCGATTCTCCGCCACAGCCGGCAATGGCCAGGCTGACAACGACCATCAGACTCCATGACAGTCGCTTGCGTTCGTCCTGAAACGCCATGATGTTCCCTCGCACGATTTTCCGGACCCACCCGGATAAATGCCGGTTATGGTGGCTGGTGTCCCGGCTGGCCTGGGTGGGTTGTCGGTGCTGCGCTGATGATTGTTGACGTTTTTCAGCGTCCTGGTCACCGAGCATGGTCGGGAAGTCGGCCCCCCGGATGCCACTGCGTACGAAACAGTTCCGGATTATGAAGGCTGGGCAAGTCGTCTCAAGTGACCGTTTTGTAAAATGCCGGCTGGTTCACCAAATTGGCATCTGACCGAATCCTGCCGATTAGTATGAACACTCTAACTTCCCTCTCTACACTGGCTGTGAAATCGCCGGAGAACCCGATTCCCGGCAGGACTGTTTACCGGACACACATTAAGGGAGTGCCGACATGAGCAAATTGAGAACCTGGCAGGAACAGCTTCAGGATATGGTCGACAAGGGTATCGATGCCGCCGAGAACGCGCAGAAGCAGATTGCGGCGAAGCCCTTCCAATTGGCGGAAAGGGTGGAAACGGAAGTTCGCCAGCATCGGGTCAAGAATCTGCGCAAACGTTATGATGGTGCCAGCGGTGCGCTCTTTGACCAGCTGAGAAGCTTCAATAGTCGTGTTGGTGATTTTGCAGCGGATATGGTGGCTCGTCTGGAAAAGGAAACCGCCGAGACGGCGCGTTCGGTCAGCAAGACCGCTGATGAAGTGGCCGATGAGGTTTCCGCTACCGCAAAAACCACCGCCAGCGACGTGTCCGATACGGCTCAGAAGAGTGCCAATCGTGCTTCCAGGGGCGCTCAGGCTGCCGCCAAGGATATTTCCAGTGCTGCGGATTCAGCCAACAAGGAAGTGTCCAAGGCTGCCCAGAGTGCGCAGAAGACAACGTCTCGCGCCAAGTCTTCCAGTACGCGAAGCCGTTCTTCAGGCGCCAAGAGTACAACCAGCGCCTGAAGCGGTCACTGTTAATGCCATGGTAAGGGGCCCGGGCCACTGCCGCCGGGCCACTAAAAAGGCCACCTGTCAGGGTGGCCTTTTGCGTCTGGACATGCGAACCCGGTACGCCTATCGGTTTGCCCCGGCCGACTCCGTTTCCAGCGGTAAGGTACGCTCTTGCTCGGTAATGACTTCCAGCCGCTCGATATCTTCCCGGAAGCTTTTCCGGATCTGTTCGATCTCCCGGTTCTGGACAGCGATTTCGGCCTCGATATCCTGGATCTGTGATTGCAGGCGTTCGATCTTGCTGAGGGTGCCCTCGGGAATTTCCCTGCCCGACCGTTCCAGGTCGGCCGCCCGGGACTGCTCGGCGTCCAGCTGGGATTCAATCACCGAGATATTGCCACGCTTGAGCTGAATCAGGCCCTCAAGCTCATCGATCTTGCGGTGAAGGGCGCGGACGGCATCGTCCGGATGGCGATACCGGCGCAGCAGGGCCTTGTCGCGTACCCGCTGCTCTTCGGCTTCCTGCTGCCGGCGCTCTTCCTCGGCGCGCTGGCGCAGCTCCTCCTCCGTGGGGGCCGGTGCGATGCGTTCGACCACCCGTCCCTGATTGTTGAGGATTTCGTAACCGCGGGTGGAGGCTTCCTGGGGAACGGTATTGCTGATCACCATCCGCCCGTTGTCGTCCTTGTAACGATACATTCTGGCATCCGTCAGGCTGGACATCAGCAGGCAGCTGGCAGCGAGAATACAGGTTGTCAGTTTTTTTGCTTGCACCGGTTACACCGTTTCTGAATCACCATCTGTATTGAACAAAAGCATACCAGAGATGGCGATGGTTATTTCGGGTTGTTTCACAAGCCTGGAAAGTGACATTGGCCCGGCCGAATGCTTACGGCCCGGTCAGACGCCGTACTGAGCCCGGTAGGCCGCTATGCTGTCTGCATGACCGGCAAATTCCGGGTGCCCCTGGATATACTCAAGCACCTGTTCCAGCCGGATGATGCTTATGACAGGGATGCCGTAAGTCTGTTCCACTTCCTGGATGGCCGACAGTTCGCCCTTGCCCCGCTCCTGACGGTCCAGGGCGATCAGTACGCCGGCCGGAGTGGCGCCGGCGGCCTCGATAATGGCCATGGATTCACGAATGGCGGTGCCGGCGGTAATGACGTCGTCGATAATCAGCACCTTGCCCTCAAGGGGGGCGCCCACGATATTGCCGCCCTCGCCGTGGTCCTTGGCTTCCTTGCGGTTGAACGCCCAGGGCCGGTTCTGTCCCTGTTGCGCCAGTGTCATGGCCGTGGTGGTGGCCAAGGGAATGCCCTTATAGGCTGGACCGAAAATAATGTCATAATCCAGCCCGCTCCGGGTGAGAGCAGCGGCGTAGGCTTCACCCAGTTGCAACAGGTCATTGCCGCTGTTGAAGAGCCCCGCATTGAAAAAATACGGACTGGTACGTCCCGACTTGAGGGTGAACTCCCCGAAACGGAGCACCTGACGGTGAATGGCAAACTCTATGAAATCGCGCTGGTAGTCGTGCATGGCAAGGCTTCTGGCGGGGTCTGGTTCTTTCAAATACGTGTAAAACCGGTATCATACACTCAAACTGAATCAGGGAATACGTATGCGTGTAGTATCAATCAGCGTCAGTGGCCTGGAACAGGCGATTGAGAAAGGTTTTTTTGACTGGATCGCCGACCAGGACGCCGACGTCATCTGTGTTCAGGACCACCGCATGCGGGTCTACGAAATAGAGGACCGAAACCTGATTCCGGAAGGTTATGAAGCCTACTTTATTGATGGCGAACTGGATGAGCATGGCGGTGTGGGTATCTACACCCGTCACTTCCCCAAGGCGATCATGTACGGCTTTGCCAGCGAGCAGGCTGATCGCGAGGGTCGTTTTATCCAGGCGGATTTCGACCGGGTCAGTGTGGCCAGCGTACTGGCTCCCTGTGCCCTGGGGCGCGAGGATGAGCTGCTGGGTGACGAGAATGACCTGACCGTTCTGGATCACAAGGATGAATTTATGGACGCTTTTGGCCTGCACATGCAGAAAACCCTGCGCAAGCGTCGCCAGTTTATCTTCTGCGCCAACCTGCAGACTGCCCAGCATGTGACCGATGCCAGCCCCATCTACCATCAGCTGGATGTATCCGGCTTCCTGCCCCACGAACGGGCCTTTCTCGACCGGTTGTTTGATGAAATGGGGGCCATCGATGCCTTCCGCGAGATCAACAAGCAGAGCAACCAGTTCACCTGGTGGCCGGAATGGGATGGCGGCGAACGCAAGAATGTGGGCCTGCGGGCGGACTACCAGATGCTCACCCCCGGCATTCGCAAGACCATCCAGGATGGCTGGATTGATGAGGCCGCCCGCTTCTCGGATCATGCGCCACTGATCATGGACTACGATATCGACGTCGGCTTCTGATCAGATCTGAAGCAAAAAAAGCGCGCCGGGTCTGCCCCGTCGCGCTTTTTTTGTGATCGCCATTCCCTGGCGAACCGGCAATGCTGCCGCGGCTACTCGGCCAGGGCGGCCTTCTGGATCTCGAACAGCTGCTCAATTCCCTGTTTTGCCAGATTGAGCATGCTGTCCAGTTCTTCCTGAACAAACGGCGCACCCTCGGCGGTGCCCTGGATCTCGATGAAGCCCCCCTGGTCCGTCATGATAACGTTCATGTCGGTTTCGGCTGTGGAGTCTTCCGGGTAATCCAGGTCCACAACCGGGGTGCCCTGGTAGACGCCGACAGACAGGGCCGCGACCATCTGTTTCAGTGGCGACCTTGCCAGTCGACCCTCTTTTACCAGATAGTTCAGGGCGTCCACCAATGCCACGCAGCCGCCGGTGATCGCGGCGGTTCGGGTGCCGCCATCGGCCTGAATGACGTCGCAATCAATGGTGATGGAGTGTTCGCCAAGGGCCTTCAGGTCGACGGCGGCCCGCAGTGACCGGCCGATCAGGCGCTGGATTTCGACGGTGCGCCCGCCCTGCTTGCCGCGGGCAGCCTCACGGCCCATGCGGCTGCCGGTGGAGCGGGGCAGCATGCCATATTCGGCGGTGATCCAGCCCTGGCCTTCACCGCGCAGAAAAGGCGGCACCTTGTTTTCCACAGAGGCGGTGCAGATCACCCGCGTGTCGCCGAACTCCACCAACACGGAGCCTTCCGCGTGGCGGGTAAAGTGGCGGGTGAGCCTGATGTCTCTGGGCTGTTCGGGCTGTCGTCCGCTCGGTCGCATAGTTAGTCCTTCTGGAACTGGAAATTGAATGAAGCCGGCTGCGGTTGATGCTGCCGGTAATGCGGAAAAGGAGCGGGAGTATAACACGGGCAAGGTGCCCGGGCTTGTCAGGGGCAGGATTTCCGCAGCCATGAACTGGTAGACTGTCCAAACGTGTTACCGACCAACCCGGAGCCACCATGATCAGAAGCATGACTGCCTTCGCGCGCCAGGAGACCCAGGGAGAGTGGGGTTGCCTGACCTGTGAGATCCGCACCGTTAATCATCGTTACCTTGAGCCGTCCTTCCGGTTGCCGGAGGCATTGAGGGAGCTGGAAAACGGGTTCCGCGAGCACCTGCGCAAGACCCTGGGGCGCGGCAAGGTGGATGTCGGTATGCGCCTGCAGTCATCCGACACCGCCGATACAGGGCTGGTGGTCAATGAGCGGCTGGCCGGCAGCCTCAACGAGGCCATCAACCACGTCAACCGTATGCTGGACAACCCGGCCCACATCAGCGCCATTGACGTGCTCCGCTGGCCGGGTGTGCTGGAGCGGGAGGAGCCGGACCTGAGCCCGGTCAAGGCGGCCGCTGATGAGCTGTTCCGCCGTGCCGTGGAAGATCTGGTGCAGGTACGGGAGCGGGAAGGTGAGCGCCTGCGGCCGCTGTTCGAGCAGCGGCTGGATGCCATGGCTGAGCTGGTTGGTCAGGTGCGGGAGCGGATGCCCCAGCTGCTCAGTGCGCAGGCGGATGCGCTGCGGGAGCGGTTCCGGGCGGCATCGGTTGAGCTGGACCCGGACCGGCTCAGCCAGGAAATGGTGATGCTGGCACAAAAGTCCGATGTGGCCGAGGAGCTCGACCGCCTGGACGCCCACCTGAGCGAGATCCGTGACACTCTGCAGCGCAACGACGCCATCGGACGCCGGCTGGATTTCCTGATGCAGGAGCTCAACCGGGAGGCCAATACCCTCAGCAGCAAGTCCATTGATGCCGATGTCACCCGAATAGCCGTCGACATGAAGGTCTACATCGAGCAGATGCGGGAGCAGGTGCAGAACCTGGAGTGACGAAGCTGCGGACACCCGGTCAGACAGACTCCCCCGCCGCCGGGGTGGGCGAGCCAGTCCTGAATCCGTATAATTACGCACGCTTTTAACCGGGGGTGCGCAGGCGCACCTCCCCATGCCCGTTCAACAGCAGTGCAACCCTATGAGTCAGCCCGTCGAGAAAGGCACCCTGTATGTAATTTCCGCGCCCTCTGGTGCCGGCAAGACCAGCCTGGTGGGGGAGATGATCAGGGCAGACCATCGCCTCGGCGTTTCCGTGTCCCATACCACCCGGCCCATGCGGCAGGGCGAGCAGGACGGTATCAACTACCATTTTGTCAGCCGTGAGCAGTTCGAGGCCATGATCCTGCGGGACGAGTTCCTGGAACATGCCGATGTCTTCGGCAATTACTATGGCACCTCGCAGGTGTGGGTGGAGCAGATGCTGGCCAGGGGGCGCGATGTCATCCTGGAGATCGACTGGCAGGGCGCGGCCCAGGTACGGCGGCTGTTGCCGGATTGCGTCGGTATTTTTATCGTACCGCCATCCGCAGCGGTATTGCGTGCACGTCTGACCGGTCGTGGCACCGACTCGCCGGAGGTGGTGGAGCGGCGCCTGAGTGAAGCGGCTGAAGAGTGCCGCCATGCGTTGGAGTTTGATTATCTGGTAGTCAATGATGATTTTGGCGAGGCGCTGTCAGAGCTGCTGTCCATCGTCACCACCCAGCGGTTACGCATGGACCGTCAGGAAAAGCGCCACGCCAGGTTGCTCTCTGAACTGATGGACAGTGGCCGCCAGGAATAGTCTGTGTACATCCTGAGCGCTTGGCAGTAAACTACACGGTCTGGTAAACCCGCTTAGCCGGGCCACATCGCAATCGTTGATCGATCTAGTCGGGGAATGTAATGGCACGAGTTACCGTTGAAGATTGTCTGGAGAACGTGGACAACCGTTTCCAGCTGGTTATGCTGGCGACCAAACGCGCCCGCCAGATTGCCACCAAGGGCTACGAGCCACTGCTGCCGGAAGAAAACGACAAGCCGACCGTTATTGCTCTGCGAGAGATCGCTGAAGGCAAGATTACCCGTGACCTGTTGCGGGTAGAGGAAGAGGATTGAGGTCAGTCAGGTTACTGACCACTGGCTTCCGGCGAAAAGACCATTGAAATTCGCCCCGATGGATTTATAGTGGAAAAAGAGGCGTCTTTGTTACGCTCGATTTCCCGACGGGGTAAAGGAAAACCCGAATGTTCGCATTCGGGTTTTTTTGTCCGTCATCCATAGAAGACTCTACGGAGGCGCGGTGTCGCAAGTGGCTGCTGTAGCAGAGCAGGAACCGACGGTTGAAGACCTGACGGGCCGGCTCGGCGATTATCTGGACAACAGTCGCATCAACCAGGTGCGGCGGGCCTACTATTATGCCGAGCAGGCCCACGAAGGCCAGATGCGTCGCAGTGGCGAGCGATACATTACCCATCCCCTTGCGGTAGCCACCATCCTTGCGGACATGAAGCTGGACCATCAGAGCCTGATGGCGGCCATGCTCCACGACGTCATCGAAGACACCGGTATTCCCAAGGACGCCCTGATCGAGCAGTTCGGCGACTCGGTGGCGGATCTGGTGGATGGCGTCTCCAAGCTGACCCAGATTGAATTTCGCACCCGGGCCGAGGCCCAGGCCGAGAACTTCCAGAAGATGACCCTGGCCATGGCCCGGGATATCCGCGTCATCATCGTCAAGCTGGCGGACCGGCTGCACAACATGCGCACCCTGGGCCCTATGCCCTATGAAAAGCGCCAGCGCATCGCCACCGAAACCCTCGATATCTATGCGCCTATTGCCAACCGGCTGGGCATGCACCGGATGTGTACGGAGCTGGAAGACCTGGGCTTCGCGTCGCTGTATCCGATGCGGGCCAGGTACATTTCCAAGGCGGTTTCCAAGTTGCGGGGCAGTCACCGGGAGATCATCGACGACATCCGTGGCAGGCTGGAGGAAAGGCTGCAGGAGCGGGGGCTGCCCGGACGTATCCAGGGGCGGGAAAAGCACCTCAACTCCATCTACAACAAGATGAAGTTCCGCCATAAGTCGTTCCACGAAATCATGGATGTGTACGCGTTCCGGATCATAACCGACACGGAAGACGACTGTTACCGCATACTCGGGGCTGTGCACAGCCTCTACAAGCCGCTGCCAGGCCGCTTCAAGGACTACATTGCCATGCCCAAGGCCAACGGCTACCAGTCGTTGCACACCACCCTTTTCGGCATGCATGTGAACATCGAAATCCAGATCCGCACCGAGGAGATGGAGCAGATTGCCAACGACGGTATCGCCGCTCACTGGATGTACAAGCACCAGCAGTCTCCGGTAACCGCCGTCAACCAGAAGCGGGTGGACCGCTGGGTTCAGGGCCTTATGGAGATGCGGGAGCGGGCCGACGACTCGCTGGAGTTCATTGAGCACGTCAAGACCGATCTGTTCCCCGACGAAATATACGTGTTCACCCCCAAGGGCAAGATTCTGGAGCTGCCTTCCGGGGCTACGCCGGTGGATTTCGCTTACGCTATCCACACCGATATCGGCAATGCCTGTGTGGCCTGTCGCATCAACCGCAACCTGGGGTCCCTGAGTCAGACCCTGCAGAGCGGCCAGACCGTGGAAGTCATCACCGCCCCCAACGCCCGTCCCAACCCGGCGTGGCTGAGTTTTGTGGTAACCGGCAAGGCGCGCAGCAGCATCCGTCATGCACTGAAGGCGCAGCGTCGCAGCGAGTCGGTGGAGCTGGGCAAGACGTTGCTGAAAAAATCCCTGCATGGTTTTGGTCAGAAGCTTTCAGAGCTGGGGCAGGAGCAGATCAACGCCGTGGTGAAACATAACCAGGTGACGGATTTTGACGACCTGCTCAGTGATATCGGCCTCGGCAACCGCATGGCCTACCTGATTGCCCGCCAGCTGGTGGCCGGTGAACCCGGGGCCGAGACCAGTTCCCTGGATGTGGGCACGGTGACTGATCACGGTGACAGCAAGCGCGGCGCGGTTACCATTCGCGGCACGGAAGGGCTGCTGGTCCGTTTTGCCAGCTGCTGCAAGCCCATCCCCGGTGACCCGGTGGTAGGCGTGATGGATTCCGGTCACGGCCTGGTGATTCATAGCGACACCTGCCGGCGCCTGCCGGAGGCGACCGAAGACCAGGCTCAGTTGACCCACCTCAAGTGGGCCAAGGACATCTCTGACGAATTCTCGGTGGAGCTACGCGTGGAGCTGGAACGTCAGCGCGGAGTTATCGCTGAAGTGGCCAACGCCGTGGCGGTGGCAGATGGCAATATCGAGCGCATCAATGTGGAGGAGCAGAACGCCCGCCTCAGCGTTGTCAGCCTGGTAGTCCACGTAAACGGTCGCCGGCACCTCGCCCGGGTCATGCGCCGCATTCGCAATATCCGGGCGGTGACCCACATTACCCGTATCCGAAGCTGATCACGATCCACGCTTTGTCCTGCTGCTTGCGGGCGCGACCGCTGTCCTGTTGACAGTGTCAGTGCCCTGGCGGCAGCATATTCTTTTAACAGCAACGCAGGATTCACCTGACATGAGCAACAAGTCCATTATCCAGACAGATTCCGCCCCGGAAGCCATTGGTACCTATTCCCAGGCCGTGAAGGCGGGGGATACCGTGTACCTGTCCGGGCAGATTCCGCTGGATCCGGCAACCATGGAAGTGGTCACCGGTGATTTCGCCGACAAGACGCGTCGTGTCTTCGATAACCTCAAGGCCGTCTGCGAAGCTGCCGGAGGTCGCCTCCAGGATATCGTCAAGCTGAATATATACATGACCGACCTGGCCAACTTCGCCACCGTCAATGAGGTCATGGCGACCTATTTCCAGGAACCCTATCCGGCCAGGGCAGCCATTGGCGTTGCTGCGCTACCCAAGGGTGTGCCGGTGGAAATGGACGCGGTGATGGTCATCAGCTGATCAGATTCCTCTGGTCTATCCTTGCCCCTTCCGGGCCTCCCCCTCCTTCAGGGCCTGGATCATGGGGCGATACCCGGCCCGGAAATCGGGATAGGTGAAGTCGAATCCGCTGTCCAGCAGCCGCCGGTTGCTGCAGCGTTTGCTGCCACCCCGGCCCCCTCGTCGTCCGTCGGGGCGTGGGGGCTGGCAGGGTATCTGCCCGCGGATCCAGTCGACCACGTCATCAAGCCGCACCGGCTCGCAGTCACTCGCCAGGTAGCAGCTCTCCAGTTCGGTGCCCGCCAGCGATTGCCTGATCAGGTGAACGCACACATCGGCCGCATCCTGTTCATGAATACGGTTGGTATAGGGGCCTGGTGAGTCCGGGTTGAGTTCCCCTTCCCGAACCGATTCCAGGAATCGTCCCCGGCCTGGTCCGTAAATGCCGCTGAAACGGATCACCGTGGCGGGCAGTCCGCTGTCCAGTGCCAGTTTCTCCCCCTGCAGCACCCGTTCCCCACTGTAGCGGCGTGGTGCGACCGGGCTGAGCTCGTTGACCTCGGAGTCGTCATCCTGCCCATAGACACTGGTGCTGCTGATAAAGAGCAGTCGTTTCAGATTGCGGGTGTCGGTGACTGCGAGCAGGTTGGCCAGTCCGTCCACGTACGCGCCCCGATAGCCGGCATCGTCATAGGTGGAGGGTGTCAGGCAATAGAGGATGATGTCCGGTGCCTCCGGCACGGCCCGGGCGAGACCGGGCCTGTCCAGCAGGTCCGCCGGGGCCGGATGTACCCCCTGGGGGATGGCGGAAACGGTGCGCCGGATGCCCCATACTTCGCCAATGTCTGTCAGTGCGCTGGCGACGGCGCCTCCAAGGGCGCCGCAACCGGCTACCAGGATGTGGGGTGGATACTGGTCTGCAGAGATTGCCATAGTCAATTTCAATCCTTATGCTTGAGTTCATAAAGAGCAATTGGAGTCTGTCATGACCCTGACCGAATTACGTTACATTGTCACGCTTGCCAGGGAAAAGCACTTCGGGCGAGCCGCCGAGCGCTGTCATGTCAGCCAGCCCACGCTCAGCGTTGCGGTGAAAAAGCTGGAGGAAGAACTGGGTATCCCGCTGTTCGAGCGAAGCAAGAGCAGCATTCGGGTGACCGAGACCGGCCAGCGAATCATCGAGCAGTCCCAGCGGGTGCTGGACCAGGTCGGTGTTATCCGGGATATGGCCCAGGATGGCAAGAACCAGCTGAATTCACCCCTCAGAGTTGGTGCCATCTACACTATTGGGCCCTACCTGTTTCCTCATCTCCTGCCGGAATTGCGTCGCGCGGCACCGGATATGTCCCTCTATATCGAGGAAAACTATACCGGGAATCTCCGCCAGAAGCTCCGCCAGTCGGAGCTGGATGCCATCATCATCGCCTTGCCCTTCGAAGAGCCTGAAGTGGTCACCCTGCCGCTGTACGATGAGCCCTTCGTGATCCTGCTGCCCGGCGGGCACCCCCTGGCAAAGGAGAAATCCCTGTCTGCCGAACAGCTTGCCAATGAGCAGCTTCTGCTGCTTGGTCCCGGGCACTGTTTCCGTGACCAGGTGCTGGAATCCTGTCCGCCTCTGGTGGAAGCGGTGGCGGAACGCAACGCCGGAGCCCGCCGGCCGTCCCTGGTGACGGAAGGCAGCTCCCTGGAAACCATACGCCATATGGTTGCTTCCGGCCTGGGCGTCACCATCCTGCCGCTCTCCGCCGCCACGTCCATGACCTATGATGAAGACATCCTTGCCGTGCGGCCGTTTTCACCACCGGTGCCTTTCCGCACCGTGGCACTGGCCTGGCGGGTCACCTTCCCGCGCCCCAAGGCGATCGACGTTCTCTCGCTGGCTGCCAGCCAATGCCGGGTCATCGAAAAGGCGGAGCAGCAGAAACCGGCCCTGGTTGCCGGGGCCTGACCCGTTCCCATGGCGTCACTGGAAGACCTGCCCATAACCACCCTCAAAGGCGTTGGCGCTGCGCTGGCGGGCACGCTTGCCAAGCTGGGCATCCACTCGCTGCAGGACCTGCTGTTTCATTTGCCCCATCGCTACGAAGACCGTACACGGGTGATCCCCATGGGCAGCCTCAGGCTGGGGGACACCGGGGTGGTGGAAGGGGTCGTGATGCGCACGGACATGGTGATGGGGCGGCGCCGTAGCCTGCAGGTTACGCTCCGGGACGACACGGGCTTCCTGGTGATGCGTTTCTTTCACTTTTCCGCTGCCCAGAAAAACCAGTTGACCGAGGGCGCGCGGGTCCGTTGTTACGGTGAAGTACGCCCGGGGCGGGCGGGATTCGAGTTCTATCATCCGGAATACCAGGTCAACCCGTCCCCCATGCCGCCGCCGGGCGAAGCCACCCTGACGCCGGTCTACCCCCTCACCGAAGGCATCCAGCAACCCCGGGTCCGTAGCCTCTGTCATCAGGCTCTGAGTTATCTCAAGCGTTACCCGATCCGTGACTGGCTGCCGGAATCGCTGCTGGAGGACTACCAGCTGCCGGACATAACCGCTGCCGTGGCCCTGGTGCACGCACCACCAGCGGACGCCCCGGTTCACCTGCTGATGGAGGGCCGCCATCCGGCCCAGCAGCGGCTGGTTATGGAGGAGTTGCTGGCCCATCAGCTCAGCCTGTTGCTGGTACGCCAGCAGATCCAGCAGCGGGAGGCCCTGGCGCTACTGCCCACTGGCGACCTGGTTGAGCGTTTTCTGGATCAGTTACCGTTCAGTCTGACGCCGGCCCAGGCAAGGGTGGTGTCTGACGTTCGCCAGGACCTGAGCCAGCCGCTTCCCATGTTGCGCCTTGTACAGGGAGACGTGGGCTCGGGCAAAACCGTGGTGGCGGCTATGGCGGCCCTGCAGGCTGTTGCCGCGGGTGCCCAGGTGGCATTGATGGCACCGACTGAAATTCTGGCAGAGCAGCATTTCCAGAATTTTGTGCAATGGCTTGAGCCCCTGGGGCTTGAGGTGGCCTGGTTGTCTGGCAAGGTCAAGGGCAAGGCTCGCGCCGGGGCCCTGGAAAGACTGGCTACCGGACAGGTGAGCCTGGTCATTGGCACCCACGCGCTGTTCCAGGGGGATGTGGGGTTTGACCGGTTGGGGCTGGTGATCGTGGACGAGCAGCATCGCTTCGGCGTACACCAGCGTCTGGCTCTGCGGGACAAGGGTGCCGAGGGCCGCCTGGCACCTCACCAGCTGATCATGACAGCCACGCCAATTCCCCGTACCCTTGCCATGAGTGCCTATGCTGATCTGGATACGTCGTTGATCGACGAGTTGCCGCCGGGACGCAAGCCGATCGAGACCATCGTGATTCCGGATGCCCGCCGCGACGAAGTCATAGAGCGGGTACGTAAGGCCTGCGGTCAAGGCCGACAGGCTTACTGGGTGTGTACCCTGATTGAGGAATCCGAAGCGCTCCAGTGCCAGGCCGCCGAAGTGACCGCGGAAAACCTGCGGGAGCGGCTGCCGGAACTGGGTGTGGGGCTGGTCCATGGTCGCCTGAAAGCCACCGAAAAGGCGGGGGTGATGGAGCAGTTCAAGAACGGTGAGCTGGATCTGCTGGTGGCGACGACCGTTATCGAGGTTGGTGTTGACGTACCCAATGCATCGTTGATCATTATAGAAAACCCGGAGCGCCTGGGGCTGGCCCAGCTTCACCAGTTACGGGGGCGTGTCGGTCGGGGCGAGGAGGCGAGTTTTTGCGTACTCATGTACCAGGCGCCTCTCTCCCAGAACGGCCGGGCCCGCCTTCAGGCGTTGCGTGACAGTCAGGACGGTTTTGTCATTGCCGAGAAAGATCTGGAAATTCGGGGGCCGGGAGAGGTGCTGGGCACCCGCCAGACAGGCATGATGCAGTTCCGGCTGGCGGATTTCGAACGGGACCGGGGCTGGATTGAAACCGTCAGGGATATCGCCCCCGGTATCATGAAGCACCCCCGGTCCGTGGACGCGCTGGTGCGACGCTGGCTCGGTGAGCGGGTCCGATATGGCGATGTATAGCGTTTGCTGGCGGACACACATAACAGAAATTACCAGTCCGGGCCTGTAAGCAGGGCCGGTTTGGGCCACAATACAATAAAGGGTCTCTTGGCAGATCCAGACAACTGACACATGCGGCGGGAGAACAGCATGGAAATGGCCGGTGCGATCCGGAAACTGCTAGAAGCATCAACCATCAATGCGCACCCTGAAACCTCCGCGATGCCGGCGGAGGTGCCGATCCTGCGAATGGTGCTGCTGGGCGATAACCAGGGACATATCCAGGTAATCTGTCGTCGTGACGATCTGCTGGACCTGGCTGACCTGAACCAGCAACTGGAGCGTGACCTTCATCTGGTGTCTCAGGCCGATTATGCCCGGGTGCGCCAGCAAACCGGACTTCACGACATACCGGCGCTGCCGGGGCTGACCGGCTGGCCCACGGTGCTTGATACGCGGGTTGGAAAAACCGACCGGGTTGCCATTGAGCCCGCCGGTGATAACGCCCGTCTGGTACTGGCGCAGGAGGATTTCCGGACCCTGGCGGGGCAGGTGGACGAGCGATCGTTTTGTGTGCCTCTGGCAGACATACAGGTGAACCTGGAGTCACCCGAGAAAGACCGTGAACAGGTGTTCACCGCTATCCAGCGTTTCACCGGTCTGAGAATCCGGCAGCGCCTGGAAGACACCCTGGAGTTGCCGCCGCTACCGGAGACGGCCCAGCGCATCATTCATCTGCGGGTTAACCCCAATGCCGTCATGGGAGATCTGGTGGATATCGTGGAGAGCGATCCGAGTCTGGCCGCGCAGGTGGTCAGCTGGGCGTCGTCTTCGTTCTATGCGGCAGCCGGTCAGGTACGCTCGGTGCACGATGCGGTCTCCCGCGTGCTTGGTTTTGACCTGGTCATGAACCTGGCCATGGGGTTATCCCTGGGCCGTGCCCTGAAACAGCCGGAGGACCATCCCCGGGGGTTTGTGGGGTATTGGCAACAGGCCATCTGGCAGGCCCAGGCATCCGGTGCGCTGGCGTCGATGATGCGTGGCAGTCAGCGCCCGGCCTTTGGTCTGGCCTATCTTTCCGGCCTGCTGCACAACTTTGGCTATCTGGTGTTGGCCCAGGTCTTTCCGCCCCATTTCCGCCTGGCCTGCCGCAACTGGGAGGTCAACGGGCACGTGGATTCGTCATTGGTGGAGCATCATCTGCTGGGCGTTACCCGGGAACAGCTCGCCGCCGAGTTAATGTCCAACTGGGGCATGCCCGACGAAGTGATTGTGGCCCTTCGGCACCAGAAGAACCTGGACTACCGGGGGCCCAACGAAACCTATGCCCACCTGCTCTGGCTGGGTCGTCAGCTTCTCAATGAGCGTGGGTTGGGTATCGGGCCCCGGGAAACCATTCCGGACGGACTGTACACCCATCTGGGGCTGGCTCCTGCCGCAGTGGAGGACAGGTTTGACGATCTGGTGGCATCCAAAGATTCGGTGGTGGCCATGGCAGGCATGATGAGTAACGGCTGATCCCCGTCACTTGTTCAAGGCCACTGGTGTCCCGTTTGGTTAATTCGCTGACTTGCTGAGTGATACTGGGGCGGGTGGCAGACCGAAAAAAGCCGGCCCGAAGGCCGGCAAGCTCACCCGCTTGTTGCAGATCACGACACGATCGAGTCAGACGTGCCGGTAACACACTGGCCGCTTGTCTCAACGATCAAGCGCAATAAGGGTTTGATGTTAACTTTAGTCAAATGACTGAAAATTGCTCGTCAGATCTGGTTGCATAACCCCTGTTTCAGCTTGCTATTGGTTACAAAGCAACTAAAAGTGCTTTATTTTCAGGCGGCCAGCTCTCGGATGTTTTTACAAAGTGTTACAAAAATATGGTACCCGGTCTCACTATAGAGGGGAGGTGGCGATTGCCGGGGGCTGGCAGGGCGCGTGTCAGTTGAAGCGATGATGGCGGATGGCTGTGGCGGCACGACGGATGGCATCTGAATGGGTCTGCTCCAGGGCGAAACGTTCTTCATCCATCTTGCGTACGAAGCGGGCATCCGTCTGCTGCCTGGCGCGATGGGTCGGCATGTGCTGGATCTGGTCGTGGATCTCGAGAAAGATCTGATAGGGAGGCTGCTCGAGAAGGTCCGGTGCCACGTGATCCAGCAGCCCCTTGATCCTCAGGCAGGCTTCCGAATATTCCACCTGGTCCTCTTCCACGGCCATCGCCAGTATACGAATGCTCTCAATCATGCTGTCTCGCCGGTCCGCCTGGAAAGCCTGGGCGCGGGCCTCCTGGCGCCGGTCTTCCCGGATCAGCCGCCAATGCCTGATGATGAAGGCCAGCAGAAGGGCAATAACCGCCAGGCCAAGAATAATCAGACTCCATTGCAACCACTGGGGCATCGACGGGCTCCGGTATAAAGTGTGTGGTCAGGATACACCAGTGTAAACGGATGTCGACCGGCTTGCAGAGATCGGCCGACGACGACAGGGGGTGCCCCGATGTGTGAACGCTGTCATCACCGCCATGGCCCTGCAGTGGTTATGATGTCTGCCTGTTATTACACCGGTCCGGGATGAGGATGCCATGACCACTGCGAACAGGGAGCTGCAGCCCGGCGACAGCTGGATGCCGGCAATAGCGATGCTGGCAATCGCCCTATTGGTGATTGCGGCATTGCTGAACGGTATCGGAACCGTTGGCGTTATGGCGTCGGCCTCGCCTGACAGGGGCCACCATATCGCAATGCCCTCGCTGAACCCTGCCCAGCGGCTTCCGTTCGCCAAAGCAGACCGTGCCATCGAACGTCTGCACCTGTCCGGGTTGGGCCACCCTGAGGAATTCGAAGCCTACGAAAGCCTTTTGCTGGCGCTGGCCGAGAGTCTGCCCGCAACGCCGGACGAGGTGGCATTGGCCAGGGCGGGAGAACTGCTGTCGAGAAGTCTGCCGGCGCCAGCGGCTGAAGATGTCATCGCCATGTTGCCATCATTTCTCAGCTATCAGCAGACAGAAAAGGCGCTGCTGGGGCTGTCCCCCGGTGCGCCCGGCGACATTGAGGGTGCCTATCTGCATTTAAGGCTTCAGGATGCACTTCGTGACACGATTCTGGGCGAACGGATAGCGGATCAACTCTATAGCGTCAGTTACCGCATGACCGAAACTCACATGGCGCGTCAGATGCTGATGCAGCGGAAAGATCTGGATGAGGACGAGAAGCGTCGCCTTATTCGCGAGCAGATGGACGCCCTGAGGCTTCAGGAAAATCCGGAGGACGCCGGATGAGTCGCAGAACATCGTCTGCTGGCTCGTTGCTGCCGCTGCTGGGCGCGTTGGCCACCGGGGTCATGCTGGCGGTGCCCTACAATTATGCGGGATTCTATCCGTTGACCTGGGTGGCGTTCGTGCCGCTGCTGCTGGCCACCCACGGTCGGGGCTATCTTTGCCATTACCTGCTGGGCCTGGTCAGCGGCCTTGCCATGTATCTGGTGGCAACGCCCTGGATGGTCGAATTCCTGCAGCGCCTGAAGGACTACTCCCTGGCACCGGCGGTTGGCGGCGCCGCGGTATTCTGGCTGCTGACGTCCCAGTTGCCAGCCCTGTTAATGGTCAGCTACCGGTGGCTGCAGCGCTTTACGGGGCATTACCCCCTCTGGGCCTTTCCCATACTGGTCATGCTCTTCTACGGCTGGTTCCCGGTGCTGTTTCCCCTGCAACTGGGTGAGAGCCAGAGTGCCTTCCTGCCCGCTATCCAGGCTGTTTCATTGACCGGCGTCTATGGACTGGATCTGATGATTGGCATAAGCAATGCCCTGGTGGCCGCCGCGATCTTGCAGCGACAGGGCCGGGAACCGGGCCTTGGAGGGCGGGGCTCCGTCATTGCCGGTGTCGCCGGGGTCATAGCGTTGACAGTATGGCTGGGGTTTGGCTGGTGGTCGCTGGCGCAGTGGGACCACCGGGCCTCGCAATGGCCCACGCTGGCAGTGGGGCTTGTCCAGCCGAATGAGGTTCCGAGCGCCTCGGTGCCTGACCCGGAACCAGGCTACGGCCGGGCCTGGCCGCCTGAGATGGAAGTGACTGAGGCACTGGTGTCTGCCGGCGCAGAGGTGGTGTTGTGGCCGGAAACCCGTTACAAGGGCTACTTTGAAGTGGACCACGTACCGGCCGCCTACCAGCGCAACGTGGGTGCGCTGGGGGTGCCGCTGGTGTTCCATGACGCAGAGCAGCAGGGCAGGGGAAAGGACTTCCGGGAGTACAACACCGCGATCTTCCTGGGGGCGGACGGCGAACTGTCGGAGCGCTACCGCAAGCACCGTCTGGTGGCTTTTGGCGAAACCCTGCCCCTGTCCAGGGAGTTTCCATGGCTGGTGAGCTGGGCGGAGCGTTACCTGGGCGACTTCTTTGCGAACCTCACGCCCGGATCGGACCGGGTAACCTTCCCGGTCAACGGGGTCCATCTGGTACCCGCCATCTGCTATGAGAGCGCCTTCCCGGGGCATGTTGCCCGATCGCTGGCAGCGGCTCCTGGTAGCCCTCTGCTGGTGGTTCTATCCAACAACGGCTGGTTTGGTGATTCACGTCAGCCCTGGCAGCATGCCGGCGCCACCATCCTGCGGGCGGTGGAAAATCGCGTGTCCCTGGTTCATGTCATTAATAACGGTCCTTCTACCGTGGTCTCTCCATCTGGCCGCATTCTGGCCGCTACTGAATTCCGGGAAAGGGCCGGGCTGCTGAGTCAGGTGCCCTACACACCGGCAAACGGGGCATTCAGCTCCTGGTTTACCCGGTGGCCCGAATGGTTGGCAGTTGTGGCCGCAATCGCGCTTCTGTTGGGGGCCGCGGTGGCCCGTGTGCGGCGGGACGGCCGCTAGCACCCTGTTTGATCAGCCTGTGAACCAGATCGCTGTCAGGGCGCCCGGAAGCTGGGAAAGGTCCCCTGAATTGTTGCTCACGTTATAGCCACCCCCTTTGGTCGCCCCATACACTTTCCCTGCCTGAACCGGTATTCAGCGAGTTTCGTCCGGAACGACGAAGCGATACCAGAGACACCCTAAAACGAGCAGGAGATTCGTCGTTATGTTCAACAAAAACGTAAAACAGCTGGGGTTTGCAATTGTAGCTTCATGCGTGGCATTCAACGCCTCGGCCATTGGTGGCGGTGGCGGATCCAGCGCCGACAAGATGATTGTCGGTGACTCCATCTTCGCGCTGTCCGGCGATATCCACAGCTATCTGGAAGACGACCTGAATGAAACCATCGACACCTACGCCCGCAGCGGTTGTCAGGTGAACGGAACCAGCCTGCTGTGCAGCCGCCGTTACACCATCCCCAACCAGTACGACAGGGCTGATAAGGATGGTATCGACACTGTCATCATGAACGGTGGTGGTAACGACTTCCTGCTGGGCGATGGTGCTGACTGTACCACCGAGGCCTGTGTTGAAGAGGTTCTGGCCGGTGTCGAGCAGACCCTGGCAGGCATGTTCAATGATATGCAGAACGATGGCATCAGCGAGATCATCTTCCTGGGTTACTACAACACCGATGATGAGCAGAACACCGCCATCAATACCATCTCCTCAGCCTATAAGGCGGAGAACTACCCGCAGATGGGTGTGGATTTCATCGATACCCGTCCCGCCTTTGCTGGCAACGAGAGCCGTTACATTTCGTCTGACGGCATTCACCCCACCGCTGCCGGGTCCCGGGTACTTGCCGATCTGATTCTGCAAGAGCTTGACTGATCTGGTTGTGCGTTAAAGCCTGAAGATATACAAACGCCGGTGGTCGGTCACGATCACCGGCGTTTGTGTCAGTGTCCCTTGATATCAGTGTCTCTGCTCAGGTAGCCAATCCTCTGGATCGAACCATGTCAAAGCTATCAACGCCGGTGCTGCTGGCAACCCTGTTATCTTCCGGCCCGGCTTTGTGCTCCGGGCCGGAGCAGGTCACCAACGCTTTGGGGATGACCTTCAACAAGGTGCCGGCAGGCACCTTCATGATGGGCAGTGCGCCGGGTACTCCGGGCCATGAAGCGGATGAAGTGCGTCGCCAGGTTACGATCTCCGAACCCTTCTATCTGCAGACCACAGCCGTTACCCGTGGCCAGTGGCTCGAGCTTGTGGATGGGGTGCCCTCGGCCTTTCCCGAGTGTGGCGACCAGTGTCCGGTGGACGGCCTCAGGCCCGATTGGGTGGACTGGTACGTCAATGCCCTCAGCGAAGAGGACCCCAACTGGGACTATCGCCTGCCCACCGAGGCTGAGTGGGAGTACGCGGCCAGGGCCGGTACCGAGGGTGTCTATTACACGGGCGATTGCCTGTCTGGCCAGCAGGCCAATGTTTCCGGCTCCAAAGTCCTGCCCGGTTGCGAGTCTTTCCCGAATTCGGCGGGTCCCCAACCCGTGGGACAGTATTCGCCGAACCCCTGGGGCTTTTACGACATGCTGGGCAATACCTGGGAATTGACGGCGGACTGGTACGGGCCCTGCCGGGAAGCGCCGGTGACCGATCCCACCGGCCCGGACGAGGGCAGGCACCGGGTGATTCGCGGCGGGAGTTGGCACTTCCAGTCAGTTCATGCCCGGGCGGCCAATCGCTTCCGCACGATCAGCGATATTGCCGGTTTCCGACTGGTAGCAGTCCCCGAAAACCCGGTCTCGGGTGACCAGTAGAAGGTATGCGAGGACCTCCGGATGGCTTCAGTCCGAGAGTTCCGTCTTCAGGTACTCTGGTAGCCAGTTGCTGGCGGCTTCGACTTCCTCTTCCGTGAAATAGGTGGCCATCAACGATTCAACCTGACGGGCTTTCTCATCTTCGGTCAGCCCGGCGTTGAGGATGGTATTCCTTTGTTGCGAGAACTGGTCATAACGATTCTGCCAGTCCTGCGTATCGGTTCCGGCCAGGTCCCTGGCGGCGACCAGCCCCAGCGTCTGTTGTTTCAGGTAATCCTGGGTCTCGTCACTCAGGCCCATGGACTCCCACTTCTGGCGCTCAGATCGAAGTTTTTCTACGGCATCCGTCCCTTTGCCGTCCACCAGCAAGGCTCCGGAGTGCAGATCCTCACGCAGGCGTGTCAGGGCCTGTTGCCTCTGCTCGCCGGTAAGATCCGGATCGGCGCGAACTTCCTCCATGGCGATCAGGTAGCGCTGATGGGCGTCCTCGCCGGCAAACAGCTGGCTGGCAGCCAGTGGGTCCATGTGTTGCCGGCGCAGGTCGATGGCCCGCTCCAGTTTCTGGCGGGGGCCAAGGTCGTCCAGTTTGCCCCAGTCCGCCTCTGCCGCTGCCAGTGCTTTGCGATAGTTGATGTAATCTCCGAGTATCCTGGCGGCCTGCGAGCCGGTTTCGCCAGCCAGGCCTGCTTCCACGTAGAGCTTCAGTTCGTTCAGGGTCTCAGGGCCCGCATTCTCCAGCCCACGAAAGGCCTGGCGCAGGGAGGCCAGGGCAATCTCATCCAGCACCAGGTCGCCGTTCTCATCGATGCCGATATTCGCCAGGGCGTGTTGCAGACGGTCCAGGCTGATTTCCGCATCGGGCGCTTCAGCGTCATCAGCTGACGGCTGGCTGTCAGCGACCCCGGTGCCTTGGGGGGAAGCGAGGTTGGTGTCCGGCTCCTGCCACTGGCTGGCAATAGTCTGCGTCGGGCGGCCAGAGTCGTCGGACGAAGCCCAGGAGGGTGCGGGCTCGGGAGAATCCGGCCAGAGCATCCAGCCCCCCAGCAAGACCAACGGTGAAATCACGGCTGCCAGCCACCATCCGTCACGATTTCCTGCCACATCCCTCTCCAGTCATGTTCCTGTACCCCATCATTATCTTGATGCGGAAATTGGGGTGATTTCAATATACATATAGTGTGAACTCTCGATGGTAGGTTGCCAGGGCCTGAGTGACTATGACATGAGTAGCAGTTAAGTCATTAAAAGGGGGCAACAGACTGGAGAGGCCAATGCCGGGCGGTTGTCGCAGGCCGTGTTACATAGGAATATCCGTATCTGAAACGTTTGGCGATGGCACGCGACAATGTTTCGGAAGTAACGTAGTGATCTGCTTTTGATTGGCAACGTAAAATTATCGACAAGCATTGCGGTGATCTGCATTGCATTGTTGGACGATAAGTTTTTGGTCGGCTCTGCGCCGGCCTTTTTTATGGGCGGCCCAAAGGCCGTGGCTCCCGGGGAACCGTCACGCGATGGCTGCCATGAAAGGTTACTGGAATTCATGGCTGGCAAGGGAGCCGGTAACAAGGTCAATATCTTCAATCAGCCTTTGGCCAAAAAGGTTTGCCCCACGGGTACTGAGGTGGCCGTAATCCGTGAGCATGACCGTTCCATCCTGGATCGGCTTGCAATCATTCGAGTCGGTGGAGCCACAGAAGTACTTTTGGGTATCAACGATGTCCACGTTCTCCGGTGCCTGAAGTGGGGATATTGCCTCGAGAAATTTGTCATGAAATCTCAGGTCAGCCTCCATCTGATCCGCGTCGTTGCCCCAAAAAGAGTATTTCGCGTCAAAACCGGGAAATTCCGGCATTGGCGTAAACAGGATCACCCGGTCAAAACGATCAGCCCAGAAAGTCATGATTTCCTGAAGGTGGGCCCCGGTCAGGTCCAGCTCTGTAAAACGGTTGGCCAGCACCACCGTATCCACTCCCGATTCCCGGGCTGAATGCAGGAATTTCTCGAGTGCAATATCGCAATAGGTCCTGATACTGTCGCTGGGGGTGAGGGGGCATCGGGAGCCTCCCATCTGCATCGGCTCGATAGCCGCGGCACGGAGCGCGGCTGCCTTGTCTGCAGAGTGCGAGTCCCCATAGACGGCAATTCGCCTCTGGCCGGCTGTCGGGGTGCCTGTACAGTCCCACTGCGCGATGAATTCGTTAATGCCAAGTTCGCCAAGATCCGGTGAGAAATGACAGACATTGGCTTTGATGGATTGCAGGCGCTCGCTATGCAGCTTTCTGATCGTGGACGTCCAGTTTCTCTGATCCGGAGACAACCGTTGCTCCAGGCCACCGGTCACGTGGCCAATCATGCCTGCGGACAAGAATAGGAGGGATGTCACTCCGGAAATGGCAAAAATTCTGTTCCGCGTCAGGCTGGTCCTGCGCTTGTCTCTGAACGGGCTTTCTATATAACGCCAACTGAGATATGCGAGCACGAGAGACAGCGCCGAGAGCGCCCCCATCAGATAGAGTGATGGTGTGGAAAAACTGTAGATGCGGGCGAAAGCAAGTAATGGCTGGTGCCACAGGTAGGCGCTGAAACTGATCAGGCCAATGCCAACCAACACCCTGGTGTGCAGAAGCCGTGCGACAAGCGTGTCTTTAGAGCCAAACAGGATGATGAACGCGGTGCCCATGACCGGGGCCAGGGCAAAGACGGATGGAAAAGGTGTTTCTTCGTTGTAAAAGAGCACCGGACAGACAATCAGCAAAAGGCCGGTAGCTGAGAGCCATTGGCTTGTTTTCTGGGCCCGGCCATAAAGCATGAGGGCGCATATGGCGCCGGTTCCAAGCTCCCACGCTCTTGTTGGTAGCAAATAGAAATTTGCACCCGGAGCATTTCTCCAGCCCCACTCGGAAAGTATCAGGCTGAAAGCGCTGAGGGCGACGATTACCCAGAAAATGGGCCTTTGTCCGAAGCGCCAAAGCATGAAAAGCAGAATCGGAAAGACAATATAGAACTGCTCTTCGACCGCCAGGCTCCAGGTATGCAAAAGAGGATTTTCTTCCGCAGGCTGCGCGAAATAATCCTCCTTTTTCCAGAACAGGACGTTGGACGCAAAAAAGACAATGGCGACAAACCCCTGAGAAAAATCGGTAAATTGGGTTGGCGTCATCCATGCCCAGGCAAACGGAATACAGCACAGCATGACAAGGAAAAGGGCGGGTAATATGCGACGGGCCCGTCGCTCATAGAACCTGGCAATGGAAAAAGTGCCTTTATCAAGGTCACTCAGAAGTATTGAGGTGATCAGGTAGCCGCTGATAACGAAAAAGACGTCAACGCCAACGTAACCCCCTGAAAACCAGGAGAAGCCGGCATGAAAAAGAATCACCGGCAAGACGGCGATTGCCCTGAGTCCGTCAATTTCGCGTCTGTATTGCATCCCTTCGTGCCTATTCCTGGCTGGGCGATAGCATGGCTGCCATGGCTGATTCCTTTCAGGTCAGTATAGAGGCTTGAGGCAGGGGGCTGAAATTACCGTTTCGTGACCTTTAGCGGTTGCTTGGACGTTCGCAGGTTGTGAAGTGGTGAGGTACGGCGTGACTGAAAGGAGTGGTGGGCCGGGCTGGGCGAAGCAGGAAAACAGCGGAAGCGTAGCTTTCGCCCTGCGAAGCGACAGAAATCTGTGATTTCTGGCCGGAATAGTCCGATGAGGTCCAGCGCGACTGAAAGAAGTGGTGGGCCCAGCTGGACTCGAACCAGCGACCAAGGGATTATGAGACCCTTACTTTCGTCCACTCTATTGCACTACTCTCCATAAAAACAATGCCTTATGGTTTTACGTCCTCAGTATACCACTTGGTTTCAGTCTATTGTGGACAATTTGTGGTCGCTGAATTTGCTTCTGAAAACCTCATTCAGCTCCTGAAACTCAGAAATTATAGGTCTAAGAACTGCCGACACGTGAGGACCTTCTACGTCAGAAACGGCAGCCATGTGCGATAGCCAAAACAAGGCGTCCGCAATATCGTCATAACGATCAAGCGCATCACCATAGTTAAGGGTTGTAAGGCTCATCATCGGATTTCTCCAAATAGTCGACGACTAGATCTCTGACAATCTGGCTGGCTGGCATGCCCAGGAGCTGTGCCTTTTGTTTAAGGCGTTCTATGTAGATGGGCTCCATTCGTACAGGCAAGACCTTCATCACCTGATTGCCTATAGTTTTTCTTCCCACTTTCTTGCGATCTTGATCAGTCATTTTCCTGCCTTCATTGGATACCTCCTTTTTGCGTAATACGAAACTAATTTTACGTATTACGAAATGGAGGGGTAATCCCCCCGAAAAACAGCGGTGATCAAAAGTAGAATTTTCCGTAAGCTACACGCAGGGAGATTCTGCATGAAGAGGTCACGTTTTTCCGACAGCCAGATC
>NZ_JBHSDI010000061.1:0-126117 GCF_042651045.1 Marinobacter lacisalsi
TTCTGATCAGCCCACTTGGGCTAACCAAAAGTATCCGTCAGTTCACCGGATCTCGCGGGGAATCCACCGGTCCGCTCGCTACCGCGAAGCGGTTTAGTTCAACAGGTATTAGACCGCGTTCCGCATTATTACGAAAAAGCCAATTCTAGATAACTCCGCTTTTCGCAGGATCAGTCGCAGCCTGGAAGTTCCAATTTCCCAACAGGTTAGCTCAATTTCGCCTGCTGAACTACGTAATCGCTTGACTTCCACATTTTGCTCATCTAATACTACTGTACGGATATGGCTCTTCACTTCTTTTAGTGGGTAACCCTTTATTTCCCTGCCGTTTTTGGTCACTGTTATCCCATTCGATTAACCCGATGGATGGTGACCGACATTGGATCAATGCACCCTCTACGAGCAGATTCTTGGGCTCTCAGCTCCTTGGTTTGTCTCAGACGTTGAGCTTGATAAAAGCCAGAGCGAAGTCGTAGTCCGGGTCGACATAGATAAAGGCACAGCGCTTGTCTGCCCTCGATGTGGCCGTGCCTGCCCGGGTTACGACTCCCGGGAACGTCGTTGGCGTCACCTCGACACCTGCCAGTTTCGAACGCAGGTAGTTGCCCGGGTCCCCCGCGTGCAATGTCCGGAACATGGCTGTCTCACGGTCAGTGTCCCTTGGGCTGAGCAGAACAGCCGGTACACGCTGCTATTTGAAGCCTTTGTCATCAGTTGGCTCAGGGCGGCCTCGATCTCTGCGGTCAGTAAGCAGCTGCACCTGAGCTGGACCGCCATCGACAACATCATGGAACGAGCGGTGCGACGGGGCCTTGCCAATTTGCCTGATCGAGACACGACTCGGCTGGCTGTCGATGAGACAGCCTTTCGCAAAGGGCACGACTACGTAACGATCGTCTCCAACGGCCATGGGCAAGTTCTGGCCGTGGAAGACGGCAGGTCTGCGCACAGCCTTGGCTGCTTTTACGCCAGCCTGGATGAGACTCGCAAGCAAGAGATCATCTCGATCTCCATGGATATGAGTCCGGCTTATCAGAAAGCGACGTTTGACCATATCGAGAAGGCCCATAAGAAGATCGCCTTCGATCATTTCCATGTCGCGCAGATGCTGACCCGAACGCTTGATGCCACTCGCAAGGCTGATATGAAACGAGCGGATAGCTCCATGCGGCAAGAGATTCATCGAAGTCGATACACTTGGCTACGGCACCGCAAGTGCCTTGAAGAACAGCAGATCCAACAGATCAGGCAGTTGTCGGATGTGCTCAAAGACACCGGTTTGGTGTGGTACCTCAAGGAGAAGGCGCGAGATATCTGGCGCGGCTACCGGGTCAAAGGCGCTCGTGGGGCGTGGCAGGAATGGATCCAAATGGCCCGGGTCACTGGGGTTCGAGCTCTTATTTCCACGGCCAATCAACTCGAAATCAAGCTGTTTGGCATCCTCAATGCCATGCGTTTCCAGGCCTCCAATGGACTAGCGGAGGCAATCAACGGACAGGTTCGAGCTTTAAAGGTCCGGTCCCGGGGATTCCGGAGCAAGGAGAGATTTAAACGGGCAATCTTGTTCCATTATGGCGGGCTGCCTATGACACCTAACCCACACGGATAAGTGAAGAGCCACGGATATACAGACTTATTAAAAAGGAGCCAATATGGACGGCAATCACCAGGCACCGAAACCACGGCTGCGGGAGCAGTTTCGCGCCGTCATCCGGGTGAACCGGTACAGCATTCGCACGGAAAAATCTTACTGGTACTGGATTCGCTATTTCATCCGCTTTCACAGGATGACCCATCCAAGGGACATGGGGCCACAGGAAGTGAACGGATTTTTGACCTGGCTCGCAGTTGAAAGACATGTCGCTTCTGCCACGCAGGCCCAGGCATTGAACGCGCTGGTATTTCTTTATTCAAAAGTACTGGGCACGCCGCTGGGTGATATTGGGCAGATTGTGCGTTCGAAAAAACCAAGGCGGCTTCCAGTGGTCTTTTCTCATGACGAAGCGATGCGTGTTATCAACCCACTGGATTCACCCTATCGACTACTGGCGTCGTTGATGTACGGCTCAGGATTGCGGGTAACGGAAGCATGCCGTCTCAGAATCAAAGATGTCGATTTCGGGCAGCAGGTTATCACGGTGCGCGATGGCAAGGGCGCCAAAGATCGGACCACGCTACTTCCAGCCACGCTCGCCAGTGACCTGAGAGCCCACATTGAGAGGATTCGTCAGGCATGGAAGCAGAACGAACCGTCCATGCGAAAACCGGTCAGTTTGCCTTTCGCGCTGTCCCGGAAATACCCCAACGCCGGCTCAACACTCGCGTGGCAATGGCTGTTCCCTTCCCACTCTTTCAGTGTTGATGATTTGGGCAATACCGTACGCCATCACATTCATGTCAGTTCGGTCCAGAAAGCGATTAAACAAAGTATCGAAAACGCCGACATTGGCAAACCGGCCAGCAGCCACACGTTTCGTCACACGTTTGCCACTGAGTTGTTAAAGCGTGGCAACGATATTCGTACGGTTCAGGATCTTCTTGGCCACTCCGACCTCCGCACCACCCAGATTTATACCCATGTGCTCGGCCAGGGATTTCCAGGTGTTCGCAGCCCTTTGGGTTAGCCGGCCTGGTCAGGCCGGTCAGTCAATATCGAACGCAGTTCCTGATTGTCGGAAGGTGCCCCCCACCCATTCCCATGCACCAGCTCCTCCAGCGGTAGCCGCGACCGCCAGCCCTTTTTCTGCAGTTCCGGCTGGTCCAGGAACTCGCTGACGTAACCCAGGCACAGGTAAGCCAGGGGGTAGACGTGTTCCGGCAGGTTCAGGGTATTGGCCAGTTGCTGCTGGTCCAGGATGCTGACCCAACCCACGCCGATGCCTTCCGCGCGGGCCGCCAGCCACAGGTTCTGTACCGCCAGGCAGGTGCTGAACAGGTCGGTTTCCACAATGGAGTTTCGGCCCAGCACGTGCTCGCCGCCCCGGCTGCGGTCGCAGGTGATGCACAGGTTGATGGGGCTTTCGAGGATGCCCTGCAGCTTGAGGTTGCGATAGGTGTGCTGGCGCTCGCCGGTGTAGTTTTTGGCGGCCTTTTCGTTTTCCTGGTCGAAGATCGCTACGATCTGTTCCCGCACGGGTACGCTGTCGATCAGGATAAAGTCCCAGGGCTGCATGAAACCGACGGACGGCGCATGGTGGGCGGCCTGCAGCAGGCGGGCCAGGACGTCGTCGGGAATCGGGTCCGGCAGGAACTGGGAGCGCACGTCCCGCCGCTCATGGATGGCCCGGTACAGGCCCTGGCGTTCTTCGTCGGTGAAGGGGCGGTTGGGGTCGGTCATCGGCGTTCCTTTTGCAGGCCCAGCAGGTTTGTCAGCCAGGCCGTGTCCAGATGGTGTTCCACCTGATCGGCCAGGCGGTCAAGTTGTTGCTGCCGGTGTTGCTGATAGTCCACCGACTTGCCACCACCCACCATACCGGCCCAGCTCAGGATGGCGTCACAAGCGGCCGGCTCATTGAAAATGCCGTGTACGTAAGTGCCCACTACCTGGTTATCGTCGCTTACGGCGCCGTCTGGACGGTCGCCCAGCCGTGCCAGGGGCCTGTCCAGCGCGGGCCCGGCCGAGACGCCATTGTGCATTTCGTACCCGCTAAAGCCCACGCGTTCGGCGTGTTCCGGGTCAAGCCCGATAAAGTCTCCGCACACCTGCCTCAGCTGCTTGCCAGCGACCATGCAGGTGGCCATAGCCAGCATACCCAGGCCTTCGGTAATGCCAGCGTCACCTTCCAGCCCATCCGGATCATCAACGCTGTTGCCAAGCATCTGGAACCCACCGCAGATGCCGAAGACCTTGCCGCCATACCGCAAATGCCGTTGGATAGCTTCCGGCCACCCCTGGGAGCGAAGCCATTGCAGATCCGACCGGGTGCTTTTGCTGCCGGGCAGGATGATCAGGTCCGCCGGAGGAATAGCCTGGTCCGGGGCGATGAACTGCAGGTCCACATTGGGGTGCAGGCGCAATGGGTCAAAGTCGTTGTGGTTACTGATGCGGGGCAGCAGCGGCACGATGACTTTCAGGGCGCCGGCTTCACTATCACCGCTGGTGCCGACGCTGTCTTCCGCGTCTACCACCAGCCCATGAAGGTAAGGCAGCACACCCACCACCGGCTTGCCGGTGCGTTCGTTCAGCCAGTCCAGCCCCGGGTCCAGCAGGGCCTTGTCGCCCCGGAAGCGGTTGATGATGAAGCCGCGGGTACGCTCCCGCTCACTGGGTGACACCAGCTCCAGCGTGCCCACCAACTGGGCGAATACGCCGCCCCGGTCGATGTCCCCCACCAACAGCACCGGGCAGTCCGCCGCTTCGGCAAAGCCCATATTGGCGATATCGTTGGCACGCAGGTTGATTTCCGCCGGGCTGCCGGCGCCCTCGGCAATGATCACATCGTAGCGACGGGAAAGGGCCTGCCAGGCCGCCATGACGGACTGCATCGCCTCAGCCTTGTAGGCGTGGTAGTCGAGCGCATCCATGTTGCCGTGCACCCTGCCCCGCAGGATCACCTGGGCGCCCCGGTCGCTCTGGGGTTTCAGCAGCACCGGGTTCATGTCGCTGTGGGGCTCCAGCCCGCAGGCCAGGGCCTGCAATGCCGTAGACCGGCCGATCTCGCCGCCATCCACGGTCACGGCACTGTTCAGGGCCATGTTCTGGGGCTTGAACGGCGCCACTGATACCCCCTGGCGCGCCAGCCAGCGACACAGGGCGGCCACTACGGTGGTCTTACCCGCATCCGAGGTGGTGCCCTGGATCATCAAGGTCGTCATGATTGTTCACTCGTGAACGGGGTCACCGGTCAACGTAAGGGGGTAGCCGGCACCTCGTGGAACAGCGGCAGGGATGCCGCGGAGGAATTTACAGCACAGGGACGTGCTGTAAATTCCGGTGGAACGAGGTGCCGGCTGCCCCCGAGAGTTATCGGATAGGCTCAAAAT
This sequence comes from Marinobacter lacisalsi, assembly GCF_042651045.1. Classification (NCBI taxonomy): domain Bacteria; kingdom Pseudomonadati; phylum Pseudomonadota; class Gammaproteobacteria; order Pseudomonadales; family Marinobacteraceae; genus Marinobacter; species Marinobacter lacisalsi. The sequence continues at coordinate 4,984 of NZ_JBHSDI010000061.1, forward strand.
CAGAGCTCCACTCCCTTTTGCGCCTTCACCCCAAGATCCTTGAAGGCATGCTTGACCACCTTCATCTCGGTCACCGTATCCGCCAACTCGATCAGCTCCTCGGGAGCATGCCGGCCGGTTACCACCACATGCTGCATCTCCGGCCGGGCCTGGAGGTCATCCAGCACCCGGTCCAGGTCGATGTATTCGTACTTCAGGGCGATATTCAGCTCATCCAGCAGCACCATGTCGTAGCTGTCGTCCTTCAGCATACCTGCGGCAATGTTCCAGGCATCTTCCGCAGCCGCCACGTCCCGCTCACGGTTCTGGGTGTCCCAGGTATAGCCCTCACCCATCACGTGGTAATCCACGTTGGGCAGCTTACGGAAGAAGGCATCCTCGCCGGTACTGAAGGCGCCCTTGATGAACTGCACGATGCCCACCTTCATGTCATGGCCCAGGGCCCGGGCGACCATCCCGAAACCGGAACTGCTCTTGCCCTTGCCGGAGCCGGTCAGCACCAGCAGCACGCCCTGCTCCTTCTGGGCACGGGCGATGCGCTCCTGCATGATCTGTTGCTTGGCTTCCATCCGGCGGGCATGGCGATCCGGGTCTTTGGCGCGTTCACGCATGATTGCTCTCCTTCACTTGAATCGGCTCGCCCCGGAAAATCTGCGCAACCACAGCGGGGGCGGAGGGGAAATAACCGTGGAAATAGCTGGCCACCAGGCCGTTGTGACTGAACACCGGCTCCCCCTCGGTACCCGCCACCTTGCGGGTGCGGGCCAGGGGCTGCCAGTCGGTGCTCAGCCGGGAATGATGATAGGTATGGCCCCGCAGTTCACCGTGAGCCGTGGCCAGGCCCTGCAGACCCAGCGCCTGGAGCCGGTCAGCCATTTGAGCCTGGCCGGGCATCAGCCCCAGTAACCGGTGGCTGTCGCCGTTCTTGTCGATCAACTGCTCGCAGCAGGCCATCAGGCCGCCACATTCAGCCAGTATCGGTTTGCTCGCGGCGTGGTGGGCCCTTATGTCGGCCAGCATGGTGGTGTTCGCGGCCAGCCTGGCCCCATGCAGTTCAGGGTAGCCCCCGGGGAGCCAGAGCGCGTCAGCCTCCGGCAAGTGGCTGTCCGCCAACGGGGAGAAGAACATCAGCTCAGCTCCCATGGCTTCCAGCAGGTCCAGGTTGGCGCAGTAGAGGAACGCGAAGGCCGCGTCCCGGGCGATGGCAATCCGGGTGCCTTCCAGCAGTCCTGGCGGTGGCTCGGGAGCCTGGCACTCGAAGTGGACCGGTCTTGGCAACTGGCCAAGGCCGGCCTGTTGCAGGACCTCCGCGGCGGCATCCAGTCGCGCATCCAGGTCGTTCACCTCAGCGGCCTGCACCAGCCCCAGGTGGCGGTCCGGGATGTTCATGGCCTCGTTGCGAGGAATGGCACCCAGCAGCTCGATGCCTTCTGGCAGGCTGGCCCGCAGCATGTCGCCGTGGCGAGGGCTGCCAATGCGGTTGGCAATCACCTGATGCACCGGCAGCTCCGGGTCAAAACGAGCCAGCCCCAGGGCCACGGCCCCGAAGGTCTGGGCCATGCCGCGGGCATCGATCACTGGTAACGCCGGTATGCCCATCAGCTTCGCCAGATCGGCACTGGACGGGTCGCCGTCAAACAGCCCCATGGAGCCTTCCACCAGAATCAGGTCCGCCTCCTGCGCGGCCTCCGCCAGCCGCCAGCGGCATTCATCCTCGCCGGTCATCCAGGGGTGTAGCTGATACACGGGCTGCCCGGAGGCGACCTCCAGCACCATGGGGTCCAGGTAGTCCGGCCCGTGCTTGAATACCCGTACCCGGCGACCGGCATTACGGTGAAGGCGGGCCAGGGCGGCGGTGACCATGGATTTGCCCTGGCCGGAGCCAGGGGCGGTGATCATGGCTGCTGGGGTGGTTGCTTTAAACAAGTCACTCTTTCCTTGTCATCGTGTTTTAGGGCTGCGTTGGATTACGACTTCTTTGGTACGAACACCGGTACTCCATCCGCTTCCACCATGATCAGCTTCTGGTCATACAGTCGCTCCAGAACTGACGGCACCAGCATCCGCTCTGCCGGGCCCCAGCAGGCCTCGCCATTGGGGAACAGGAGTAACAGGTGATCACACCAGCGGGCGGCCAGGTTCAGGTCGTGCAGGCACATGAAGACTGCCTTGCCGGACTTTGCCTGATTTTCCAGCAGCCGCAGCACCGCCACCTGATGGTGCAGGTCCAGATGGTTGGTGGGCTCATCCAGCAGCCAGATGTCCGGGTTCTGGGTCAGTATGGTGGCAATGCCCACACGCTGGCGCTCGCCGCCGGACAGGGTGTTCACCAGCCGGTCCGAGAGGTGTGCCACATCCAGCGCTTCCAGGGCTTTCTCCGCCAGGGCCAGGTCCTCGCCGCCCTCCATCTGCCAGGGCGACAGCCAGGGGTGGCGGCCGATCAGGGCGGTTTCCAGCACCGTGGCGGGGAAGCCATCCTGCCGTTCCTGGAACACCAGGCCAAGCTGTTGTGACACTTCCCGGCGGCGAATCCGGGTCAGTGAACGCTCGCCCAGCCAGACATCGCCGCTGCGGGGCGTCCTTAGTCCGGCCAGGGTATGCAATAAGGTGGTCTTGCCCACGCCATTAGGGCCCAGCACGCCCCACACCTGACCGCTTTCCAGGGCAAAGTCCAGCGGCTGGCCGGAGGCCCGGTCGGGAATGTCGATCACCAGTTGTCGCGTCTGTAACGGATTCATCAGCGGCTCCGGTACAGCAGGTAAAGGAACGTGGGTACACCCAACAGTGCCGTGATCACCCCCACCGGCAGCTGTTCCGGGGCAATCACCACCCGCGCCAGGGTATCCGCCAGCACCAGCAGGGTGCCGCCCGCCAGGGCACAGGCCGGCAGGATCAAGCGTTGGTCGTTACCCAGCAACAGCCGCAGCATATGGGGCACCACCAGCCCGACAAAACCGATACTGCCTGCGGTGGTGACTGCCGTTGCCGTCAGCAGACTGGCGCCGATGTAGATCATCCACTCCAGGGGGCGCACGTTAACCCCCAGCGCGGCAGCCTGCAGCGGGCCACGGGCCAGCACGTTCAGGCTGCGCCCCACCGGCAATACCAGCAGGCAGGTCAGCAGTAACAGCCCCATCGCCGGCCAGGGGCTGCGGGCGTAGGACACATCCCCCATCAACCAGTAGAGCATGCCGGGCAGGCGCTGGGCGGGGGCGATGGCCAGCATCAGGGTGATCACCGCACCCCATCCCGCTGCCACCACCACACCGGTGAGCAGCAACCGCGACGGCGTCCAGCTGCCGGTGCCATGGGCCAGGCCGAACACCAGCAGGGTAGCCAGCAGGGCGCCACCAAAGGCGGACACGCTGACCACGATGGTCGCCAGCCCTGCCAGCATGGCCAGCAGAGCTCCAACGGCCGCACCACCGGACAGGCCCAGCACGTAGGGGTCCGCCAGCGGGTTGCGCAGCAGCACCTGCATCAGCGCACCGGCCACCGCCAGCAGGCCACCGGTGGCAAAGGCAGCGAGGGTGCGGGGCAACCGTAGCTCCAGCACCAGGGTCTGATGTAAAGGCTCACCCCCGCCCAGCGCGGCCGCCAGCACCTCACCCGGCGACAGGCTGACACTGCCGGTGCCCACCGAAAGCACCATGGCGGCCAGCCCGGCACAGGCCAGGATCAGCAGCGGCGCGATCAGCGGGCGGGCGAGTGGCATCGGTTATTGCGCTCCGTGGCGACGACGGGCCCGGGCCTGGTCCAGCTTCTCGCAGAACAGCCGGCTGCCCTCCAGCATCCGGGGCGTGGGCCGCTGGATCAGGGACGGGGGCACAAAGAAAAGGTTGTCACGACGGGTGGCGGTAAGCTCGCCATACTGTTGCCAGTGGGTGAGCCAGTGGCGGTTTTCCTCACCCATGCCACCGGCGAGAATCGCTTCCGGGTCCGCGGCCAACACCGCTTCCTCGCTGATCCTTGGCACCAACCGGTCCAGTTCGCCGAACACGTTCACCCCGCCGCATAGAGTGACCACCTTTCCGATCAGGTGATCGTCGTTCACCGTCATCAGCGGTTCATCCCACACCTGGTAGAACACCGGCACCGGGTCGGCGTCGCGGTAGGTGGCTTCCAGCTCGGCGATGCCCCGGCGGAAGTGGTGGGCGACCTTGTCGCCATGGGCTTCGGTACCGGCGAGGGCCGCCAGCTGCCGGATGGTGTCAGAGACCTCATCAAAACTCCGGGGCTCGATGGAAAATACCGGAATACCCAGCTCCCGGATGGTTTCCAGCTGCTCCGGCGGGTTACCGGTGACCCAGCCGATGACCAGGTCCGGCTTCAATGACACCAGCCGTTCCAGGTCCATGCGGGTATGACTGCCAACCGAGGTGACGTCCCTTGCCTCCGGCGGATAGTCGCTGTACGCCACTACGGCCACCACCTTGTCGCCAGCGCCGGCGGCCCACACCAGTTCAGTTGCACCGGGTGATAACGCCGCAATGCGGGTGGCCGGCTGGTCCAGACACAGCCGCTTTCCGCTGGTGTCGGTGGCGCATACCTCGTCCGCCTGAGCGGTAACGCTCCCCAGCACCAGGGCAATGGTCATGAACGTGCGGATTAGCATGCGGCGAACAGACTCCCGGCAGACTGGCATGATGAATGGTTGTCCTGGCTATCTTCCGGTGGTGGCCCACCCTTGCGGGCCGCGTTGAAGGCCTCCCGCTGCGCTGGCTCCAGCCGGTCGGCCACCCAGTCCATCAGCGGGTGGTCCGGGCGGGTGTGGCCGTCGCCGGGCAGGCCATGGTCGACGATGCCACTGGCAAAGTCACGGGCAAGCTGGTCCAGCACGAACGGGTCGGCGTCCCAGAACCCCCGCTTGGCGGCCAGCAGGGTAATGGCCTGCATATGGGTTTTCACGTGGGCATTGTGCCCCTGTGACAGGAACTCATCCAGCCCCAGCTCATGACGGTCCTGGAAGTAAACGTCGTTAACGTCCCCCCACACGCCGGAACGCACCACCTGCGGGCTGGTCACCTGCCAGCCCCAGAGGTTGTCCAGAAAGTCGCTACCCATAGTCCGCGCCCCGGCATAACCGTGCTCCATCAGCGGCGCCAGCCATTGTGGATTGAGATTGCGGGATCGCAGCTCCACATCCAGCGCCCGTTGCAGGGAGCTGATCTGGGGGTTGGCCGGGTCGGCATACTGCAACACCCGGTTTTGCGGCGGCTCGCCCCGCAGGTGTTCCACGGCGTTGGACAGGCCACCCTGGAAATCAAAGCCGTCGTCATTGTCCAGCAAACCATAAAGGTAGCTGGCCCGACCCAGGTAGGTGTGACCGACGGTCTGTAATTGGCGATCGAACGCCTGGTGGCTGGCCTCGCCATTGCGATTGACGCCATAGACATGGCCCATGCGACGGCGATAGGCGTCGCCCAGCTGTTGCCGGTCACTCCAGGCACCGGAGCGGGAAGCCAGCCGGTTGACGCCGGCACCGTAGGCACCGGGCGCTGCGCCAAATACCCGGTAGGAGGCGGTGGTGCCGGCCTCTTCGGATGACATGCCGTCAGCGATCAGGGTTTGCGCGTCTTCCACCCATCGGCGGGCCACGCCATTGAGTTCCAGGGGCTCGGTGCCGGGGCGACGCATCTCCGGGGGCAAGGTCGATAATGCCTGGTCCAAGGCGGGGGTCAGCGCCGGGTGGGCGCTGCGAATGGTCTCGGCGGACGCATCCAGTGCCATCAATACCGCCTGGTCCAGCCATTCCAGTTGGCTGCCGTACAGGTCCCGGAACAGGCCGGAAGTGGTAAAGACCACGTTGCGACGGGATGTTACGGGTTCGTCGGGCCCCACGGGCAGGCGCTCAAGGTCCTTGACGATGCCGCGGCTGTTCCACACCGGGCGGACGCCCAGCAGTTTCATGCCGAAGGCGATCATCACGCCCTCGTCCCGCACGGTATCCGAGGCCCACAGCACCAGGGCATCGCTGTCCTCGCTCTGCCCGCCCCGGTCATCCAGAGCCTTGTCGGTCAGCTCGGAAGCCAGCGACCAGGCCACGCGGGTGGGGATCAGGTCGTCGGACAGGGCGTGGAAGTTGCGCCCGGTGGGCAGCACTTCCGGTGTCCGCAACGGGTCGTTGCCCTGCCCCGGCGCTACAAACCGCCCATCCAAAGCCGCCAGGAAGCTGTCACGCTCGTGCGCCGGAGACGCCGCCAGCCACTCCCGCCAGTCCGGGTCCGGGTCGCCATCCTGACCGGCCATGGACGTGAGCATGGTATCCAGTTGCTCCGCGTTCCAGTCCTTGCCGAACACGTGCAGGCCCAGGGGCATGAAATGCTCCTGCATGTCGGTGACATAGTGGCCGGCCTCGTGCACCAGCAGGTCCGGCGACAGCTCATCGACGGAGACTTGCTCCCGCGACAGCCCCATCTCGTTGGCGATCTCCCGTTCCAGGTCATCGCCGATGTCCAGGTCGCGGATCTTTTCCCGTAACAATCTGACTGCTCGTTCGCGGGTTGGGCTGTCCGGCTCGGAGGCGGACTCCCAGGTTTCCACCAGCTGACGCAGTTCCAGCAGATCGTCATAGAGTTCGGTGGCCGCCAGCGGTGGTGTCAAGTGGCTGATCATCACGCCCAGGGCCCGGCGCTTGGCCTGTATGCCTTCGCCCACGCCGTCGACGATGTAGGGGTAGATTAGCGGCAGGTTGCCCCCGAGCAGGTCGGGGTAGTCATCCCCGCTCAGGCCGGCCCGACGCCGGGGCAGGAACTCCCGCGTGGAGTGGCGACCCAGATAGACCAGCGCATCCGCCTGGAATTCATCCTTCAGCCAGTGATAGAAACCCACATACTGATGGGTGGGCGGGAAGGTGGTATTGGCGTGCAGCAGTTCCTCGCTCACCTCCCAGCCCCGGGGCGGTTGCGGCCCGATAAAGATATTGCCGAAGCGCAGCCCCGGGAACACCATGTTGCCGTCCACCACCATGGACTGGCCCGGCGCCTCGCCCCAGCCCCGCAGGCCGGGAATGCCCGTGGCCGCCAGGGTTTCCCTCTGGGCTTTCACCGCGTCGCGCTGGCCGCCTTCGGTCAGGCGCTGGCGCCACAGAGTCTCGTACTCGTCCAGCTCTGTCAGGGCCCTCGGGCGGTTGGGGTGTTGCAGGTGTTCGATCAGGTGGCGCAGGTCGCCGATGCCCCGGTCCAGCACATCCAGGGCGATGTCCTGTTCGCCGAGTTCGTGGGCCTGTTCCAGGCGGGCGTGGAGATAGCCCAGCGGTCCGTGGACCAGTTCCTGCTGTACCACGTCGGGAAGCGTTTCCAGGTAGGCACGATAATCACCGGCGGACAGCTGTGGCACCTGGTCCGCCATGGCGCGCAGGGAGCGGGGGTCGTCGGTCAGGTTGACGCCCTGCGCCTGGATGCGGTCCAGCAGGGCCTCCGGGCTTTCCGGCAGGGGGCCCGTATCGTAGCCCTCATCCTTCAGCCAGTGGAGCATCTCGAACAGGGAGGCGGGCACATCCAGGTTGTCCGCGCCCACGTTCTGCCGGCCCGGCGGGTGATTGTAGTAGATGAGGGCAACCCGCTTGTCTTCATTGGCCCGGCTCTGCAACGTCTGCCAGCGGGACAGGCGCTCGGACAACGCGTCAATACGGTCTGGCACCGTACGTGTCAGGGACAGGGCCACGCCGGTGAGTTCGTGGATCTGTTCCGGCTCGGACACCGCCAGCACCAGTGGCTGGCTGACGCCCTGCAGTTCCGGCATGGCCAGCTTGTAGTGCACCTTGTCCGCCGGCACGCCATCAATGGAAAGCTGCCACTGGTTGTGGGTGCGGGAGGCAAGACGAAGGCCCTTGATGACTGGCACGTCCAGTTGCTCCAGGGCCTCGGTCACCTGGCGGCGGCCTTCGCCACCGCCAACAGTAAAGTCCTGCAGGCTGACAATAGCGGACAGGTTAGCGTCGCCGACCGTGTCAGGCAGAGCCCGTACCGCCTCCAGGCTGGCCCCACCCCAGCGGGCGAGCACAGCAAAGCACTGCATGCCGCGGGACTCAAGGGCCTGGCAGGTGTCGTCCAGCACGGCACGGTCGCCGGGGCGGTCGCCACTGTCCAGGTCCAGCAGTGCCACCACGGGCCCTGACTGCAAGCCAAGCTGCGTGGGATCTTCCATCGCCTTGCCGTCCCGGTAGTAGCGGATCAGGGAACGGGATGGCAGCTCGGGTACGTCCAGATCATGACCTGCCTGCACCAGCAGCCAGCGCAGCAGGGCGTCCATATGATCCGGGGTCCGCCCCTGGTAGAGGATGCGGCCCTCAAGCCAGGATGCCTGACCAGCAAACCGGCTCTTCAGGCCCTCGTTATGGGCCGCAACATCGGCACCCGGGTCCGGCGCCGCCATCAGCTCGTTGAGCTGCTGGTCATCCAGATCGGCCAGGGGTGACTCGCCGTCCAGGCGTGACAACCGGGTCAGGGATCGGTCTCCGTTCACCACCAGGATGGGAAAGGGCCGCTCGACGGCTTCAGCACTAACAGCCTGGGCCAGCCGGCCTACCTGCTCGCCAAACACGGCTGCCATGAGCACGGCATCGGCCTTGTCGATCAGGTCGGCCAGTTCGGCCTTATCCAGCCTGGCCACCTGCTCCGGCGTGCGGAGGATGACCTGGTGGTCCGGGTAGGTCTCGGCAAACGCTTCAGCGCCGGCGGCCAGTTCCGCGGCGGAACGCTCTGATACCACGCCCAACAGCGTGGCTCCGGAAACATGCGGCGCCACAGCCGTCAGTATTACCAGGGCAAGGTATTGCAGATAGGCCCGCAGGACGGTCGGAACGTACTCCATCATCACCCTCTCCCTGGTTGGTACTATCGAATGTCGTAACGCACGGTCAGCAATGCCGTACGACCGGCGGCGATGTACTTGTGATCGTCATCATACCGGGCGGTGGAGTATTCCTTGTCGAGAACGTTTGCCACCGTCAGGCGGGTGGACCAGTCCTCAGCAAACTGCCAGCCGGCGCGCAGGTCCAGGGTGGCAAAGCCGGGCAACCGGTCCTCGTTTTCCGGGTCGTCGTAACGGTAGCCCTCGGCCAGCAGGGTGCCGCCAAGATTCCAGTTGCCAATGGTCCGATCGAGGTCCAGGCGCAGGGATTGGGCCGTACGGCGAGTCAGGCGATTGTCGCTATCCCGGTCACGGGGGTCCTGCAGGGTCAGAGCGGCCTTTGCCTGCCACTGATCGAGTTCGAAGCCGGAGCTTAGCTCCAGGCCGCGAATACGGGCGTTGTTGACGTTGCGGGGCGAGTAGTAGGGATCTCCTGGTGTCCAGGCAATCAGGTTGTCCACCTCCAGCTGATAAAGGGCCACGTCCCAAAACCAATGCGCATAGCGGCCGCTGGCGCCCAGCTCGAGGCTTTCGGACTCTTCCGGCTTCAGGTCAGGGTTGCCGACAAAGATTACGCTGCCGTAGTCCTCTTCTGGATAATAGAGGTCATTGAAGGTGGGAGCACGGAACGCCGTGTTGTAACCCGCACGTACCCGGTGATGGGCATCAAACTGGTAGCCCGCAGCCACCCCGCCGGTCGTTTCCTTGCCGAATGCTTCGTTGTCGTCCCCACGAAGGCTCAGTTGCAAGTCTGCCGGGCCGAAGTTGAACGAGGCCTGAGTAAACAGGGCCGCGTTGGTGCGACTGTTTTCATCATAACTCTCGCTGGTATCCACTTCGTCGTTCTGGAGTTCACCACCAATGACCAGCTCGTGTCGCCCCAAAGCCAGGGTATTGTCCCAGCGGGCTGTCCGGCTAGTCGTATTGAACCAGGACTCTGTGGAACCGAAACGGTCCTGTTCATCCCGGGATTCACTCAAACGGATACCCGTGCGCCAGTTGTCACTGACCGGTGCTTCCAGGGACCCGCCAATAGTGCGCACCATGAAGTCGGTGTTGCCACCCTCGAATTCTGAATTGCCGGTGCTTTGCATGAACAGCACACTGGCCTTTCCACCGTTGTCCAGTTGGTGGACCACGCGGCCAAAGCCATCGGTATTACGATGCCCCCGGTCTTCCCCATCTTCAATAATGGCAGTGCCGTCGGTCTCACGATGAAAGCCGCTCAGGGTCATGCCGGTATCGCCGCGGCTGGCGGAAAAGCCTGCCCCGCCCTGGCGGGTATCGAAACTGCCGCCACCCAGCTCGACCCAGCCTTCAGTCGCCTGCCCAGGTTCCGGCAGAAACGCCTGTACCACCCCGCCGACCGCATCGGCGCCATACAGCGAGCTGCGGGGACCGCGGACAATTTCCATGCGGTTGATCATGGATACCGGTACATGCTGCCATGGGGCGCTGCCGTTGGTGGCCGAACGCAGGCGGATGCCGTCAATAAGCAGCACCGTGGACTCGCTGCTGGTACCCCGGGTAAAGACGCTGGTGGTCTTGCCGAATGAGCCGTTGGAGATAACATTGATGCCTGGCTGCCCTTGGAGCAGGTCCTGCATCTCGGCCGGCTGTTGGCGTTCGATTTCTTCTTCATCAATGACAGTCACCGAGGAAAGACTCTCGCCCTGGGTTCGGGGCCCGAGGGTGGCCGTCACCACAATGGGATCCATCGCTGTCGGACCGGCTTCCTCCGCCGGGGCAGCCGCTACGGAAAGGGGCAGAAAAATACAGGCAGGCAGGACCAGACCAAGACTGGCTGGATCGGTAATACGCATGTTCGGATCTCACTGACTAACCGCGCGCACCCGCACGGTGATGATACGTCGCTGCAAAGGTCAGGGAGATAAAAGCCCGCAGGCAGGGTGGGCAGGACAGGAGGCTCGGGAAGACGCGCCGGATTCACCCACCATTTGCCGCCCTCCGCAGCACCAGGTGTGTTATCAGGCCGGTCTCCGGGCTTATGAGCGGCTCAGCATGCTGAACCGGGTGATCACCTTCCCATACCCGGGGTACAGTGGCGTGTTCGATCACCCTTGACTCAATTACCGTTGCGGGGGCAGCGTCGGAATTGCCTGTTGGGGGCGCACCGACTTCCCAAATTCCCGGGTCTGTATCTTCCCGGGACACCTGAAAACAGGGCGACAGGCTAGCAACCGGTCCTGCGCTGGTCAACGACATTCATCAAATGCTGCAGGGTGCGCTCCAGACGTTCCCACTCGAACTCATCGCCAGGCAGCCCGATACGCAAGGCCTGGGGATTGTCGAAGTGGCGCACCAGGACACCCCGGCCGGCGAGGAAGTCCGCCATGGCCGCCGCATCGGGGTGAACCAGGTAGCGGTACAGCAGGGTGCCGGTGGTAGCGGGCAGGCCCAGGCTCTGAATCGACTGATCCAGACGGTCGCTGTCGGACCGCAGGCGCTCCAGGGTCTTTTGTTGCCAGATGGTGTCCTTCAGTGCCCGCGCCATGATGTAGCGGGCGGGGGAACTGAGCGACCAGGGCCCCAGCCGGGCGGCCAGGGCGTCGGTAATGGCGGGTTCGGCGTAAACCGCCCCGGCCCTTACCCCGGCCAGCCCGAAGAACTTGCCCAGGGAGTGCAGCACCACCAGGCCCGGCGCAGACGCCATGGGCACCATGCTCAGGCCCTGGTAGCCAGTGGCGAAGGCTTCATCCACCACCAGCCAGCCGTCCCGCTCCACCAGGGCGGCATGCCAGTCCAGCAGCCGATTCCGGCCCACAATCATACCGGTGGGATTATTCGGGTTGATCCACACCATGACATCCAGGGAGCGTAACCAGCCATCCCCCTCACGGATCTGATCCAGGGTCACCGGGACCACCTCATGGCCGGCCAGGGCCCAGCAGCGGGCGTGTTCTGAAAAACCGGGCTCGGGCACACCCACCCGGCAGGGGGAACGCAGCAGCGGCAGGGTCTGGATGGCGGCCTGGCTGCCCGGCACCGGCAGGCAGCCGGCGCTGCCGGGCGCCCGGCTCCAGTCCCGCAGCACCAGGCCCAGGCCATCGTCTTCCTCCGGCAGCAGTCGCCACAGGTGATCGGGCAATGGCGGCACTTTCCAGCCCCGGCGATTGATGCCCGTGGACAGGTCCAGCCAGTGATCCAGGGGAATGCCCCAGCGACGGGCGGCTTCGATCAGCCGGCCACCATGGGCGAGTGTCGTACTCATCCCTTACCTCCCGTTACTACCAGGGTGCCAAGTAACACCAGCGCCACCCAGAGCCATGCACCGTGGGTAACCAGGACCAGCGCCGCGCGGATAGCGCCCGCTGATGCCGCCTTGCCGGCACCCAGTATCGGGCGGCGGCGAATGCGGGCGCCATAAGGCGCTGCCCCACCGAGTCTGACGTCAAGCGCACCGGCACCCGCGGCCATCACCGGCCCGGCATTGGGGCTGTCCCAGGCAGAGGCCTGGGTCTGCCAGCATCGCAGGGCCTGGCGGGTGTCGCCGAGCACCGCGTAGGTCAGCGCGGTCAGCCGTGCCGGTATCCAGTTCATGACATCGTCCAGCCTCGCGGCTACCCGACCAAAGGTCAGGAAGCGCTCACTACGATAGCCCCACATGGCATCAAGGGTATTCACCATCCGGTGAAGCACCACCCCCGGCAGACCCGCCACCAGAAACCAGAACAGGCTGGCAAAGACGGCGTCAGCGCCATTCTCGAGCATGGATTCGGTGGCAGCCCTGGCAATGCCCTGCTCATCCAGCCGTTCAGCATCGCGGCTGACAATGGCACCGACCGCCCGTCTCGCCCCGGTGAGGTCCTGTTTTTCCAGTGGCACTGCCACCGCCAGACCATGCTCCCGCAGTCCACGCAGGGACAATGCCAGCCATAGCCCCACGGCCTCCACCACGAACACCAGCCACCAGGGCGCCGCCTGCACAACCAGCCACGCCAGCAGCGTCAGCGGGACCACAAGAGCCACAACCGCCAGCAGACCGCGAGCGATTCCAGCGCCTGCGCCCCGGTTCAGGCGCTGTTCCACGGCCGCCGCCAGATTGCCGAAGCCCACCACCGGGTGCCACCGGCGGGGTTCGCCCAGGCAGTGGTCGAGCAATAATGCGGCACCACATACCAGAGCGGGTACAACCATCTCGTTCAATCGCCCGTTTCCCGTGTCTGCAAAAGACCCACAGTCTACGCCACCGGGATACGTTCTTGACACTGACCGGCGCACATCCGACCATTTTGGCCCGGAATCGTCCCCGAGCCACCCCACAATCCACCGACGGACCACCACCATGCCCCTGCCCTCAGCCTGGACCAGCCCACCCCAGCCGACGGACGCCGCCGCCCGACAACGGGCCCTGGCCCGCCAGGGCATGCTCACCAAACCCTCGGGATCCCTGGGCCGGCTGGAGACACTGGCGGTGGACCTGTGTGCCATGCAGGGCCATGACCACCCGGTGATCGATCAGGTGGCCATCACGGTGTTTGCGGGCGACCATGGTGTCTGCGACGAGGGGGTGTCGGCCTTCCCCCAGGCGGTTACCGGCCAGATGATCGCCAACTTTGCCAATGGCGGGGCCGCCATCAGCGCGATGGCCAGGGAACTGGGCGCCAGCCTGGAGGTGGTCAACCTGGGAACGGCCACCCCGTTGGAAGGACAGCTTGAGGGCGTTCGTCACCGGCCCATTGCGCCGGGCACCGCCAACCTGATGCGCCAATCGGCCATGACCGAAGACCAGGTCAGCGCCGCCCTCCAGGCGGGAGATGCCGCCGCCGGACGGGCAGCCGATGCCGGTGCCCACCTGTTTATTGCAGGGGATATGGGCATCGGCAACACCACCTCGGCCGCCGCGCTGGCCTGCGCGCTGCTGGGTGAAGCCCCGGAGGCACTGGTGGGCCCCGGTACCGGCCTGGATGCCGAAGGCCTGTCCCACAAGGCGGCCGTGGTGGTCCGCGCCCTTCAGCGCCACGGCGGTCACCGTGACCCGCTGACGGCACTGCAGTCCCTCGGCGGGCTGGAGATCGCGGCAATCACCGGGGCGATCATGGGCGCCGCCCAGCGCCGGATTCCGGTACTGGTGGATGGTTTTATCGTGTCCACCGCCGCGTTGGTGGCGGTACGGCAACAGCCGCAGGTGCGGGAGTGGCTGCTGTTCGGCCACCGCTCGGCGGAACCCGGCCACCAGCGGGTGCTGGATGCCCTGGAGGCCACACCGCTGCTGGATCTGGGCATGCGCCTGGGGGAGGGCAGCGGCGCCGCCATCGCCGTGCCGCTGCTGCGCTCGGCCTGCGCCCTGCACAATGGCATGGCCACGTTTGACGATGCCGGCGTGAGTAACCGGGCATGACCACCACCCTCATCGACCTGATCCGCCATGGCGAGCCCGAAGGGGGGCCCATGTTCCGGGGGCAGACCGACCACGCCCTCAGCGAGCAAGGCTGGCAGCAAATGCGCCGGGCCATCACGCCAGAGGACCACTGGGACGTGATAGTCACCTCCCCCCTGCTCCGTTGCACCGGGTTTGCACGGGAGATGGCCGACCGGCTCGGGGTGCCGATGCATACCGAGCAACGCCTGCAGGAAATCGGCTTCGGAGACTGGGAGGGCCATACGACCGACCAGGTCATGGCAACCTGGGGCGATGCCCTGCAACAGTTCTGGAGCAACCCGGTGGCTTACCCGCCCCCCGGTGGTGAAACCCTGGCCGACTTCCGGAAGCGGGTGTCACAGGCCTGGGCCCACTGGACGCAAGCGCTGGCCGGTCAGCGGGTGCTGGTGGTCTGCCATGGCGGGGTCATCCGCATGGTGCTGGCCGAGATCCTGGAAACACCGCTGGAAGCCGCCTTCCGCACGATGGCGGTGCCCTATGCCAGCCGCAGCCGCATCCGGCTGGACGAGTCACCCCATGGGCGGCTGGCGTGCCTGCTCAGCCACGGCTCACTTCAGGGTTAGCTGAAGACCGGCGACGCTCATCAATACCCGGTCACAGCGGCTGGCGAGGGCCTGGTTGAGCCAGCCCAGTTCATCAGCAAAGCGCCGGGTCAGCGGGTCCATGCCAATAATACCCAGGCCCACTTCATTGCTGACGATAATGACCTCCCCGGGATAGTCCACCAGCGCATCCAGAAACCCCTGCCGATGTTCAGAGAACCGGCTCTGGGCGATGTGCAGCAGGTTGCTGACCCACAAGCTCATGCAGTCCACCAGCAGGCAGGGGGCGGGGGATTGCGCGCCCTTCGCCGACAACACGGCCGCCAGGTCCACCGGTTCCTCCACCAGCCCCCAGTCACTGGGGCGCTGGTCCTGGTGGCGGGCAATACGGCGCGCCATTTCGTCATCGCCGGCAGTGGCGGTGGCCAGATAGACCACCGGGCCGGCAACCTCAACGGCAAGCTGCTCTGCCAGTGAGGACTTGCCCGAGCGCACGCCCCCCAGGACCAGTGTTTTTGTGTCGCGGTTGCTCATGCAGCGTTTCCTCTTCCTTTGCCATGATCAGGTTTCTGCCGTCACTTGCGACTAACGGAGACATCGGGCAGGACCGGCATAGCTGCTATAGTGCGATAAACATTACAGGATTACAGGTTCGACAATGCAAGCGGAACTGATCGACATCCGGAATCACCTCCAGCAACACTCGCCCTTTGCCGAGCTGCCTGAGTCTGTGCTGGACGACGTCGCGGGCAGCATCGAGATAGCCTATTTCCGGGCCGGATCACAGATCCTGGAACTGGGCCAGAAGAACACCGACCTGCACTATATCCGCAGCGGTGCCGTGGAGGTTTACCGGCGCTCCGGGGAACTCTACAACCGTGCCGGCGAAGGTGAAATATTCGGGCAGTTCGGGCTGCTGATGGGCAAGAAAGTGCGCTTTCCCGCCACCGCCCTTGAAGACACGCTGGTGTACCTGATCCCCTACCCGATGTTCCAGCACCTGTTCGACACCCAGGAGGTGTTCGCCGACTTCGTGGAAGTCGAGGACAACAGCCGGCTGCGCTCCGCTGTCAGCCGGTCCCAGCAGGGCAACGAACTGATGACTTCGCGGGTGTCGCGGCTGATCAGCCGGGAACCGGTCATGGCTCCTGCCACGGTGCGCCTGCAGGAAGCCGCCCGCATCATGACCGAGCAACGGGTATCCGCCCTGCCGCTGATTGAAGGCAGTGGCGAGAACGTGGGCGATCTGGTGGGCATTATTACTGACCGGGATCTGCGGACCCGGGCCGTGGCCGATGCGCTGCCGTCGGAGACGCCCATTGCCGATATCATGTCCCGGGAACTGATCACCATACGGGCGGACGCCTTTATCTTCGAAGCCATGCTGATGATGCTGCACAACAACGTGCATCACCTGCCGGTGGTGGAAAATGGCAAGACCCGTGGTGTGATTGCCCTGTCCGACATCCTCAAGTACGAGTCCCAGAGCAGCCTGTATGTGGTCAGCAACATCCATCGCCAGCAGGATGTGAAGGGCCTGAAAGCGGTCAGCAAGGACGTGCGTGCCAGCTTTATACGCATGGTCAATGAAGATGCCAATTCCCACATGATTGGCAGTGCCATGGCCGGTATCGGTCGCAGCTTCACCCAGCGCCTGCTGGAACTGGGTGAGGAGAAACTGGGCCCACCACCGGTGCCTTACTGTTTCCTGGCGCTGGGCTCCATGGCCCGGGACGAGCAGTTGATCGTGACCGACCAGGACAATGCCATGGTGCTGGACGACAGCTTTGACCCGGAACAGCACGACGAGTACTTCCTGGCCCTCGCGACATTCGTCAGTGATGGCCTGGCGGAATGCGGTTACACCTACTGCACGGGCGACATCATGGCCACCAACAAGAAATGGCGGCAGCCCCTGTCGGTATGGAAGGACTATTTCATCGACTGGATCGACAACCCCAAGGCGGAGGCGTTGCTGAACAGCAATATCTTCTTCGATCTGGATGGGGTGTACGGGGAAATGGCTCTTGCCGACGCCCTCAAGGAGTTGATTGCCACCCGGGCCCCGGACAGCCAGCGATTCCTGTCGCTGCTGGCCCGCAACGCCCTGAATCGCACGCCGCCGCTGGGTTTTTTCCGCAAGTTCGTGCTGGAAGAAAGTGGCCAGCAACGGCACACGTTCAACCTCAAGCGCCGGGGCACCGCGCCGGTGTCTGACCTGATCCGCGTGCACGCCCTGGCCTGCGGGTCGCGACGCCAGAATTCCTTCGGCCGGCTGACAGACATCGCCAAGACCCGGATTCTGCCGGACGATGGTGCAAACAACCTGCGGGACGCCATGGAATTTATCGCGATCGTGCGGATCCGGCACCAGGCACTGGCCATGGAAGACGGACGTGAGCCTGACAACAATGTGCGGCCGGAGGACCTCTCACCTTTTGAGCGCAGCCACCTGAAGGAAGCGTTCCAGGTTGTCAGCCAGGCCCAGAAATTCCTGCGGTACCGCTACAATGCCCCCATTCCCAAATAGGTTGCGGGAGTCCCATGAGCAGCAACGAAGCAGAACAGGCCAGCGGGCAGAGGTCCCCTGGCGACTGGCCGGGAAAGCTGTCAGCCCTGGCCGGCAAGGCCCGTGACCCTGGGCTGAAGGCCTTCTATGAGGCCGGGTGTGTGCCGCCCGACACGCCGATATCGAAGGTTCCGATGGTGGCGGTGGATTTCGAGACCACCGGGCTGGATCCGGACCAGCACTCCATTGTCAGCATCGGCCTGGTCCCTTTCACCCTTGACCGGATCAGCCTGCCAGGGGCCCGGCACTGGGTTGTAAGGCCACCCCTGCCCCTGCATCAGACATCCGTGACCATTCACGGCATTACCCATTCGGACATTGAACACGCGCCGGATTTCGGGGACATCCTGGGGGAACTGCTGCCGGCCCTGGCGGGCCGCATAATGGTGGTTCACTACCGTGCCATAGAGCGACCATTCTTCAACGTGGCAGTGGAATGGCGGCTGAAGGAAGGTATCGATTTTCCATTAATCGACACCATGGCCAACGAGGCATACCTGCACCCGGACCGGAACCCCAGCCGCTGGCAGCGACTGATGGGCCGCCAGCCGATATCCATACGCCTGGCGGACAGCCGGCTGCGCTACCACCTGCCCCACTACCCGGGCCACAACGCGCTGATTGACGCCATCGCCACCGCCGAGTTGTTGCAGGCGCAGGTCCGCCATCACTTCGGGGCGGATACGCCGGTCAGCGACCTCTGGCTATAGCATTTTCCAGCTCAGGGCTCCCGGACCTCATCGATATACTCGCCGTAGCCCACCGCTTCCATCTCGTCCAGCGGGATAAACGCCATGGCGGCGGAATTCATGCAGTAACGAAGGCCAGTGGGGGCCGGGCCGTCATCGAACACATGGCCCAGGTGCGAGTCCGCATGGCGGCTGCGGATTTCCGTACGGGTCATCCACAGTTTGTTGTCCTCCTTTTCCACCACCGCATCGTCGCTGACCGGCCGGGTAAAGCTGGGCCAGCCCGTGCCGGACTTGTACTTGTCGCGGGAGGAGAACAGCGGTTCACCGGAGACAATATCCACGTACAGGCCCGGTTCTTTATTGTCCCAGTACAGGTTGTCGAAGGCCCTTTCAGTGCCATCTTCCCGGGCAACCTCATACTGCAGGTCGGTCAGTTGGCTGCGCAGCGTCGCCTCGTCCGGCATGGTGAAGCTGGCGGCGTCAAAGCCCGCGCCAGTGACGATACGGCTGAATGCTCCGGCCCTGTTGTCACTGCTGGCGCTGTCAGAATCCGGCTGGAAGCGGGAGAAATCCACATCCTGCTCCTCTTCCGTCCAGTACTTGTCGATAAACTGGAAACGGCCGCTGTTGAAGGTGTAGACCTTGTAGCGAATCGGGTTCTTCTTGTAATAGTCCTGGTGGTAGTCCTCGGCCTCATAGAACTGGTCCAGCTCCGTGATTTCGATCACCACCGGGTCGTCGTAGCGGCCGGATTCCGCCAGCGTCTGTTTGGCAGTTTCCGCCAGCTGCTTCTGCTCCTCATTGTGGTAGAAGATGGCCGGGCGGTACTGCTGGCCCCGGTCCACGAACTGACCGTCGGCATCCGTGGGATCCATGAACCGCCAGAACCCTGCCAGCAGTCCTTCATAGGTCATCTTGTCCGGGTCATAGTAGACCTGTACGGCCTCGGTGTGGTTGGTCTGTCCCGATGAGACCTGCTCGTAGGTGGGCGACGGCTCGCTGCCGCCGGCGTAACCGGATACGGCTTCCACCACACCGGGGATCTTCTCGAAGCCGGCCTCGACACACCAGAAGCAGCCGCCGGCAAAGGTGGCTACCGCCAGATCCGGATCGTCCGGCGCGTGGACCGAGCGATTGTCTTTCTGTGCAAATACCCCGGTGGACAGGGCGGCAAACGCGATCGGCAGAGCAATCAGACTGGCTACCAGTAATCGTTTCATAACAACATCTCCTGATCATTGACCCTGTCAGTATGAGGGCATGACGTAACAGGGTGTTCCCTGAATTCTTACGAATGAATAACGATCGGGATCAGGCACCGCCGGCACGGTGGACAGGAAGCTGGATCCGGAACTCGGCGCCACCGCCGGCGCGGTTACCAGCCCTGATGCTTCCCTGCTGCAGGTCCATGATGTGGCGGGCAATCGCCAGCCCAAGGCCCGCATGCAGCCCCTCAACCTTGCCGGCGTCCTGGCTGCCACGATAGAAGGGATCAAAGATATGGGGCAAATCCTGCTCCGGTATGCCCGGGCCGGCATCCCTCACCATGACGGCGGGCGCACTGGTCCCTTCAAAACACAGCTCAACAACACCACCTGCCACGCTGTACGACAGCGCGTTGCTGATCAGGTTATCCAGCACCCGCTCGGTCATGGCCACGTCACCGCTGGCCATGGGCATGGCCGGATCGCCGGTCACCATTAAGGCCACCTGGCGGCGGTCGGCTTCCTGTTGGTGCTTCTGGACCACATCGTAGACCAGTTCGGCCAGGGAGAAGGGCTCCGTCTCCGGCTTGCGTTCACAGGCCTCCAGTGAGGCAAGTTCGAACAACTCGTCCACCAGCCTGCCCAGGCGACGGCTTTCCCGCAACGCGATATCGAGGAAAGCGTCCCGCTCTTGCGGGCTCAGTCGACCGGACCGCAGCTTCAGGCTCTCGATGTAGCCCTGGATGGAGGCTAGGGGCGTGCGCAGGTCATGGGACACCTGGGCAACCAGGCGCCGCCGCTGGGTGTCCTTTTCCTGCAACTGCCGGATCTGGGAGGTAATCCGGCTGGCCATATCATCAAAGGTGACGCCCAGGTAGTCGATCTCGTCGCGCACTACCGGGCGCTGCTGACGCCAGGTCTTGCGGGGTTCGCGGCTCATGTCGCTGTGTTCGAACTCCGCCACCAGGCCGGTCAGACGGGTCAGCCGCCGGGTGAGGATGCGGAACACGGCCAGACCGGCCAGCAACGCCACCACCAGGCTTGCTCCCAGGGCCCAGGCGGCCATCTCGATGTAGTGCCCGCTACGGGCCATGGCTTCGGCGGAGTCGTATTCTCCCCCCCGAAGTACCACGTAAAGGTAGCCCTCCCGTCGTTCCTCGGAGGGCACCGGCGTCACCGAGAATACCTTGCGCCGGTCATGGCTTCTGGGGTCATCGCCCAGCACCGGATAGTCCGCCATGTCCCCGAGCAGACGCCGGACAGGTTCCAGTGAGACGCGGTTGCGTTTGATCTTGTCGGGATCCGCCGAATAGGACAGGATGCGGCCCTCTGTATCCAGCAGGTAGATCTCGATACTGGGATTAATGCTCATGTAGAGTTCAAACAGGGCCTTGAGGGCCTGCTGGTCCAGCTCGCCATCCGCCACCAGGTTGCGGTCGGCCACCAGCCGTTTGGCCAGGTCCCGGTTCAGTTCCTGGTCTATGGAGGCGTTGTACTGCTTCAGTGATCCCAGACTGAGCACCGAAAACAGAACCGCCACGGCCATCAGCAGCAGGAAAAGGCCAAGGGAAAGCCGGGTGAACAGGGTATTGGCCATCGTTCAGTCCCTTAGCCGGTAGCCAACGCCCCACACCGTTTCCACAAACTCGGGGTGAGCCGGATCCCGCTCGATCTTGCCCCGCAGGCGGTTGATATGGGTGTTGACGGTGTGTTCATAGCCGTCGTGGTTGTACCCCCAGACGGCATCCAGCAACTGGCTGCGGGAGTACACCCGACCGGGGTTGGAGGCAAAATGCCAGAGCAGGTTGAATTCCCGGGCGGTCAGCTCCACGGGCTGCCCGTGCACCAGAACGCTGCGCCGGGCCGGATCGATACGCAGGCCGTCCCGGACAATCTCCTGGTCCGGCGAGGCATTCACATCCCGCCTGGCCAGGGCATCCACGCGGCGAAACAGGGCCTTCACCCGCGCCGCCAGCTCGGCCACGCTGAAAGGTTTGGTGAGGTAGTCGTCGGCCCCCATTTCCAGCCCCAGCACCCGGTCCAGCTCGGTGCTTTTCGCTGTCAGCATCAGTACCGGCACGTAATCTGTGCCGGCCCTGATTTCACGGCATACCGCAAGCCCGTCCAGGCCGGGCAGCATGAGGTCGAGGATCACCAGATCCACGCCCCCTTCCCGGAACCTGTCGAGCCCGGTGTCGCCCCGGTCCGCCAGCACCGGATGCAGCCCCAGATCCTGGATGTGCATCCGAACCAGCTCGGCGATACCGGGATTGTCTTCGATAATCAGTACAGTACGGCTCAAGCGAAGGTCCGTCAGTGGTCGTTCATGGTGTCTTTTTTCATGTCGTCATCCATCATGGCATCGTCCTTCATGGCATGGTCATCATCCATCATGGTGTCCGGGGACATGGCGTCTTCCTTCTCCATCATGTCGTCGTTCATCATGTCGTCATCGTGCATGGCCTTGTCTTCCATCATGCCATCATCCATGGCCTCTTTCTCCATATGATGATCTGCCACGGCAGACGAGGCGGC
The DNA here is from genome assembly GCF_042651045.1 of Marinobacter lacisalsi. Taxonomy (NCBI): domain Bacteria; kingdom Pseudomonadati; phylum Pseudomonadota; class Gammaproteobacteria; order Pseudomonadales; family Marinobacteraceae; genus Marinobacter; species Marinobacter lacisalsi. The sequence continues at coordinate 26,784 of NZ_JBHSDI010000061.1, forward strand.
AGTGGCCAGTGCCAGGGTGAGCATCAGTGCGATGTGTTTCATGGTTCTCTCCTTGATTAACGGTTGGTGAATCAGACGATTGCCTGTTCACGAGCCATTCTGGAGAGACGATGTCACGACACACTCACGCGCCCCTAAACAGTGTGTCCGCTATTGATCACAAAAGTATCACGCCGGCCCCACAGGGACCGGCGTGACATCATGGCAGGATAAAAGACTGGAAGTCAGGGGTTGCCGGCGTGGGGCACCGACACCCGGGCGGTGTACAGAGCGGCCTCGTTGGCCTGCTTGCGCCGCTTGGCGGAGGAATCCGGAGCACAGCACATCAGCAATGTGCGGCCGTCGGTGTCGCCCAGCATACAGGCAAAGACGCCCAGGCCATCCGGGGCCTTGATCTCGTCGGTGATCTCGCCACCTTCCGCTACACGGATGCAGCGCTGGTTGAAGGCATCGGCGATCCAGATCTGACCCTCCGCATCCAGGCCACAACCATCGGGGCCTATGCTGAGCTGCTTCAGCATCTCGGCGCGGGGCCCTGCCGCCGGCCGTGAACCGAATTCGGCCCAGGCGCGACGGTCATAGAGCTCGCCGTCGTCGGCAATGGTGAAGGCAGTCATGCTGTTGCCGAAGGTCTCGCCGACCACCAGGGTTTTCTGGTCCGGGGTTATGACCATGCCATTGGGGAAGTACAGGTCCTCAGCGGCGACACTGAGGTTGCCTTCCGGGTCAATGCGCATCAGCTTCGCCGGCATCAGGTCCTCACCTTCCATCAGGTCGAACCCGAAGTTGCCTACCCAGGCATTGCCGTCGTTGGCCACCACCAGGTCATTGACGTGGCCGGTGGCATGGTCGGAAAGATCCGCATACTCGCTGACCTCGCCGTCTGGCGACCGGCGCATGACCTTCTGGTCCACCATCGAGACAAACAGCAGGGAGTCATCCGGCAGCCAGCCCAGGCCTGAAGGCTGGTGAGGCACGTCCAGTACCTTGTCCACCAGCCCGTCCACCGTCACCGTGTAAATGGCCTGACGGTAGAAGTCGGAGACCCACCAGCGGTCATCCCGCCAGCGGGGCCCTTCAAAGAATTGTCCACCGTCGGTGAGCAGGTTGACGTCTGCCATGGTGCCGTCTCCTTACAGAAGCCCCATGAGGCGATCACGAATGAGAGTGTCCGCGTCGCTCATGATGCGGTTGATCAGTTCCTCACAGGATGGCACATCGTGGATCAGTCCGGCTACCATGCCGCAGCTCCAGGCCGCCTCGTCCATCTTGCCTTCGTGCAATACCAGCTTGCCCTTGGCACCGGAGACCAGGTGACGGATATCCTCGATCTGGGTGTCGGCACCCTTCTCTTTCTCGATACGGATAATCTCGTCCACCGCCGCGTTTTTCAGCACGCGCTCAGTGTTACGCAGCGGGCGCATGACCAGGCGTGTCTGCAGTTCGTCGGACTCGACGATGGTTTCCTTCACGCGATCATGCACCGGCGCTTCCCGTGTGGCCAGGAAGCGGGTGCCCATATTCATGCCGTCGGCACCCAGGGCCAGCGCGGCCACCAGACTGCGGGCATCGGCCATACCGCCGGAAGCGACGAAGGGGATCTCCAGCTCCTCGGCCGCCCGGGGCAGCAGGATGAAGTTGGGGATGTCGTCCTCACCGGGGTGGCCGCCACACTCGAAGCCGTCGACGCTCACCGCATCACAGCCAATCTTCTGGGCCTTGAGCGCGTGGCGGACAGAGGTGCACTTGTGGATCACCTTGATGCCGGCCTCATGAAGCGCGGGCATGTACTTCTCCGGGCTGCGACCGGCGGTCTCCACGATCTTTACGCCGCCGTCGATAATGGCCTGGATGTACTCGGGATAGGGGGGTTCCTGGAAAGATGGCAGGAAGGTCAGGTTGACGCCGAAGGGCTTGTCGGTCAGTTCCTTGCAGCGGGCGATTTCTTTCGCCAGGTCATCGGGCGTGGGCTGGGTCAGCGCAGTGATAATACCCAGGCCACCAGCATTGGAAACGGCAGCCGCCAGCTCCGCATAGCCCACCCAGTGCATGCCGCCCTGGATGATCGGATGCTCGATGCCAAACAGTTCAGTGATGCGTGTTTTCATGGAACTCCCCTGATGAGTAGTGATCGTTATTGGAATGGTGCTCCATTATTCATTAGGGGGAATCATTTTACAAAAAAGGGCGGCCCGAAGGCCGCCCCGATCAGACATGGTTGTTTCTGCCCCTGTTCCGGGAGACAAAGTCCTGCTTCAGAAACTGCTCCAGAAGCCACATTTATGATCCGTGCCGAACTGCGCCGTTGTCGTGGTCGCTATTCCATCGGGGTCCAGTTGGATGATTTCTCCGGTGGCGCTGACTGCGGGCCAGCTCACTCCAGTGCCATCGGACGGATTGGGGTCGCCGGTCTTCGCAAAATTGGCCCAATACGAGGTCATGGCATCCGCCAAATCGAGAGAAGCCGACTGCATCCCGTTGGCTTCACGACTGGCCCGGGAACCGAAGATGTACTGGATCTCGAAGGCATGGGCCGCTCCCAGGTCGAAGCTGTAGAAGCTTGCATCGCCTATGATCGAGGGAGCGTCCCTGTCCTGAAATTCGTAGGCATAGACCGCATTTTCACTGCTGGCAACCAGCTGCCCGATCTGCCCCAGCATTCCGCAGGAGAAGACCACGTCGGTGCCGACAGCACTAACGGCGACGCTGGTGTTGTCGTACGCCGACAGCGGGTAGTAGCCGTTGATGATGCTCTGCGCCGTGGCTTCATCAACGCCAATCAGGCTGGCCACCTCGGGTGCATAATCATCCGCATCCAGAATCGCGTCTGCCTCAGGCTGGCCGGCGCGCAAGCGAGTCGCCTCGCCAATAGCCACGAACAACCGCCATTCGTCCAGGTTACTGCCGGTCATGACCGGAACTTTATTGTAATCTCCGTCCGTCAGGGAAGTGCTGATGCTCTTTGGCAGGATGTCGCCGCGACGGCTGGGAACAAAATCCAGACCGGCAGCGGCCTGAGCAGCCTGAATCACAGACGCATCAAGCTCACGGATACAGGCGATATCAGAACACGATGACTCAAGGCCCTGGTAGAACGTATCGCCAGCAGCCTCAATGGCAGCCTGGTCAGGCTGTATAGCAGTGTAAGCACCGCTCTGCACGATAGCCTTGTCGAACAGCTCTGTCGCTGTCGGGGAAACAACGTGCGACAGGACACTCGCACCACCGGCAGACTCACCGAAAATTGTCACGTTGTCCGGGTTGCCGCCGAAGCTTTCGATATTGTCCTGAACCCATTGCAGGGCAAGCTGCTGGTCCAGCAGGCCCCAGCTACCTGAATAACCATCGGGGTCCTCAGCGGCCAGGTCCGGGTGGGACAGGAAGCCCAGCACACCCAGACGATAGTTGATGGTGACCACCACAACGCCCTGATCGACCAGATCGGTCGGTACATAGCTGTTGCCTGAGCCCGTCTCGAAGGCACCCCCATGAATCCATACCATGACAGCGTTCGTGCCATCGGCATCTTCAGGCTGGTACACGTTGAGGTACAGGCAATCCTCTGTGGCAGTTGCTGCGCCAAAGGTGCTCTGGGGCTGGATGCAACTGCCACCGAAACTATCGGCACTCAGGGTTTCTGTCCAGGGCTCCGCTGGGACCGGGGCTGCGTAGCGCAGGTCGCCCACAGGAGGCTGTGCATAGGGAATGCCTTTGAAAGACAGGCCCCAGGATTCTTCAACGCCTTGTACATCACCCTGCTGGGTCGACCTTACCGTGGGATCTGGCGTGGGTGCAGGGTCATCGTCAGAGCCCGAGGAGGATCCGCCACAGCCGGAAAGCAGCGCTGAGCCGAGAACGGCACCCAGGGCCAGTTGCCAGGCCCTGTTTCTTGTCATGTTCATGGTAATGCCTCGTTGTTATTGTCTCAGAGAGTTCATTCGTCGCGCCCCATAAAGCGAGCATTCGCTTTATGGGAGGAGCATTCAGAAGGTTAATAGGGTGGCAACCTACTGTCTGGAGCAGGAGGGTCCATAGTGGGCCGCGAGGGGAGACTGAAGTTTTGTTCCGCAATATTACGCCGGCATTCGCCAGGCCCGGGGCGGTAGCACTCCGCTCCGGGCCTGGGCGACCGGGCTTAGCGCGGCAACAGAGGAGGGTTATCCCAGTAGGCACAGTTGTGGGCATCTTCCGCCATGCTGGCGTTGACCAGTGCGGCGTTACCAAGGGTCGACGGTTCCAGCTCCATCAGCTCACTACCGTTACCGTAGGCCGTCCAGGTGGCGGTACCATCATCGAGACTTGGGTTGCCATTGCGTGCGAACTGGACCCAGTACTGGATCATCTGCTCCGACAGGTCGATCTGGGCATCGGTAGCGCCCCGTTCACGCATTGTCTCTTCCGAGTTCAGCACGTACTGGATCTCGAGGGCATGAGCAGCTCCCAGGTCGAAGCTCAGCCCGGCCGTCAGCGGTCCGAACAGACTCGGAGCGTCCTGGTCGGTAAACCAGTAACCGTAGGTATTGACCCCCTGGGCGGACAGGCTTTCCACCTGGTCGATCTGGTTGCAGGCAAAGCGCCAGGAGGTCTGGATCGAAGCCAGGGCCAGGGTGAAACGGTCTGGGTCGGCCGGGTCGGTCACCACTGGCGAGTTAAGCGGGCTGTTGCTGGTATTCAGGTAATCGTTCCCGATCTGGGCTACATCAAGACCACGCGGGTCCGTACCCAGCAGGGCCGTCAGTTCCGTGTCGTACTCATCCCTCGTATCCACCGGATTCGGGGAGGGTGGGTCCATCAACAGGAACGGAATTTCATCCAGCGCCAGGAACAAACGCCCTTCGTTCAGGTTATTACCGGTCATCACCGGCACGCCTTGCGGGAAGGTGGCATCACCCTGCTGAGTCAACGCCGCCTGGATGGAATGAGGCAGCATGCCCTGACCCCAGGTGGGGTTGAACCACATATCGCCCTGGGCCGTCAGAATTTCCTCGGTGGTAATCCCCTCGTCCCGCAGGCAGGCTGCCACGTCAGGCGCCGATTCGCAGCCAAGCGCGGCTACAACCGGTGCACCAATGACCGTTTCACCAACGGCTTGCGGAATCTGTGTGGGCTGATAGGCCCCACTCTGGACAATGGCCTTGTGGAACAGGCCCTCGGAGCCGGTGCTGGCCCCGGCGGATACCAGCTGTGACAGCACGCTGTGGCCACCGGCGGACTCACCGAAGATGGTCACGTTATCCGGATTGCCACCGAACGCCCCGATGTTCTCCTGCACCCATTCAAGGGCCAGTTGCTGGTCCAGCAGACCGAATTGACCGTTCCCCTCAGGCAGACCGGCGGCTGGCAGGAAGCCCAGAATACCCAGCCGGTAGTTCATGGTGACTACCACTACGTCCTCGGACACCAGCCGGAATGGCTCATAGGATTCGCCCCCGGAACCGGTGATAAAGGCCCCGCCGTGGATCCACACCATCACCGGCAGGTTGTTGCCCGATTTCGGCTTATACACGTTCAGGAACAGACAGTCTTCATCCAGGCTGTCGGCAAACCCGTTGAAGGCACTACCGGTTTGGGGACAATTGTTGCCAAACTCATCCGCCTGCAAGGTTCCCTCCCACGCGCCGGCAGGCTGGGGAGGCGCAAAACGCAGGTTACCGACCGGTGGTTGCGCATAGGGAATCCCCCTGAACGCAATCATCCCGGGCTCATTGGTTCCGTTGACCTTGCCCTGGCTGACCGTAGTCTCGGTATTGACCTGGGTGGGGGTCTCATCGTCGGAGCCCGATCCGCCTCCGCCGCCACAACCCGCTAACAGGGTTGCAGCCAGCACAGTGCTGCACGACATCCACCAAAAGGTGTTCTTGTTATGAAATTCCATGATTCAGCCTGCCTTGATCTGTTGTTTTTGTAGCCTGGCCAGGCACCAGGCTGACCAGAAACGGTCGCAATAAAGAAGCAGTCCCTCCAGGTGAAGAAGGGTCGAAAACCTGTCAACAGATTAAGGGCAAAGGATGGGAGCTGTCTGGCGCCCAGACGAGGAAGAGTGAGGAGAGATGGTATGTCGTGTCACTTCCCTGTGACACATCCTGCAATTCGTCTCAGTCTTCGGAGAGACGACGGCGCAGGGTGAACGGTGAGAAGTACCGTTTGCCCGGGAATTCGTCCTCGTAGAGGCGGGCGCGCCCGGATTCGTTCACCAGACCGGAAACGTGGTACAGGCCTTTATGCAGGTCATGGAAGACATCGAGGGAATTTACCACGCCGGGCAGATCGTAAAAGTTCTTGAGCATGCCGGTGGATACACGCCACAGGTTACCCTTGTCATCGTACTGATCCGCCACGGCGATGTTCCAGCTGTCCTCGTCAATATAGAACACCCGCTTGTGGTACAGGTGGCGGGCGTCTTCCCGCAGGGTAGCCTCCACCACATGCACCCGGTGCAGTTCCCAGCGCATCAGGTCCGGGTTCAGGTGCTGGTCGCCGAGCACTTCATCGTAGGTGTATTTATCATTGGAGAGCTCGAAGTTATTGTAGGGGATGATCTTCTCTTCCAGCCCCTTGTACTCCCAGTTGAAACGGTCCGGCGCTCCGTTGTAGAGGTCGGTGTCATCCACGGTACGCAGACCACCTGATGATGCAATCGGCGCGTCATAGCCCAGGCTGGGTGCCTGGCGAACCTCACCGGCGCTGAACCCCCAGGCCTTACGGGGCTCCTTGACCTGGTCCAGGGTGTCGTGAGTCAGTATGCCGCCCCCGGCGTACTGCTCCGGCGCGGTCACCGTGGACAGGTAGTAGTTGGCGATATTGTCCAGGGTCTCCTTGCTGCCGCCTTCCAGGTTCCAGTTGAAGAAAACCTCCTGGCGCATGGTAACCGGGCGGAACTTGCCGCCGACAACCACAACTTCGGAGAATTCCCGCTTGACATAACGGCCACGCCAACGGGTGGTGTGGTTCCAGATGGCCTGCTTGGCCTTTTCCTCGCTGGTGCCGTGGAGGATCGGGAACGGATGCCCGCCGAAGGCATTCTTGATGCCGTTACCACCATCAGCCAGAGAAGCTGAGGTAGCATTGTTGCGGGTGTTAACAACGATATGGTCCGGCGCGGTGTGGGTCCGGCGTGTCGGGAATACCCGTACCTTGAAGGTGTCCGGATACCGGTTGATCAGGGCGGCCACCCCGTCCGGCAGCACATCCCGGTATTCCTCGATATTGTCGGCGGTCACCACGTAGCGCGGCTCATCGTCGGGGTAAGGATTGACATGGTGGTCGCCGTTACCCTGATAGCCATCGGGGATGGTGGTGTCACCGCCCGTCCAGCGGGGAATAGTGCCTTCCGAGTTCCCCGCCCGGATCGCCCCGAAAGGCGTCAGGCTGTTACCCAGGCGGTTGGCCTGGGCCTGGGACACGGCAGCGTGGGTGGTGGTTACGCTGGCCACGGCCAGCAACGAAATGCACAGTGCGGGGATCAGTTTTTTTTGCATAGTCTCGTACATCTTGGCCGACCATCTTTTTGTTTTGACTACAAACAGGAGCCTGACAGTCACCACTCCTGTCGCCTGAGTCGTCTAACGGACATTATGGGATCTTGTCGCATTCTTAACTATTTCTCATGAACTTGCTAGCGCCCAGCCCCGACCTTACACGCCGTTACATAGTGGCGAGCAATCAGTCACGCTGATTTCACAGAAATTAACAAAAAGCCTCTTTATTCGGACAAACGCCGGCGCAGGGTAAAGGGCGAAAAGTAACGGTCGCCCGGAAAATCATCCTTGAACACCCTTGAACCCTCGGTTTCATTCACCAGCCCCTGAACGTGGTAGCGGCGTACCTTCAGATCATGATAAGCCGCAATGTCGATCCACACACCGGGCAGGTCGTAGAAGTTTTTCAGCATGGCCATGGTCACCCGGTAAAGATTGCCCTGGTCGTCGTACTGATCCGCCAGGGCAATGTTCCAGCTGTCCTCGTCGATATAGAACACACGCTTATGGTAAAGATGGCGGGCATCCTCCCGCAGGTTGGCTTCCACCACGTGCACCCGGTGCAGTTCCCAGCGGGTCAGGTCCGGGTTCAGGTGGTAATCACCAAGCACTTCGTCGTAGCTGTACTTGTCGCTGGACAGTTCAAAGTTGTTGTAGGGGATCAGCTTCTCCTGCAGCCCCTTGTATTCCCAGTTGAAACGGTCCAGCGCACCATTGAAGACGTCGGTATCGTCCACCGTGCGCAGGCCACCGGAAGAAGCGATCGGCGCGTCATAACCCAGGCTGGGGGCCTGGCGAACCTCACCGGCGCTGAACCCCCAGGCCTTGCGGGGCTCCTTGACCTGATCCAGGGTCTCATGGACCAGAATGCCACCGCCGGCGTACTGCTTGGGAGCCAGCACGGTGGACAGGTAATAGTTGATGACGTTGTCCAGGGTCTCCGGGCTGCCGCCCTCCCGGTTCCAGTTGAAGAAGACCTCCTGACGCATGGTAATCGGCTGGAACTGGCCACCCACTACGACCACTTCGGCAAACTCCCGCTCCGTGTAGCGGCCCCGCCAGCGGGTCAGGTGATTCCACATCGCCTGCATGGCCTTTTCCTCACTGGAGCCGTGAAGAATCGGGAAGGGGTACCCGCCAAAAGCGTTCTGGACCCCGTTACCACCGTCCACCAGGCTGGCGCGGACCGCATTCTTGCGGGAATTCTGGGCGATATGGTCGGGTACCGTGTGGTTCCGGCGGGTCGGAAACACCTTCATCCTGAAGGTGTCGGGGTAGGCCTCAATCATCGCCGCGGCGCCATCCGGCACCACATCGCGATACTCCGACAGATTGCTGGCGGTGACCACATAGCGGGGCTCATCATCCTTGTAGGGATCAACATGGTGGTCACCGGTCCCCTCGTACCCCGCTGGGATGGTGGTATCACCACCAGTCCAGCGCGGAATAACACCATCGGAACTGCCGGCACGAACGGCACCGGAAGGCGTCAGGCTGTTGCCCAGCCGGTTGGCCTGGCTCTGGGAAACAGCGGCATGAGCCCCGTTGGCGCTGGCCACAACCAGCAGTGCAGCACAGAGGATGGGGAGTAATGTTCTAGGCATAGTGATGTATCCCTGGACGAGGAGCCTGCGGTTTCCTGTCACACAGACGCCTCGTTGACTCATTGATTGGGTGACTCCAGGAACGACCGCACCGCTGTTCCTGTTGCGGCTTTTTTCAGAAAAATTCCGTGAAATATAACGACAGGTTGGCGACTCGGACTGGGCCTTCAAGAAATGGCTCGAGATGCCGTTAACCATTCAAATAGAGCGATTCGGGTTACATTTTGGAACGGAGCCCGATCGCAAATCCGGATATTATTTGTACAGTTTTCCGCCCCCTGTCCTTTTAGAAATCTTTGGAGTTATAACATGAAACTGATGGAGCGACTGCGTATTCGTTCACGTCTGTTAATAGCGGTACTGGTTCCCGTGGTGCTCACAGCGGGTGCCCTGGCCTGGGTAACCGCAGACCAGCTTCGGGCCAATGGGGAGGCGGAGGTGGAACGGTTGCGCGCCAGCCTGCTTGAAGCCCACAAAACCGGGCTCAAGAACCTGGTGGAGGGCGCAAGAGCCCTGATCCGTGAGGAATATGACCAGGAAAAGTATCCGGAAGAAGAGGCAAAAGAGCGTGTAAGGAATAAACTCCGGTCCATCGTGTTCGGTAACAATAACTACCTTTATGCTTACCGCGACGATGCTTACATGCTGATTTTCGCCCCAGATCCCAGTATCGAAGGGTTTTCCGACGAAACCACGGATGCCAGCCGAGCTTTGCTGGCCAAACTGTTCGAGGTGGGCCGCAACGGCGGCGGGTTCTTCCGCTATGAATTCGATAACCCAGCCACCGAAGAAAAGACGCCTGAGCCGAAGCTCTCCTATTCCATCACACTGGACAAATGGGACTGGGTCATGGGTGCCGGCGTATACATTACAGATATCGACAAGGCGGTTGAGGCGGCCCGTCAGGAAATCGAAGAGCAGATTACCAGTGCACTGCTGACCATCCTCAGCATTACCGTCATCATCGTTCTGATTTCCGTTGGCTTTGGCATCTTCATGGGCCGCACGGTAACCAGACCCCTGAGCCGGGTGACCCGAACCATGCAGGACATTGCCGAAGGCGAAGGCGACCTGACCCGCCGCCTGCCCGACGACGGCAATGACGAACTGGCCGATATGGGACGTCAGTTCAATGCCTTCGTCAGCAAGATTCACGGCACGATCCGGGAAGTGGGCGATACCACCAACCAGGTGGCATCGGCGGCGGAGCAACTGAGCCGGGTAGCCCAGGAAACCCGCTCCGCAGTCCAGACCCAGGGTTCCGAAACGGATCAGATTGCCTCAGCCATCACCGAGATGGCGGCAACCATCCACCAGATCTCGAAGAACGCCAGCGAAGTACAGCAGGCTGGTGCCGATGCGGACCGGCTGGCGAAGGATGGCGGTCAGACCATGGCCGGCTCCCAGCAGTCAGTGAACAAACTGTCGCAGAACATCATGGAAAGCGCGGAAGCCATCGAAGCCCTGGCCGCCCGCAGCGACGAGATCCAGAAGGTGCTGGACGTGATTCACGAAGTCACCGACCAGACCAACCTGCTGGCACTGAACGCGGCTATCGAGGCTGCCCGTGCCGGCGAACACGGCCGTGGCTTTGCCGTGGTGGCCGATGAAGTACGTCAGCTGGCCAAGCGCAGCGGCGAATCCGCCGGTCAGATCCGTGAGATGATCGACGGCTTTATCAGCGAATCCCGCGGTGCTGTGGATCGTATGCGTTCATCCCAGGGGCTGTCCGAGGAAACCGTAGAGCGAATCAACCACGCCAGCTCGGCCCTCAACACCATTGAACAGTCGGTGGAGCATATCCACGACCAGGTTACCCAGATTGCCACCGCCTCCGAAGAACAGAGCCACGTGGCCGAGGAAATCAACCAGAACGTGGTACGCATCGTGGAGGCTGCCCAGAACAGCGACACCGGCGTCACCCAGACCAACGATGCCAGCCAGGAACTCGCGCGCCTGGGCGAGCGCCTGCGGGAGCTGGTCACCCAGTTCCGGGTGTGACCGCCTCCGGCTGCCGGGTGGTGGTTCAGGCTTCGCGAAGAACCACCGCCCGGTTGCGCCCGGCATCCTTGGCTTCATAAAGTGCCTTGTCGGCCATCCTGAACAGCTTCTCCCGGTCCGTAGCATGGCCAGGCACCACGGCCAGCCCGGCGGAAAAGGTCAGGTTGGCCGGCCCCTCCGGGCCGAAATCCAGGTCAGCGAAGGCTTCCCGTAACCGCTCGATAACGTCCAGCCCATGCTCGGCATCGAGCCCTGGCAGCACCAGTACAATCTCCTCGCCGCCAAACCGCGCAGCCACGTCGTGCCTGCGACTCCGCTCCATCCTACACGGCATCCGCAGGAAGAACGTCAGGCGTCGCCCGGAATCACCACCCGGTTGCGGCCCGTATCCTTGGCTTCGTAGAGCGCATTGTCGGCTGTCTTGAACAGGCTTTCGCGGTCCGTGGCGTGGTCAGGGACCACCGCCAGCCCGGCGGAAAACGTCAGGTTGGCAGGCCCGCCCGGGCCGAAGTCCAGTTCTGAGAAAGCCTGCCGCAACCGATCGACAACGTCCCTGCCACGCTCGGCATTCAGCCCTGGTAGCACCAGCACAAATTCCTCGCCGCCAAACCGGGCAGCCACGTCGTGCTTGCGGCTGCCATCCTTCAGCAACCCGGCCAGGGCGACCAGAATGCGGTCGCCCACATCGTGGCCCCAGGTATCGTTGACCCGCTTGAAGTGGTCCAGATCCATCATGCAGAAACTCAGGTGGCTATGCTCACGAAGGGTGCGGGGGATTTCCTGCTCCAGCACTTCATCCAGCCAGCGGCGGTTGTACAGACCGGTGAGCGGGTCACGGATGGATTCTTCCTTGAGCGCCTGGCTCAACTGCTCGTTCCTGGCAAGCTGGTCGCGCAGACTGGCCTCTGTCTCCTTCAGCGTCGTCACATCCCGGAAACCATACACCACACCCCGGATCTTTCCGGTATTGCCATAGAACGCATTCTTCTGAACGCTGAGACAACGGTTGTGGACCTCAATCTCGGAGGCCATTTGGCCATTCGTGTACAGGTCCGGAATCAGTTTTTCAATCGGCTCGCCGCGCGACAGCTCCTTTCCGGGTGGTTCAAAGAACTCCCGCGCCTTGGGATTGCGGTCCACCAGGCGGCCCTGGCCGTCGGTTACCAGCACGCCGTCCGCCATGTGCTCAAAAACCAGCGAGCGGGCAATCGGCATGACATCCAGAAAGCCCTGGCTGCGAATGTTCAGCAGCATTACCACCGCAGTGACCAGAAACCCGAAAGGACTGATATCAAGGTCCTGCAATGGTTCCGGCAGGGCGCCGACAATGGTAAGAATGTTGGCGGCGGATGACGCCAGCCCCCCGATCAGGAGAACAGCTGCCTGCATCCGGTAGGTGCGGGAGCGGACAATGAAACGGACCAGGAGACCATAGGCGATGAGCGTCAGGGAATAGGAGTAGAGGGTGTGAAGCCAGAAGACGGGCCCTCCGGTGAAACTCTGCCCCTCACGTGCAGCGAATCCCGCAAGAAACCAGTCGTGATAGATGCCATCGGTTAACGCCACCACCACTACCAGGGTGGGTACGATACTGAGCCCCACCACCAGACGTCGGTTGAGGCGGGCAATGACGCCGGTGTACAGCAGCACAAACGTCAGCAGCGACGCGGGCAGAGCGCCCACACCGATAAACATGAGCCGGAACCAGAACAACGGCAGGGCATCGGGCTGGGGGATGACTTCGGGGAGTTCAGGCCGCAGCAACTGTATTGCGTAAAACAGCGTCCACCAGCTGATCCCCACCATCATGACCGCTACCGAACCGGCGGCGGGCGTTTCACGGCGTGCCCAGGCATACCGGGCAAGGAACAGCGTAACCAGGCAGGAAATAAACAGCGCTGTAACAAACAGCATTCACCAGCTCCCGGAGTTCATGGTCAAATTGCCAAATGGGTTGTTGTTTTTAGTCCCAATATGTTGGAAAGTCGTACTCATTTACGAGACGTTACCGGGAAGGTATCGTCACAAAATAGAGCGCTGGCTCTATTCCAACAGAAACATGTAGTGTATGTAACAAAAACAATGTCAAAAAAGGTAGCGGCTGTAACACGTTTGCTACTTTTTAGTGCCTAAAGTGAGACCCCCGTGGCAGTAACACAATCTCCGCTACAGCGCGAACTGCAGAAAACCCGCAAGCGGTCTTCCGGGGCCACACCGGAGGATGCGTTCAACAAGGCCCGCCGTACCTGGCTCAAGGGCCAACGACTGCATCTGGCCGAACTGGCGGAAGAGCTTGGTATTGGCCGCGCCACCCTGTTCCGGTGGGTAGGCAACAAGGACCTGTTGCTGGGGGATATTCTCTGGTCACTGTATATACCGATCCGCAGCTCAATCGTGGCATCCACGCCAGGGCATGGCATTGAGTATATTGTAGAAGTCTATCGGCGGGTTAACATCGAACTGATTACTGCCAAGCCCCTTCAGGAGTTCGTCAAGCAGGATCCCGAGCATGCCCTGAGGGTACTCACCTCCTCCGCCTCCACCATGCACGGTCGTGTCGTAGAGGCCAATACAGTGATGATCCAACAGCAGATCGACAAGGGCTATCTGGAAAAGCCCCCCATGCGGGTAGAGAGTCTTTCCTATTTTATGGTTCGCCTGGCGGAGTCCTGCCTGTATTCAGACGTTATTCTGGGCCGGAAGCCGAACATCGAGGAAGTCGAGGAAGCATGCCTCGCGGTGCGTATCCTGCTGGGCGGCAAGCCCTGAGGACAGGACTCACCGCGTTTGCAGCATCGACAGTACCTGCGGCCTATTACATATTGGCGCGATGCTGCGCGCCATCCACTGGAATACAGGCGCCCGTCACCCAGCTGGCCGCGTCCGACGCCAGGAATACCGCCACATTGGCCACCTCATCCGGTTTACCGAAACGCCCCCAGGGAATGCGCTCCAGTGTGCTGTGGTAGCGGGGCGAATTTGCCTTCTCAGCTTTGTCCCAGACCCCACCGGGAAACTTGATGGAACCCGGCGCAATGGTGTTGACCCGGATTCCGTCAGGGCCGTGATCCACCGCCAAAGACTTGCCATAGCTGATCAAGGCTGCCTTGGTGGCGGCGTAGGGCTGAGTCGTACCGACCTCAATGCCTGAAATCGACGACAGGATGATGATATTGCCGCTGCCCGCTGCCTTCATCCAGGGCAGCACCCTGTCCACTGCCCGTACCGTCGACATCAGATCCAGGGTGATGTTGGCATCCCAGGCCTTGAGATCGTTACCGGCCCCCAGGGCAGAGACATTGCTGACGAGGATATCCACGCTGCCGAGCTCCTGGCGCGCGTTATCCAGAAAGCCATCAAGGCTGTTCTTGTCACCAACATCACAGGCTTCGGCATAGCCTTTGACGCCCAGCGTTTCGATCTCATTTTTTGTGTCCAGCAGCGGCCCCTCACTACGGGCACAAATGGCGACATTAACGCCTTCCGCAGCCAGTGCCAGCGCAATCGACCGGCCAATACCCTTGCTTCCGCCGGTTACGACGGCATTTTTGCCTTTTAGACCCAATTCCACGGAGATAGCTCCTTTTTGTGATTATTTGCCACGGAATCCGTGGCTAATTCTTAAAGATTGATCACTGCCATGGTAATCCGCGAAACGCACACCAGCTTACCCTCGTCCGTCTCGATACGAATCTCCCAGACCTGGGTGGAGCCGCCGACATGCAGCGGGCGTGCGGTACCGTGCACCCAGCCTTTCGACACGGATCGGATATGGTTGGCATTGATCTCGAGCCCGACACCCGCGGTGCCCTCCTTGCGCAGGCAGTGGTTGGCCGCGACGCTGCCCAGGGTTTCCGCCAGCACCACCGAGGCACCGCCGTGGAGGATGCGGTGTGGCTGCACAGTGCGCTCATCCACCGGCATCCGCGCGCTGATGTAGTCGTCACCGACATCGGTAAACTCGATACCCATATGGGAAACCGCGGTCTCCAGGCTGTGTTCCGTCATGCTTTCGATGGTGGGAGTAATCGTCCAGATACTGCTCACGGGGGTGCCCCTCTCGTTATTGGTGTTGGTCTCTGGCGGGCAGCGGGAAAACCGGTTGGAGCTGCCCACAAAAAAAACGGGCATTCCCCCACGGGAACGCCCGTTTTCATTAGGCTACTATATTTACCCGATCAGGCCCGGGTATTACAACTGTAGCGCACGAACCTCGAGGAATTCCTCCAGGCCCCACTTGCCGAACTCGCGGCCGATGCCGGAGTGGCCGAAGCCACCGAACGGTGCCAGCGGGTTGAAGGCACCGCCGTTGACGAATACCTGACCGGTGCGCATTTTGCCGGCCAGTTTCTTCGCCTTATCCTGGTCACCGGACCAGACAGCACCCGACAGGCCATAAGCCGTGCCGTTGGCGATGCGGATCGCCTCTTCTTCGGTCTCATAGGGAATGATGCACAGCACCGGCCCGAAGATTTCTTCCTGGGCAATACGGCTGTTGGGGTCGACGTTACCGAATACGGTTGGTTTGACGAAGTAGCCGTCTTCCAGACCTTCCGGTGCCTCGGCGCCACCGGCCACCAGGGTAGCCCCTTCCTCGATGCCCAGCTTGATGTAGTCACGCACCTTGTCGCGCTGGTCCGCGGAGGCCAGCGGGCCCAGACGGGTGTTCTCGTCCATCGGGTCACCCAGCTTCACGCCGTTGGCAATAGCACCGGCAATCTCGCAGGCCTGGTCGTGCTGGTCCTTGTGTACCACCATGCGGGTCAGGGCAGTACAGGTCTGGCCACTGTTCATCAGGCAGTTCATGAACGAGCCTTTGACGGCGGCTTCCAGGTCCGCATCCGGCAGGATGACGGAAGCGGATTTGCCACCCATCTCCAGGGCGATACGCTTGAAGTCGTCCGCCGCTGCATGGGCAATCAGGTGACCGGTACGGGTAGAACCGGTGAAGGACACCATGCGCACCTTCGGGTGCTTGATCAGGGTGTCGCCCACTTCCTGACCCAGGCCACAGACCATATTGAACACGCCCTTGGGCAGGTCCGACTCGTCCAGGATTTCCGCCAGGATAAACGCACTCTGGGGAGACACCTCACTGGGCTTGAGCACGATGGTGCAGCCAGCGGCCAGGGCCGGAACCACCTTCAGGATGACCTGATGCAGCGGGTAGTTCCAGGGGGTGATACAACCAACAACGCCTACCGGTGCGTACTGCACCTCGGAGTTACCTGACTGCTCGGCAAACGGGTAGTCCGGCAGCATGTCCAGGTAGGTCTCGGTGACCTTCATCGGCATACCGGCCTGGATCATGCCAGCCAGCTTGATGGGCATACCCACTTCACGGGCTACCGCCTGGGCGATTTCAGGGGCACGCTTCTGCAGGCCTTCGTGCAGCTGCTTGAGCACCTTGATGCGCTGATCCAGCGGCGTTTCGCTCCAGCTCTCAAACGCGGCATCGGCGGCGTCGATGGCCTGCTCCATGGCGGCACGGTCGGAAGACGGCACCTTGGCGATGACCTCACCTTTGGTACCTTCGTGCACGTCGATGGTATCGCCGGACCAGTCAACCCACTGGCCGTTGATGTAGTTCTTGCTCAGGTTGTTCATTGTTGCGCTCCTTATCGGGAGTCCGTTTTATTAGAGAAAATCAGGCCACAGGCGTTATTCGAAAACGATCACGCCTCGGGCATTCTTGCCTTCCAGCATGTCCTCAAAGGCCTTGGGCGCTTCGTCGATGCTGTAGGTCTGGGTGATCAGCTCATCCAGCTTCAGGCGGTTGGCCTTGTAGAGATTCAGGATCTTCGGGAAATCATACTGGGGCCGCGCGGAACCCAGCCAGCTGCCTTTCACGGTGCGCTCATCCGCGGTCAGGGCAAAGGTGCTGATGGACGTCTTGTCCTTCATGTCGGCGACACCAACCACCACCACGGTACCGGCACGGCCCAGGGCCTTGTAGGCCTGCTCGACCACATTGCCGTTACCCACGCACTCGAAGGCATAGTCTACGCCGCCGCCACTGAGTTTCTTGATGGCCTTGCTGACGTCTTCTACCTCATTGATGTTGATGGTGTGCGTAGCGCCAAACTCCCGGGCCATCTCCAGTTTCTTCTCGTTGGTGTCCACGGCGATGACCATCTCGGCACCGGCGGTCACACAACCCTGGATGGCGTTCAGACCAACACCACCGATACCGAACACGGCGGCACGGGAACCCGGCTCCAGATCAGCGGTATTGAACACGGAGCCGACACCGGTAATCACCGCACAGCCCACCAGGGCCGCGCTGGCCATGGGCACGCCTTCGTCAATTTTTACGCAGTTATCCTGGTGCAGGGTGGCGTACTCCGCCATCACGCCACAGGCGCCGAACACGTACAGGTCTTCACCATCCTTGCCATGGGTACGCACGGTACCGTCCGGCAGGGTGACCAGGGACTTCTTGGCGTTTTCACACAGCACCGGACGACCTCGCACACAATTGCGGCACTTGCCACACATGGTGATGAAGGTGCTGACCACGTAGTCCCCTTCTTTCAGGTCGGTGACGCCTTCGCCCACGTCGACCACCACGCCGGCGGCTTCATGACCGAGTACGAGGGGTGGTGGGTACTGGATCTTGCCGGTGGTGGCGGAATGGTCACTGTGGCAGACGCCACAGGCCGCAACCTTGATGGTGACTTCGCCCCGCTTGGGAGCATCGACGGTGATGGTTTCCACCTGAACAGGCGTGCCCCATTCGCGGCAAACAACAGCTTTTGCCTCACGGCTCATGGTATATCTCTCCTGCTTGATAGATCGTTATTGGAAAACCGGTCAGAAGCTTTCTGCTTCCACATCCAGGGCGGCAGTGTCCACTTCCTTCAACAGCCGGGCCAGCCCCTGCACCCTGGGCAGTTCATAGCGACTGAAAAAGTCGCAGGCGTTCAGCTTGCCCCGGTAAAAGGCCTCGGGTTGCGGGCCGCCGTTATCCAGCGCGCTGGCAGCCACCAGAGCCTGGCGCAGCCAGAGCCAGCCCACCACCATATGTCCGAAGGCTTCAAGATACAGTGACGCATTGGCGAGCGCACGCTCTACCTGCCCCTCTTTCTTCACAGCCAGAATAATGTCAGTCGCCTCAGACAACTGGCTAACGGCGTCCTCAAGGCGCTGCGCGTTGTCCGCCAGCCGCTCGTTGGCTTTTGCCTCTTCAACAGTGGCCGCGATGCGACGCAGCAGCTCCTGATAGTAGCGTCCACCAGCCATGGAAACCTTGCGTCCGAGCAAGTCCATCCCCTGGATACCGTGAGTGCCTTCGTGGATCGGATTGAGGCGATTGTCCCGGTAGAACTGCTCCACCGGGTATTCCCGTGTATAACCATAACCACCGTGCACCTGAATGGCCAGGCTATTGGCTTCCAGGCAATACTGGGAGGGCCACGACTTGATCAGCGGTGTCAGCAGGTCCAGCAGGCCGGCGGCCATCTCGCGATCTTCATCGGTTTTCGCCACCTTCTTCTCGTCCACAAGCCGTGACCCCTGCAGGGCAAGGGCAAGCCCCCCTTCCACATAGGCTTTCATGGTCAGCAGCATACGGCGGATGTCAGCGTGTTCGATCAGTGGCACCTGGGGCGTTTGCGGATCCTTGTTTCCCACTGGCCTGCCCTGGCGGCGCTCGCGGGCGTATTCCAGGGCATGAAGGTAACCCGTATAGCCCAGCATGACGGCACCCAGACCCACCCCGATGCGGGCCTCGTTCATCATATGGAACATGGCGGCCAGACCATTATGGGGCTCGCCCACCAGGTAGCCCACGGCACCGTCCTTTTCACCAAAGTTGAGCATGGTGGAGGTGGTGCCCCGGTAGCCCATCTTGTGGATCAGGCCTGCCAGGGCCACGTCGTTGCGCTCACCCAGGCTGCCATCCTCGTTCACCAGGAACTTGGGGACGAGGAACAGGGAAATACCCTTCACGCCGGGAGGCGCGTCCGGCAGGCGCCCCAGCACCATGTGAACGATGTTTTCGCTCAGCTCATGGTCGCCGGCGGAGATGAAGATCTTGTTGCCCTTGAGGCGATAGCTGCCATCACCGGCCGGCTCGGCACGGGTGCGCAAATCACCGAGGGAGGAGCCGGAATGGGGCTCGGTCAGGCACATGGTGCCAAAGAAGCGGCCAGCAAGCATGGGCTCGGCGTAGCGCTGCTTCTGCTCGTCGCTGCCCTGGGTGAGAATCAGGTTGGCCGCCGCGATGGTCAGCCCCGCGTAGGCCTGGGTGCCCACATTGGCGCCCTTCAGAAGCCCCACACACATCTGGCCCACGGCGCTGGGCAGCTGCATGCCACCCCGCTCGAAATCCTGGCTGGCTGCCAGCAGGCCGGTTTCCTTCAGTACATCCAGGGCTTTTTTTACTTCCGGGCGCATGACCACCCGGCCGTTCTCGAAGGTGGGCTCTTCCTCGTCCACCGCCCGTGCATGAGGAGCAAACTCTTCGGCGGCCACCTTCAGGGCCAGGTCCAGCGCTGCCTGCAGGGTTTCACGGCTATGGTCGCTGTAGCGGTCGTACTGGAGGAAATCTTCAACCTGGTGAAGTTCGAACAGCTGGAATTCGAGATCACGGGTGTTAATGATGTTCTGTTGCACTACATCGGTTCCTTGGAGATTCGGGGTTTTCCCCCACTTCATCGCCATACATTCCCTCTCCCCCGGAGGGAGAGGGCCAGGGTGAGGGGGAGCGCCCGAAGGGCGCTGGAAGCCAACCGTCGCTCCACCCCAGGCAGCCCTTGTCAGGGTGGCAGCGATCAGACCTGGGAAAGTGCCTGCCCCACCCTCTCCCCAGCCCTCTCCCCTCAAGGGAGAGGGAGCAGGAAAGGAGTTCGTCGCCACCCCGGATGGCTATAAAAAAGGGGGCGAACTCTCGCTCGCCCCCTCTTCAATCCGCCTGTTTATACCACTTCAAACAGGCCGGCAGCACCCTGGCCGCCGCCGATGCACATGGTCACCACCACGTACTTGGCGCCGCGACGCTTGCCCTCGATCAGGGCGTGGCCGGTCAGGCGTGAACCGGTGACACCATAGGGGTGCCCCACGGAGATGGAGCCGCCGTTAACGTTCAGCTTCTCCATGGGGATACCCAGACGGTCACGACAGTAGACGACCTGGGAGGCAAAGGCTTCGTTCAGCTCCCACAGATCGATGTCGTCCATGGTCAGGCCGTTACGCTCCAGCAGACGCGGAATGGCAAACACCGGGCCGATGCCCATCTCGTCCGGCTCGCAGCCGGCGACAGCGAATCCACGGAAGATGCCCATGGGCTCGATGTTGTTCTTCTCGGCGTAGGTGCTGTTCATCACGGTGCACACGGAGGCGCCGTCAGACAGCTGGGAGGCATTACCAGCGGTGACGAAGTTGCCTTCACCACGAACCGGGTCCAGGCCCTGCAGGCCTTCCAGGGTGGTGTTCGGACGATTGCACTCGTCCTTGTTCAGGGTGACCTGCTTTTCGCTGACTTCGCCGGTTTCCTTGTCCTTCACCATCATGGTGGCGTCAAAAGGCACGATCTCGTCATCGAACTTGCCGGATTCCTGGCCGGCAGCAGTGCGCTGCTGGGAAATCAGGGCGTACTCGTCCTGAGCCTCGCGGCTGACGTTGTAGCGCTGGGCCACGATGTCGGCGGTCTCGATCATGGACAGGTACAGCTCCGGCTTGTTCTTCATCAGCCATTCGTTGGTGGCGCGGAACTGGTTGAGCTTGTCGTTCTGCACCAGGGAGATGGACTCGACACCCCCGGCGACCATGGCGGGCACCTTTTCGGAGACCACACGCTGGGAGGCCAGCGCAATCGCCTGCAGGCCGGAGGAACAGAACCGGTTGATGGACAGGCCGGCAGTGGTCACCGGCAGACCGCCACGGATGGCCGCCAGACGGGCCATGTTCTTGCCCTGGGCACCTTCGTGGAAGGTGGCGCCGAGGATCACGTCCTCAACGATGTTCGGATCGATACCGGCGCGCTCAACGGCGTGCTGGATAACGTGGCCAGCGATATCAACGCTGTGGGTGTTGTTCAGCGCGCCCCGGTACGACTTGCCAAGACCGGTACGGGCAGTGGAGACGATAACTGCATCAGGCATTTGCTTGTCCTCTTGAAACGGTTTTTGCTGCGGTTCCCGCACCTTCCTGATTTCCAGGTAGGTGCAGGGGGGCCTGTTTTTATCCCCTCTCCCCTGGAGGGAGAGGGTTAGGGTGAGGGGGAGCACCCGAAGGGTGCCTGAAGCCAGGCACCGGAGTTGACCGCTCCCCCTCTCCCCCGCCCCCTCTCCCGCCGGGGGAGAGGGGAGGCCAAGCCGCAACAATTCAATAAAGGCTTACAGGTCGCCGAACTTCTTGCCTTCAGCTACCAGCTTCTCCAGAAGCGGAGACGGCTCCCACTGCTTGCCGCCGACTTCCTTGTGGTACTTCTTCACGGCGTCCAGGATCTTGTCCAGGCCGATCTGGTCTGCCCAGAACATGGGGCCGCCACGGTAAGCCGGGAAGCCGTAGCCGTAGATCCAGGTGATGTCGATGTCCAGGGAGCGGTCGGCAATGCCTTCGTCCAGGATCTTGGCGCCTTCGTTGATCATCACGTACATGCAGCGCTCGAGGATTTCCTGGTCGCTGATCTCGCGGGGCTCGATACCCTGCTCCTTACGGAAATCAGCGATGATCTGATCCACTTCCGGATCGGGGATCGGCTTGCGGTTGCCTTCCTCGTACTTGTAGGTACCGGCCATGGTCTTCTGACCCAGGCGGCCCTTCTCGACCAGCTTGTCCATCCAGCTCGGCGGTACATTCTCGCCGGCCTTGCGGCGCTCTTCGCGAATGCTGTGGCCGATATCGATACCCGCCAGGTCACCCATGGCAAACTGCCCCATGGGGAAGCCGAGGTCGGTCAGCACCTTGTCCACCTGCTGTGGGCTGGCGCCATCGTCCACCAGGGACATGGCTTCGGCACCGCGCTTGTGCAGCATGCGGTTGCCCACGAAACCGTGGCAGTTGCCAACCAGTACGCCGACCTTCTTGATCTTCTTGGCCAGGGCCATGCCAGTGGCCTTCACTTCGTCGGAGGTCTTCTCGCCACGGACGATTTCCAGCAGCTTCATGACGTTGGCCGGGCTGAAGAAGTGCAGGCCAATCACATCTTCCGGACGCTTGGTGGCGGAAGCGATCTCGTCGATGTCCAGGGTGGAGGTGTTGGAGGCCAGGATGGCGCCGGGCTTACACTTGGCGTCCAGCTCGCTGAAGATCTTCTTTTTCAGGTCCATGCTTTCGAAGACGGCCTCGATCACCAGGTCCTTATCCGCGAAGTCATCGTAGGTCAGGGTGCCGTCGATGAGGCTCATGCGCTCTTCAACTTGCTCCGGGGTGATACGACCCTTCTTGGCGGTGGCTTCGTAGTTCTTGCGGATGATGCCCAGGCCCTTGTCCAGGGCTTCCTGCTTCACTTCCGCGATGGTGACGGGAATACCGGCGTTGGCGAAGTTCATGGCGATACCGCCACCCATGGTACCGGCGCCGATTACACCCACTTTCTTGATGTCACGTACCGGTGTGTCCTTGGGCAGCCCCGGAACCTTGGAAACTTCACGCTCAGCGAAGAACGCGTGGATCAGGCCGGCACGCTGGTCTGACTCCATCAGTTCGCCGAACAGTTCGCGCTCGCGCTTCATGCCTTCTTCGAAGGAAGAGGACGTATAAGCGGCCTCCACGGCCTCGGTGCACTTGAACGGTGCCAGCAGGCCACGGGCCTTCTTCTTCAGACCTTCGCGGAACTTGTCAAAGACATCGCTGCCCTTCTCGGCCTCCAGCTTGTCGTTCTGCTCGCTGACACGACGCACCGGTTTGCCTTCATCGACAACCTTCTGTGCAAACGCCAGGCCGGCAGCCTTGACGTCGTCATTGCTGGCCACTTCATCGACAATGCCCAGCTCAGCGGCATTCTTCGCGGCAACAAACTCACCAGAGGTGATCATTTCCAGGGACTTCTGGGCACCTGCCAGACGCGGCAGACGCTGGGTACCACCGGCACCGGGCAGCAGGCCCAGCTTCACTTCCGGCAGCCCCACCTTGGCGCTGGGTACGGCAATACGGTAGTGACAACCCAGAGCCACTTCCAGGCCGCCGCCCAGGGCAGTGCCGTGAATGGCCGCGACAACCGGCTTGTCGGTGGCTTCGATGAAGTTGACGACCTCCGGCAGACCCGGCTCCTGCATGGGCTTGCCGAACTCACGAATGTCTGCACCGGCAATAAAGGTGCGACCGTCACATACGATGAGGAGAGCCTTGGCGTCCGCATCATCACGACCTTGCTGGATGGCGCCCTGGATACCGGTACGAACGGCGTGGCTGAGCGCGTTCACCGGCGGGTAGTTGACGGTGATAACGCCGATGGCGCCTTCGCGGTTATAGGTTACGACGTCGGACATAGATCCTCCTTGCGCAAACATGGAATGGAGTTTTATTAAGCGAAACAGACCGGAGATTTAATACAAGTTTGCGGAATGTTTCAACCTTCGCTGGCTAAACAGCAACCAGATTTCCTTGAGGAACACGATTGTACGCCTCTTGACGAGGGTGAGAAAAACACGGGGCTGACCGAAAAAACGGTGAGGATGGTGGTTAACGCCCTGTAAGAAAATGAAGGCAACGTTATTGCCCAGCTTCACTGTAGGGAGAGGGCTACGGTCACAGTAAGAGGGAGCACTTTAAAGCCCCTCTCCCTTGAGGGGAGAGGGGTTGGGGAGAGGGTGGAGCCAGCAACTCCGCAGTCCGGCGCCTTTCACCCTCACCCTGTCCCTCTCCCCTCAAGGGAGAGGGTGCCAATATCGCTGGCAGGTGCTTTGCACTAGACCCCGAGCGACTCGATATCGCTGGCCAGCATCGCCAACTGATGGGCGATGGAGCTACGCAGCTTGTCGCCGGACACCAGATAGGATGGGGCGGCACAGGTCAGAGCCATGGTGGTGCCATCCTGGAGGCGAACCGGCACGCCAGCGGCATTGATATTGCGGTCCCACTCACCCAGCGTCAGGCAGAAGCCATGCTCCCGGTAATCTTCCAGGGCCCGGTCCAGGCCTTCCTTCTTTTCCGGCCAGCCTTCAGGGCCGTATTTCTCGGCCAGGGCTTCCATCACAATCTTGCGACCGTCTTCGGTAAGAGACGACACATAGGCACGGCCGGCAGCGGTGGTAGCCATGGGCAGCTTGAGGCCGATTTCCATGCGCAGCAGGGAGGCTTCCGGCGGCATCCGGTTTTCCACATAGATCATATGCAGGCGGTCGCGGCAGGTCAGGCCGACCGACATGTTGTTGCGACGGGCGAACTCATCCATGTAGGGCTTGGCAAGCTGGCGCACCTTGAGATTGGAGACATAGGCATAGCCCAGCGCCAGCACGCCCGAGCTGAGCTGGTACTTTTCCAGCACCGGGTTATAGCTGAGGTAGCCCAGCCTGGTCAGGGTATAGGTCATACGGGACACAGTAGGCTTGGGGAGCCCGGTCAGACGTGCAATGTCCTGATTACCCAGGATGACCGAACCCTGGCTGAATGCACGTAGTACATCCAGCCCGCGGGAGAGGGCCTCTACAAACTTGCGGTCCTTCTCCGGCTTTTCCGGTGCATCCGGGGACGCTTCGACCAGATCTGCTTTTGTTTTAGTATTCAAGGTCATAGTTTCCGGTGCCTCAAAAAGCCCCGGGGGCACCAACCCGAACGCACCGGATTGCAGCGTATCCCCCAGGGCACTTCAGTAAAATGAACGTTAACCTCAGCAGCCGCGCATTTTACGTGTACTACCGTCTCACGGCCATGGCCTGACCCAAAAAACCCCAAGAATCAGCCCAGAGCGAAGCGCCAGGAAAGAACCGTCGCCACCCCAGCAAGCTCACCCGCCTGGCGAACCAGAATAACGGGAATGGCGGCCATTTCGGTATAACGTTCTGCCTTGCGGAACAGCTTAGTTAATTAGGAGGAAAGATGCCAACCGCAATTTGGTAACGGTAGGCAGCTATTGAAGGAAGAAAGATCACCACCAGCCGCAACACAGCCCGTGGGCCCATGCCTTCGCACTCAACCGGGCAACCTCAGCCGCCCAACACTTAGCTAAGCACCCGTTTCATTCTGCAACACCATTTCTCAAAAAAAGAGTAAAAAAGTCATCAGAGCTATTGCATGACAAAAAATTTATTCCTACTATCCGGGGGACTGCTAACTGGAAGGCATCCTGACTGAAGTGGCTAATGATAGGCTGCAGTCGGAGCAGAGAACAAAAAAAGCACCACGGAAGTGTGACTCTTATCAGACACACGAAAAAAAGTGTTGTCCCAGCCCGAAAAGGCTATTGCCTTTACCGGTTTCTCTGCTAAGACTGTACCTGATCATTTGCCCATAACTGCCTTGATTGGACTGCAATTTGCACCAGCCAGGGGCGGGCAGTCGACCAGAACACCAACAGGCTTCAAATGGCCTGACATGAACTGGCCACAGGGATAACAACCGGAGGTTTGACAGAGCAAAAAGGAATAAATACAGCAAAAACAAGCACGTAGTAAAGCGTCACTGAGTCCAACAATCGAGTCGATGAGACAAAAATAAGGGTTTAAAACCATGGCACAACAAAGCAAGATCACTTCCCGCCCGATGACCAAGGCACTGGGAACCGCATCCATCCTGAGCATGGCAATCGCCGGCGCCAGCGTCGCGAATGCTATCCAGACAGATTTTGGTGTTACTTACCAAGCCGACGCCTTTTATGTAGACGGCGACGCCTACGGCAACGACGGTTCAGGCAACGGCCTGGCCAACCTGCTGCGTCTGAAAGCTGACTTCAAAGACGAAAACACCGGAGTTTCCCTGCACACCAGCATCCAGCTGGCTGGCGACACCTGGACTGGTGACACCCGTGATGATGCCGGCCCCGGTTACAGCAGCCAAGGCAATGAGAGCGTCACCCTGGACACTGGCTACGTCCAGATCCCAGTTGGAGGCAACCTGATCCGTGCCGGTCGTCAGGCGGCCAGCTGGAACAACTGTCTGCTGGTCTGTGACGACCGTCGTGACCGTATCAGTTTCCTGGCACCCACCAGCATCGGTACCTGGGTTGCACTTTATGACCGTCGTCTTGATGTCCTCGGAACTCCTAACGGCGTCTTCGATAGCAATGACAGCGGCGACATGTTCTCTGGCGGCCTGATTACCCGCCTGGGTGGCATGAATGTTGGCCTGCTGTATGTTCACTTCTTCAAGAACTCTGAAGATGCAATCTACCCGTTCCAGAACGTACACATCTTTTCCCCGTACATCAGCGGCTCGATCACCGACGGTGTCAACTTCGCCACTGGTATGAACTACGTTTGGGGCAACGAGGATAGTGACGGCGATTCACCTTTCGGTGATGGAACAGTAAGCGGCCTTGACTTTGGAGCCGGCTATTCCGGTTATGCGCGCTTGCACGGTAATGCCGGCATGCTGGACTGGGGTGTGCAGTACGTGGGCGCTATTGACGGCGGCCTGGTTGACCCGGGTTTCGACACCTACTCCAGCCTGCTGAACAGCAACCCGGCTTCCACACAGAACCCAACGTCCCTGGCGAGCATGGGTCGTGGGTTTGGCATGGAAGAGTATGACGAGCACCTGGTTATCGGTAAGCTTGGCTTTAACGTGACTCCCAAGCTGAAGCTGACCGGCGCCGTGGGCTGGTTCAGCGCCGACATCGGTCAAATGGACGTTGATGACACATCCATGATCTATGACATCAGCGCCAACTACCAGGTCAATGATGCAGTGAGCACTGTCGCGTCTCTGGGCATCATGACCGAGAACGAAGCCGGTGTTAGCGGCGGTGGCAACAACATGTATACCACTGGTGCTGCTACCGACTTTGATGACGAAGACCTGATGGCAGCCAACGTAGGTCTGCGCGTCAAGTTCTAAGGTTGAGCTTAATCAGGTAATTTAGCGACCCTCGGGCGGGTCAGGGCATTGCCCTGACCCGCCCTTTTTGTTTTTATGCCAATAATTCCATCCCCGCCAAGCTTTATCAAAGGTTTCACAATCATGGACATGAAGTGCCGTATCTTTCCCGCCGTTTGCCTGACAACCCTGCTGATCGGTGGATGTGTCTCTTCGGACCAAGCAGAAAAGCAATTAGAAGCAGCAGACTCGGAAGCTGGCCTCAATATGGAGGAAAGTGAATGGAGCACGCCGTTCTGGGAGCGGGGTGGATCAACCCCGGTTGAAGAGCGCAATCGCGAGGTCTCATCCTCTTCCGTTACGGCTATACCCGCCAGCGGCCAGCTTCGCACCAATCTGGCAATCATCGGCGCCTCCGACTCCCTCTATCGGGAACTGGACAATACCGCCGCCGATTATGGTTTCCGGCTGATCCCCCGATCGGAACTGCGGGACGCCCTGACCAACACTCCAGCCTGTGGCGACACAACCTCGGCAGACTGCGCCGAAGCCCTGGCTGCATACCCTGGCTCGCGTCTTGTGGTCACCGTTGAGGACGGATCGTCCGTAACGATCGTGGATGCCGCCAGCGGCGCCCGCTGGGGCACGACAGATCTGACCTCCGGTAAACAGGGTGAGGAATTGCTGGAGCTGGCCTCACAGCGGGCCGACATCGCCCCCTGGGCCATGAAAGCCTTCCGCGCCGATGACGGCCGACTGTACCTGTCAGCAGGCCGCGCCAATGGCCTGGAAGCCGGCGACGAGCTGGCCATTCATGAGCCTGGCACCCTCGTCCGCGCCCCCAATGGCCAGCCCATCACCTGGCGCGTCGGTGAGCGAGTGGGTACCCTGCGTATCGGCGAGCTGTTCGGCAGCGACCTGGCGTCGCTGGTGCCGGCAGACGGGCAACGCCCGACGCCGGAGCATGATTTGATTCTGATTGAGGACTAAGCAACAAAGACTGCATCCCAGGCGAAACCCCTCACACGCCTGATCAGGGGCGACCACTTAGTCGCCCCTGTTTTTGCCTATCCCTTATTCATCTACTGATATCCCTTCGTTTTCGACACGTTGACACGCAAGTGTTTGTCGCTAAGATGCTGTATATATTTGGCTCTTCACTTATCCGTGTGGGTTAGGTGCCATAGGCAGCCCGCCATAATGGAACAAGATTGCCCGTTTGAATCTTTCTTTGCTCCGGAATCCCCGAGACCGCACCTTTAAAGCTCGAACCTGTCCGTTGATTGCCTCCGCTAGTCCATTGGAGGCCTGGAAACGCATGGCGTTGAGAATGCCAAACAGCTTGGTTTCGATCTGGTTGGCCGTTGAGGCTAAAGCTCGAACTCCTGTCAGTCGAGCCATGTGAATCCATTCCTGCCAGGCCGCGCGAGCGCCTTTGACGCGATAGCCCTGCCAGATGTCCCGTGCCTTCTCCTTGAGGTACCACACCAGGCCGGTGTCTTTGAGAGCATCAGACAGGGCCCGGATTTGCTGAATCTGCTGCCCCTCAAGGCTCTTGCGATGGCGTAACCAGGTGTATCGGCTTCGGTGGATCTCCTGACGCATCGAGTGATCCGCCCGCGCCATATCAGCCTTGCGAGTGGCATCCAGCGTCCGGGTCAGCATCTGTGCAACATGGAAGTGATCGAAGGCGATCTTCCGATGGGCTTTCTCAATATGGGCAAACGTCGCTTTCTGATACGCCGGACTCATATCCATGGATACCGAAATGATCGATTGCTTGCGCGGCTTCTCCAGGCTGTCGTAAAAGCGACCGAGGCTGTCTGAGGACCGGCCGTCTTCCACCGCCAGAACCTGGCCCTGGGCATTGGAAACGATCGTCACGTAATCGTGCCCCTTACGGAATGCAGTCTCGTCGACAGCCAGCCGTGTTGTATCGCGGTCGGGCGCATTGGCCAGGCCCCGACGCACAGCCCGTTCCATGATGTTGTCGATAGCAGTCCAACTCAGGCGCAGCTGTTTGCTGACCGCTGAGATTGAGGCTGCTCTGAGCCAGCTAATAACAAAGGCTTCAAATAGCAGCGTGTACCGGCTGTTCTGCTCAGCCCAAGGTACGCTGACCGTCAGGCAACCATGTTCCGGACATTGCACGCGGGGGACCTGGGCAACTACCTGCGTTCGAAACTGGCAGGTGTCGAGGTGACGCCAACGACGTTCCCGGGAGTCGTAACCCGGGCAGGCACGGCCACAACGGGGGCAGACAAGCGCTGTGCCTTTATCTATGTCGACCTGGACAACGACTTCGCTCTGGCTTTTATCAAGCTCAACGTCTGAGACAAACCAAGGAGCTGAGAGCCCAAGAATCTGTTCGTAGAGGGTGCATTGATCCAATGTCGGCCACCATCCATCGGGTTAATCGGATGGGATAACATTGACCAAAAACGGCAGGGAAATAAAGGGTTACCCACTAAAAGAAGTGAAGACCCATATATTTTCAGTGTATGGATGCACAGCATGGCAAAGGACCATCGGTATAGCCACGACCAGAATTTCAAGAACCTGATTCTCGACTATCCCCTGAAGGCGCTGGAAGTTTTCTGCCCCCAAGAGGCCGAAGCCCTCGACCAGGAGAATGTCCGCATCATCCCGTTACGGCAGGAACAACTCAAGGAAAGACTCGGCAATCGTTTCCGGGAACTGGATGTGCCGTTGCTGGCAGAATGGCCTGACGGTCGAAGAGAAGCGCTGCTATTCGTGCTCGAAGAAGAGTCGGACCCTCGCCGATTTTCGATCCATCGCCTCGCCCACTATTGCCTCGATCTGGCAGAACTTTGTGATACCCAGCGGATTGTCCCGGTGGTCATATTCCTGCGCACAAGCGGAAACGAAACAGACCATTTAACATTGGGTGGCGACCACCACCAATACCTGAACTTCCGCTACATACGCTGTGCACTTCCAGAGTGGGAAGCTGAAACCTGGTGGGATAGCCCTAACTTGGTCGCAAGACTGCTGCTGTCCGTGATGCATTGGCGTGATGACCAGAAACTGGAGGTTTATGCCCGTTCAGTAAGAGGCCTCACAACGCTGGAACCAGACCCCGAAAAGCAACTCAAGTACATTGACTTCATCGACATCTACTCAGCCCTGGATGATAATGAAATGGAACAGTACAAGGCACGGTACCCGCAGGAGAACCAGACCATGACAAGCCTGAGCGAGCGCTTGAGAGCAGAAGGCATGGCCGCCGGAATTCAAAGTGGCGAGCGAGCAGTGTTGATTCGACTCCTTGAACGTCGCTTTGGTCCACTGAATTCTGAAATTTTGGCTTGCCTCAACGACGCAAGCCAAAAACAGCTGGAAACCTGGGCTGACCGGATACTGGATGCCGAATCATTGGACGAGATCTTTCAAACGCATTAATTCGAAAATGGGTTCCGAGGCTAAAGAACTAACCGAATACCCTTTTGAGCAAAGGCTCCGACAGTGAAAATCAAATACTTTCAGGACTCAGACACCCTGTACATTGAACTGCGGGTGACGGACGTTGCCGAAACCCGGGATCTTGATGAGAACACCACGCTGGATATCGATCATGACAGGCAAATCTGCGCGATCACGTTCGAGCATGCCAGTGAGCGCACGGACATTCCTGATTTTTCCTACGAGCAAGTGGCAGCCTGAACGAAATTGATACCTCTCCCCTGAGCGACTATCCCGCCTTGGGATGCCAGGACCACGAGGCTACGGCCAGATGGCAGTACAGTCGCTCACTCTCTCCCCACCCGGTCTTGTCTATTATCGGACCAGTGAATCTCGGGGTTTCAGGCT
This sequence comes from Marinobacter lacisalsi, assembly GCF_042651045.1. Classification (NCBI taxonomy): domain Bacteria; kingdom Pseudomonadati; phylum Pseudomonadota; class Gammaproteobacteria; order Pseudomonadales; family Marinobacteraceae; genus Marinobacter; species Marinobacter lacisalsi. Next base: position 57,616 of record NZ_JBHSDI010000061.1, read on the forward strand.
CAGGTCTGCGACAAAGGCTCGGCCTCCGGCCCGGAAGACGGCGGAGACTGGCGGTTACGCCGCCGCAACGACCAGATCCGCAATTGTCCCACCACCCCGGCAGGGAAGAAGTACACACTGAGCACGAACAGCAGGCCGAACCACAGCAACCAGTGGTCGGCCCCCAGCAGATTTTCCACCACTGGAATGCCAGCCGTGAACTGCCCTACCCAACCCAGCAGATCCTGCAGGTAGTTCTGGGCCAGGAGGAATAGCGCGCTCCCGACGATGGCACCGTACAAGGTGCCCATACCGCCGATGACGCACATCAGCAGGATAAACACCATCAGCTCGAAATTGAGGGTGTTCTCCGGGTTCACGTAGCGGTTGATCAGGGCAAAGCCCGCGCCAGCCAGGGTTGCCACCAGCGCCGCCAGAATCACCACCGCCGTGCGGTACACCACGGTTCGGTAACCCAGCGCTTCAGCGCGGAATTCGTTTTCACGGATCGCCTGCAGTACCCGGCCAAAGGGCGAGTTCACCAGGCGCAGCAGGAACAGGAACACCCCGGTGGCCATGGCCACGAGCACGTAGTACATGACGTTGCGACCGCTGAACCTGAATTCGAACGTGGCCTCGTTCCAGACCTGCACCAGGTTCCACGGCTGGGTCAGCAAGCCCTTGAGCAGGGTCGGTAGATCAATACCGGGCAGCGGCGCCTCAAAGGGACGGAAGGCCGGGCCCAACTCCCGGGGAACTCGCACCCGCATACCATCCTCACCACCGGTGACATGGTACAGCTGGGTCACCAGGCTGAGGAACGCAAACGCCACCGCGAGGGTCACCAGGGCAAAGAAAATGGCCTTCACCCGCAGCGAAAGCAAACCCAACAGCAGCGATAGCGCGAAGCTTACCGCCAGTGCGCCCGCCAGGCCCACCAGTATGGCGCCAGAGCTATTGCCCATGCTCTCTATGGCCATCGCCACCCCATAGGCACCAATGCCAAAGAACATGGTGTGGGCAAAGGAAACGATGTGGGTGTACCCCAGCATCAGGTCATAGGCCGCCACCACCATGATAAAGACACAGATCATTGACAGGGTGCTGAAGGCGCGGATGCCGTCAAACAGGAATGGCCCCAGCACCAGACAGGTGACGATGATCAATAGCAGCGCGGTCAGCGGACGGCTGCGAGGATAATCGCCGGACAAGATTCGATTCAGCATGTTCATCACTCCTTAAATCTTGATTACCGGGATCAGCCCCTGGGGACGCCACATCAGCACCCCAACCATCAGCCCGACCGTGGCCACGGCCGCCAGCCGGGGCTCCACAAAACCGATGTAGAGGTTGATCAGCCCCACCAGCAGTGCACCATAGAAACAGCCTCGAATAGAGCCCAGACCGCCGAGGATGATCACTACGATCACAGAGATCATCATCTCGTCGCCCATATGGGGCGTCAGCAGTTCCTTGTACATGCCCCACATCACGCCACCGAGGCCAGCCAGCGCCGATCCGGCAACGAACACGCCCAGAAACAGCAGGTGAATGCGGTAACCCTGAACTTCCACCATCTCACGGCTTTCCACACCAGCGCGGATCAGAATGCCGATGCGGGTACGGTCGATTATCCACAGCATGGCGGCATAGATGGCCAGGCCCAGCACTACGGCCACCAGGCGGTATTTCTCGAGCACGATGCCACCGATCAGGGGCAGGAATTCCGGCACGAAAAAAGCACCGCTGAGAGACTCGGGCCGGGTGACCGGGATCTCGTTGGGCCCCCAGACCACCTCGATTAGCTGCATCAGGATGATGGAACCACCTACGGTCACCAGAATCTGCTTCAGATGGTCGCCATAGACCGGTTTGATCACCAGCTTTTCAAACACCAGGCCCACGGCGCCCGCCACTACGGCCGCGAACAACAGCGCCGGAACAATGGCCACCAGGTTGCTTAGAAAGGAAGGCGAGCTGGCAAAGCCGTCCAGCCAGAAGGCCAGCACCGTGCCACCGGCGAAAGCGCCCAGCGAAATAAAGGCACCATGGGCCAGGTTAAGCACACTCATCAGGCCAAAGGTCAGTGTCATCCCCGAGGCCATCAGGAACAGTATGGCGCCCATGGCCACCCCGCTGATGGTCAGCACCAGCCAGGTCTGAAAATCGATCACGGCCACGGAGGCCAGCAACATGATGCCCAGCAGGAACAGGTGGGCCTTGTTGTCCCGGACATCCTTCAGCCACTCGACAGGATGGCGGCGCGTCTGTTCGGCACCGGCCGCGGTATCGGACGTCGGCATGGCAGTGGTCTCCTCAGTCATTGATGCGCTCCCAGTCCGAGGCCCAGCAGATCCTGCTGCAGCTCGTCGTTCTCCGCCAGTTCGGCCATGGTGCCCGCATGGACTACGGCGCCATCGTTCATGACCGCCACGGTCTGGCCAAGACGGCGGGAGAAGTTGAAGTTCTGCTCCACCAGCAGGATGCTCACCTGCTGCGCCTTTAGCTGCTCGAACGCATCCGCCAGGTCGTTGATGATGGCCGGCGCCAGCCCCTTGGTGGGCTCGTCCACCAGCAACAGATCCCGGGGTTCAATCACCGCCCGGGCAATCGCCAGCATCTGTTTCTGACCACCGGACAGGGTACCGGCAGGCTTGTCCCAGAATTTCTTCAGGGGTGGAAACAGGTCAAAGATCCATTGCAGGCGCGCCTCCTCCATGGGGCCGTTGACGGCAGCCAGAATCAGGTTCTCCCGTACCGTCAACAGGCCGAAGATGCCCATGTTCTCGGGCACGAAAGCGATGCCGGCTCGGGCGATTTTCGGTGTTGGCCAACGGCTGATGTCCTGACCCTGGTAGGTCAGGGTGCCCGCGGTGAGCGTGGTCAGGCCCATGATAGTGCGCAGGGTGGTGCTCTTGCCGGCGCCATTGCGGCCCAGCAGCACAGTAAGCTCGCCTTTGGGTACCGCCAGATCGACACCATGAAGAATATGGTACTGATCAATGTCCGCCTTTATGCCAGACAGTGTCAGAATGGGTTCAGCCATGGGCCACCTCCGCCTCGGTATCCGGGGAGGCGCCGAGATAGGCTTCCTGCACCACCGGAGACGCAATTACCTCGGCCGGTTCACCGTCAGCCACCAGTTCGCCGTTATGCAGGACCACGATGCGGTCTGACAGTGAACGCACCACATCCATCTTGTGCTCCACCAGCAACACCACCTTGTTCTGCTGTTTCTTGATATCGGCGATCAGGTCGAGGATCACCGGCACCTCATCCACGCTCATGCCGGCGGTGGGTTCGTCGAACATGAACACTTCCGGCTCCAGGGCCAGCATCAGTGCTACTTCCAGCTTGCGCTGATCACCGTGAGGCAACCCGGATACCAGGTATTCGGCGCGCCCGCCCAGGTTGACCTGGGTGAGATACGCCATGGCCCGCTCGGTAAGGTCTCGACGGTGACTGGCCATCTGCCAGAACACATGGCCGATGTGATGACGGGCGGCCACCGCCAGACGCACGTTCTCGAGAGCGGTCAGGTTCGGAAACAGGTTGGTCAGCTGAAAGGCACGACCCAGGCCCTTGTCAGCCCGGCGCGCCGCGGACAGACCGGTAAGATCCTCACCGTTGAGGAGCACCTGGCCGGCGCTGGCTTTCAGTTGACCGGAAATCAGGTTGAACCAGGTGGTTTTGCCGGCACCATTGGGTCCGACAATGGAGGTCAGAGTCCCCTTGTGGAACTTGCAGGAGACCCGGTCGACCGCCACATGGCCACCAAAGTTTATGGTCAGGTCACGGGTTTCAAGAACCGCTTGTTCGGTTGACATGAACAGCTCCGGCTGCGTTGTCGTGATCATGCGGCCCCCGGGAACCGGGGGCCTATGGGAGGGAATTGCTCAGTTGCGGACCGGGATGTCCATTTCCTTGCGGTCGATAACCCGGATCAGCTCGGGCACACCCGCTTTAACGGTACGGTCATCAAACCAGTCGTCACGCTCCTGGACCTCAATCTCGAAGTGATACATATCCTGCATCGCCTGATGGTCCTCGGCGCGAATTTCCATCTCGCCTTTGGGGGTCTGGAACACCAGTCCCTCGAACGCTGCAATCAGGTCCTCGGCATCGGTCGAACCACCGGACTTGCGGATAGCCTCGGTAATGGCCATGGCCTGGGCAAAACCCTGGGCGGTAAAGAAGTCCGGAGCGGAGTTGTGGCGCTCAAAGTGCTGCTCCACCAGCCAGTCGTTGACTTCGTTATCCGGCGACTCGAAGTAGTAGAAGCCTGCACCCTGCATGCCCGGGAAGTCAGCATAACCCACCATCGCGGCCAGGATGTTGCCCCCGGTAGCCAGCTTGATACCGTGGCGGCTCGGGTCCAGATCCTGAATCCGGCCCAGCGGGTTGGAGGAACCGGCCCATATCGCAAAGATGTACTTGCCGTTTTCGCAATCACTTCGGTCTTTGAGAGAGTCGAACAGCCGCTGAGCCGCCGCAGTAAAGTCCGTAGCGTCAGTAGGCAGGTACTCCTCATGAACAACGGTGCCACCTTCGGCTTCCATGGCCTCCTTGTAAGCCGCTACACCGTCGCGACCGAAGGCGTAATCCTGAGCGATGGTGGATACGCAAACCCCCGGTTCACCGAGCGCAACGGCGTTGGACACGGCATCCTGGGAGGAGTTGCGCCCCACCCGGACCACGTAGCGGTTCCATTCCGAACCAGTGATGGCGTCCGCCACACCTTCCGGCATGATGATGCGCTCATAGTCCTGGGCCAGTGGCAGGGTTGCCAGGGCAACACCGGACGAAACCGGTCCCACGACGATGTGTGCGTCATCCTCGGCGTAGGCCTCTTCCACCAGAGCACGGGCACGGGCCGGGTCCAGCTGGGTGTCCTTGGTGGACAGCTCAAGGGGCCGCCCCTCGATTTCCATGGTGCCGTTGGTGGCGTATTCAAAACCCATGTTCAGACCGACGTCCAGCTGTTCGGCGTAGGGAGCCAGCGGACCGGTGAACCCGGTGACATGGGCAATACGAATGGAATCTTCTGCCGCCTGGGCGGAGAAAGCGCCTATCGAAATGGCAGCTGCAAGCATGATGCGCTTCATACGGTGATCCCCTTTTATTGTTGTCGGGCTTCTGGTTATGGCGCGGCGGACGACCTGTCGGTGAACGTTCCGCCTTGTTGTGTCATTGTACGATTTAAAATATGACAACCGGTTCAGGTTTTATCAAGAAAAAAATTCTATTTTTTGACTATTAACTGATCGCAAAGCGATAGATAAATTTTCTCGATCGCGACATAGAGCCTGCCATTACAGCATTCTCTTGTCTTGACAGGGGGAGCGCGCTTTCCTAGATTACTTGACGATTGATTCATGTTTCGCAATTGTAGAATCCAGTAACCGACCAATGTCGACCTCCGGGGCGGAAGGCCCGGCTCCGTCACCACCAGGCAGAAGGACAAGGCTGATGAGTACAACAACACAGGCCCCGCAGCCCCCCGGCGCGCCCAAGACCGCCCGTGGTGCCCGTACCCGGGCAAAGATCCTCAAGGCGGCGGAAGACACCTTCGGCACCCTGGGCTACCACCGCGCCGGCGTCACCGACATCACCCGTGCCGCCGGTGTAGCCCAGGGGACCTTCTATACCTACTTCACCAGCAAGGAAGAGATCCTGCGGGAACTGGTCATGGATCTGGGGCACAAGCTGCGGGCCCACCTGGCAGCCCAGGTTATCGGCACCCATGACCGTCTCGGCGCCGAAGAGCAGGGCCTGAAGGCTTTCCTCCAGTATCTGTCGGACCACCCGTCCCTGTATCGGGTGCTACAGGAGGCCCAGTTCGTGGATCAGGCCATCTACCAGGAGTACTACGAGACTTTCGCCCGGGGCTATACCGACATGCTCAATACCGCCACCCGCAAAGGCGAGATCCGACCCGGCAACAATCAGCACCGGGCGTGGGCACTGATGGGACTGTCCCACTTCCTGGCCCTGAAATACGCCCTCTGGGACCAGCGCGCCAGCGAAGGGGAGCACGCCTTCGACCCGATTGTGGAAACCATGTCGGATTTCCTGCGCAACGGCCTCGCCCTGAACGGGAGGGACAAGCCGTGAATCGCGGACTGACACACGTAATCTATCGACAGGAAGGCGACGTCGCCCGACTCACCCTCAACCGTCCGGAACGCCACAACGCCCTGGTCCCGGAGTTGCTGGACGATCTGAAGGAGGCCCTGACCCAATGCCGACGTGAACAACCCGCGGCACTGCTGATCGATGCTGCCGGAAAATCCTTCTCCACCGGTGGCGATGTCGCCGGTTTCTACAACACGCCTCGCCATGAGCGGGAGGCCTACGCAAGCAGGGTCGTCGGTACCCTTAATGAGGTAATCCTGCAACTGCTGACCCTGCCAGTGCCCACACTGACAGCCGTGCACGGCATGGTGACCGGAGGCTCCCTGGGCCTGGTGCTGGCCAGCGACATTGTCGTGGCCAGCCCCCGCGCCAGCTTTGCCCCCTGGTACACAGTGGTGGGTTACAGCCCGGATGGCGGTTGGACAGCCCTGATGCCGGATCGCATCGGTCGCGCCCGGGCACTGGATGTGCAGCTGACCAACCGCACGATCTCACAACGGGATGCCCTGGACTGGGGGCTGGCCCAGTACGACGCCCCCGCCGGCGAGGAACTGGCCAGGGCCCTGTCCATCGCCAACGGCCTGACGAAAAAACAACCCGGCAGCGTGGTGCGCACCCTGCGCCTGAACCGACCGGATGTGGATCGTGTTGCCGCAACACTGGAACGGGAGCGTCAGCAGTTCCTGGAGCAGATCGTCACCGATGAGGCTGACCTCGGTATGGCCACTTTTCTCGGGAGGACCGCATGAACATGTTTGACCTGGCGGGCCACCGGGCCCGTGTCACCCCGGATCGCCCCGCGCTGGAAGACCTGGCATCAGGCCGGGCCTATACCTATGGGCAATTGAACGAACAGGCGGCACGCTTTGCCGCAGCAGCCCTCAGCCACTGGAAGCTGAAGGAGGGCGATCGGGTCGCCTTCCTCGGCCACAGCCGCGCCGAACTCTTTGTCATGCTGTTCGGCTGTGCCAAGGCCGGGCTGATCCTGGTCCCGCTGAACTGGCGTCTGGCACTGCCGGAACTGGAGCAGCTGATGGAGGATTGCACGCCGGGGGCGCTGGTCTTCGGGGAGGAGTTCACCGACAGCGCCCGGGCGCTCAGGACCTCCGGCCATACGCCGCTGCTGGTGGACCTGGATGGCAAGGCCGGTGACTGCCACCACTACGATAACGACCTGGCGGATACCCAGCCCGACCTGCGCCCGCACCCGGACCGTGATCCGGACACCCCGTGGTACCTGCTCTACACCTCCGGCACCACGGGCCGGCCCAAGGGTGTCATCCAGACCTTCCGCATGATGATGAGCAACTTCCTGAACATTGGCCTGGCGGTGGACCTGACCGGCCAGGACACCCTGCTCAACGTGCTGCCGCTGTTCCACACCGCCGGCATCAATCTCTACTCATCGGCGGTCTTCATCGCTGGCGGCTGTGTACTGGTGGCCCGAACCTTTGAACCCGACCAGGCCATGGATGTACTGGAGAACCGCGCCACCATCTTTTTCGGCGTGCCGGCGGTCTACCAGGCCATTCTCGAGCACCGGTCGTTCAGCGGCGAGCGACTGCGCAACGTGCGTTCCTGGGGTTGCGGCGGTGCACCACTGGCACTGCCGGTGGCGCGTCGTTTTGTGGAGGAAGGCATCCGTGTACGCACCGGTATGGGCATGACCGAAACCGGGCCCACCGTATTCCTGCTGGACGAGGCCGACGTGCTGGACAAGATTGGCTCCGTGGGCCGGCCCCAGTTGCTTACCGAGGTGCGCATCGTCGGCACTGACGGCCAGGATGTGGGCCCCGGCGGGTCCGGCGAGCTGCTGATCCGCGGCCCCAACATCACCCCGGGCTACTGGAACCGCCCCGACGCCACCCGTGAAGCCATCCGGCAGGACGGCTGGTTGCACAGCGGCGATGTCGCCCGCTGCGATGATGACGGCTGCTACTACATTGTTGACCGCTGGAAAGACATGTTCATTTCCGGCGGCGAAAACGTCTACCCCGCCGAGGTGGAACGGGTACTGGTGGAACACCCGGCGGTGAGCGAGGTGGCCGTGGTCGGCGTAGCAGACGAGAAATGGGGCGAAGTGGGCAAGGCCTTCCTGTGCCTGAAACCCGAAGCCGACGAACCCGAAAGCAACGAACTCAACAGCTGGTGCCGGGAGCGACTGGCCGGCTACAAGGTGCCCCGGTATTTCCAGTGGGTGGACGAACTGCCCCGCAACGCCCTGGGCAAGGTCACCAAACAGGCTCTCAGACAGGACTGACCATGATCGATGCAACCATTCCCTGCGAGCAGACCTTTGTGCTCACCCAGGAAGACTTTGACCGGTTCGCCCGCCTTAGCGGCGACCACAACCCGATCCATGTGGATCCGGTATTCTCCGCCCGCACCAGCTTTGGCCAGACCGTGTCCCATGGCATGCTGTTGTTCAGCGTGGTGCGCAGCCTGCTGGCACAGAACTGGCCCGGTTCAACCCTGAAAAGCCAGAGCCTGATGTTCCCTGCACCGGCTTACGCCGGCAAAACGCTGGAACTGGTGGTGGAGGAACTGCAGCGTGATGGTGCGGTGCTGTACCTGAAAACCACCATCACCCGTCCCGATGGCGAATCCTGCCTGACCGGCGAGTGCCAACTGATCCTGTCCGCTGGGGAGGCGTCATGAATCTGGAGCGTTTTGACGCCCTGAGCGAAGGCCAGGTCGCCCGTCTGGGGCGTGTTTTCTCGCCAAAGGACCTGCGGGAATGGCGTGAACTCTGCCAACTGGATCAGGAATGGACCGGGGTGCCTGAACCGCTGATCGCTGGTCTGTTCTCCTGCCTGCTGGGGGAGGACCTGCCAGGCCACGGCACCAATTACCTGAAACAGACCATGACGTTCCACGCCATTGCCGAGCCCGATGAGCCGCTGCAGGCCAGCGTTACCGTGAGTCGCCTGCGTCGGGACAAAGCTCTGGTAAACCTGGCAACCGTCTGCACCGGCCGCGATGGCCGCCTGATCTGTGATGGCGAAGCACTGGTGCTGTTCCAGCACTGAGACCGCCCACGACGGAGTAACCCGATGACCGATGTACACCCCAACCTGCGCGCCTGGCTCGACCAGCTCAATCCGCTGGTCGCCGACCAGAAGGCCCGGGGCGTGGAGGCCACCCCCCGGATGGTGCGGGACAGCCTGGCCGGCATTACCGCCACCTTTGTTACCCGGTCACCCGAGCTGCCCGCAGTCACGGATGTGCAGGTCAATTCCGCCGACGGCGACATTCCCGTGCGGCTCTATGACCCGACCCCCGACAAGGCGAAACCGGTGATGCTGTTCTTCCACGGCGGCGGCCATATGGCCGGCAGCGTTCAGGTTTACGACCCCATTGCCCGCAAGCTGGCCGCGACCAGTGGCTGGCTGGTGCTGTCGGTGGATTACCGGCTGGCACCGGAGACGCCCTATCCCGGCGGCCTCAATGACTGCCTGGCAGTCACCCGTCAGGTCTGGCAGCTACTGGAACAGGAAGGCGTGGGTTTTGAACGCCGGCTGGCCCTGACAGGCGACTCGGGTGGTGGCACCTACGCGGCCACCGTCAGCCGTCTGCTGGCAGGAGACCCGGACCTGAACCTGACCGATCAGGTGCTGATCTACCCGAGCCTGGACTACACTATGGACCACCCGTCCATCACAGGTCATGGCGAAGGCTACCTGCTGGAAGAGACCCGTATCCGCTGGTACTTCGATCACTACTTTGCCAATGGAGAAGACCGCCGTGCCGCGTCGCCGCTGCACATGCCGGTACCGGAGGCCATGCCGGAAACACTGATGATCACCGCCGGCTTCTGCCCGCTTCACGACGAGGGGGTAGCTTATACCCGCAAGCTGGAATCCGCAGGTGTACGCTGCCAACTAAAGGACTACTCTGACATGATCCATGCCTACCTGAACCTGGAAGACCTGGTGCCAGAGGCTTGCGAACAAACCTACCGGGAAATTGCGGGATTCCTGAACAGGGCCGCAGCGTTGCAGTGAGCAGGAAATGGCCGGTTGCACTCTTATCCTGAGCCCCGTTCATAATCTCAAGGCTCAGGATGACTCACATAGCCACACGACCCCGTCAAAGCCGCTCAATCACCGTCACATTCGCCATACCCCCGCCCTCACACATAGTCTGCAGACCATAACGTCCACCACGGTCCTGTAGTGCGTGAACCAGGGTTGTCATCAGCTTGGTGCCGGACGCCCCCAGCGGATGACCCAGGGCAATGGCGCCGCCGTTGACGTTGAGGCGGTCCGGGTCGGCCCCGGTGACCTCGATCCAGGCCAGGGGCACCGGGGCGAAAGCTTCGTTGACCTCGAACAGGTCGATGTCGTTGATGCCCATACCCATCTTCTTGAGAGCCTGCTGGGTGGCCGGGATGGGGGCTTCCAGCATGATCACCGGGTCGTGGCCGATCACGCTCATGTGGTGGATGCGGGCCAGGGGTTCAACGCCCAGTTTCTTCAGGCCCTTCTCATTGACGATCATTACCGCCGTGGCGCCGTCGCAGATCTGGCTGGCCACAGCGGCGTTGATGACACCCCCTTCCTGCAGGAGCTTTACGCCGGCGATGCCTTCCAGGGTAGCGTCGAAACGGATGCCTTCATCGATCTTGTGGAGTTCATCCAGCACCGTGCCGTCCTGCAGTTTGGCCTGCAGCGGCAGGATTTCCCTGTCAAATCGCCCGGCTTCCGTCGCGGCAATGGCGCGCTTGTGGCTTTCCAGGGCAAACCGGTGGAGGTCATCCGGTGACTGGCCGTACTTTTTCGCGATCATCTCCGCGCCCATGAACTGGCTGAACTCCGGCACATCCGGGTAGCGCTCACGGATATTGGGGCCCATGTAGTGCTCGGCAATGCCGGCCTTCTGGGCCAGTTTCACCGGCGAGCCCATGGGGGTGCGGCTCATGCTCTCCACGCCAGCGGCAATGACCACGTCCTGGAACCCGGACATCACCGCCTGGGCGGCAAAGTGGATGGCCTGCTGGGAGCTGCCGCACTGGCGGTCAACACTGGTGCCCGGCACGGACTCCGGCAGCTTTGAGGCCAGCACCGCGTTGCGGGCGACGTTGGTGGACTGCTCGCCGATCTGGCTGACGCAGCCCATGATGACATCGTCGATCAGGGCCGGATCCGCCTTTGCCCGGTCCACCACGTCATTGAGTATTTCCGCCGCCAGGTCGGTGGCGTGCCAGCCGGACAGGCGGCCGCCGCGGCGTCCCCCGGCGGTGCGGCTGGCGGCAACAATATAGGCTTCAGCCATGATGTAAGTCCTCTTGGGTAGCCGGCAGCCACTGTACGGGCTGCCGGTCGGTCAATGGTTAGTGTCCCGTTTGGCGCACTAGCGCGGCTCCATGCGGATCGCGCCATCCAGGCGAACGCTTTCGCCGTTGAAATAGCCGTTGGTGATCATGACTTCCGCCAACTGCGCAAACTCGTCCGGCTGGCCCAGCCGTTTCGGGAAGGGCACGGATGCGCCAAGGGCCTCCCGCACATGCTCTGGCATGCCCTGCATCAGCGGCGTATCGAACAGCCCCGGCATGATGGTGTTGACGCGAACGCCCTCGCCCATCAGGTCACGGGCCATGGGCAGGGTCATGCCCATAACGCCGGCCTTGGAGGCGGAATAGGCGGCCTGCCCCATCTGGCCATCCTGGGCGGCAACCGACGCCGTATTGATGATCACACCACGTTCGTCATCCTCCATGCCTTCCAGCGAAAGCATGCCGGCTGCCGCATGGGCGGCACAGCGGAAGCTGCCGATCAGGTTGATCTGGATGATCTTCTCGAACTCCTTCAGGGGGAAGGACTTGGGCTCACCGGTCTGCTTGTCGCGGCCGGCGGTCTTGAAGGCGTTGGCGGTACCGGCGCAGTTCACCAGGATACGTTCCTGGCCATGGGCTTCACGGGCCTTTTCGAAGCCGGCCGTTACCGCGTCCTCAGAGGTGACGTCCACTTTGCAAAACACGCCGCCGATATCCGCGGCCACTGCCTGGCCCTGCTCTTCATTGAAATCGAAGATGGCGACTTTTACGCCGGATGCAGCCAGGCGGCGGGCGGTGGCTTCACCCAGGCCTGATGCGCCGCCGGTAACCACGGCACTGATGGAGGAATCCAGTTTCATTGGGGGCTCCTTTTCGTTTCTTGTGTTGTTGGTTGTATTGTCGGGTCGGGCGCCCTGACTAAAGGGACCGGGCGATGACCTCTTTCATGATTTCATTGGTACCACCGTAAATGCGCTGGATGCGGGCATCCGTGTACATGCGACCAATCAGGTACTCGCTCATGTAGCCGTAACCGCCAAACAGCTGCAGGCACTCGTCCACCACCTTGCACTGGTGATCGCTGGCCCATAGCTTGGCCATGGACGCGGTGGCCGTATCCAGCTTGCCCGCCAGCATGGCTTCAATACATTCATCGACGAAGGCGCGGCCTACCTTGAGTGTGGTCGCAATCTCCGCCAGCTTGAAGCGGGTATTCTGGAAATCGGCGATGGGCTGGCCGAAGGCGGTGCGTTCCCGCACGTAGTCCAGTGTATTCAGGTACGCCCCTTCCATGGCCGCCAGCGCTCCGACAGCGATAAACAGGCGCTCATAGGGCAGGTCGTTCATCAGCTGGGCAAAGCCTCGACCCTCTTCGCCACCGAGCAACTGAGCCTGGTGGACCCGCACGTCGTCGAAGAAGAGCTCAGAGGTGTCCTGGGCTTTCATGCCGATCTTGTCCAGCACCCGGCCGACGCTGTAACCGGGCTGATCCTGGGTATCCACAATCATGATAGACATGCCCTTGGCACCCTGGGACGGGTCGGTCTTGACCACCACCAGCACCAGGCCCGCCAGGTAGCCGTTGGTGATAAAGGTCTTGGAGCCGTTGATCACGTACTCGTCGCCATCCTTGCGCGCGTGAGTGCGGACACCCTGCAGGTCGGAGCCGGCGCCGGGTTCAGTCATGGCGATGGCGCCCACCAGTTCGCCGCTGGCCATGCGCGGCAGGTAATGCTGCTTCTGCGCCTCGGTGCCATGGTTGAGCAGGTAGTGGGCGACAATGCTGTGGACGAAATGGTTCATGCCCGTGAGGCCACGCTTGCCCATTTCCTCTGCCATCACCGCCTCGTAACGCAGGTCACCGCCGGCACCGCCATAAGTATCCGGGATGTCGGTACACAGCAGACCCATGCGGCCGGCCCGTAACCACAGGTCGTGCCCCACATGGCCGCGCTTACGGGCGGCTTCGTCTTCCAGCACCATTTCCGTGTCCAGGAAGCGGGCAACGCTGTCGCGGAAAATGGACAGCTCCTCGTTCATCCAGCGGGGGGTGAGATCAATGGCCATGGTTGGTTCTCTCTGTTTGTAGTTGTTGTACGAGGGTATCGGGTACGCCCCACTCGGCCAGGGTGTCAGCCAACAGGTCGCCAGGTGCCGTAGGAGGTGCCGGCTGTTCTGAGGCGGTCCGGCTGAATCTGGGGGCCGGTGCCGGCTGGGTGACGCCGCCGGAATCGATAAAGGTGTTCCTGGCCTGGTTGTGGGGGTGCAGTGGCGCCTCCGCCCAGTCCAGAACCGGGGCCACGCAGGCGTCGGTGCCTTCCAGCAGTTCGCACCAGTCATCCCGGGTGCGGGTGGCAAACAGGTCCGCCAGGCGCCGGCGGAAATCCGGCCACTGCCTGCGGTCCATCTGGGGCTCGAATTCCTCCTGCGGCATGCCACAACGCTGCATCAGCTCCCGGTAGAAAGCCGGTTCAATGGGGGCGACGGCCAGGTAGCGGTTATCGGCGCAGGTGTAGACGTCGTAGAAATGGGCGGCACCATCCAGCAGGTTGTTCTCCCGCTGATCATTCCACATGCCGGACGCGCGGAAGCCGTGCATCATGGTGCTGAGCAGCGCGGCGCCGTCGGTCATGGCGGCGTCGACCACCTGGCCCTTGCCGGACCGGCTGGTTTCCAGCAAGGCTGCCAGCACGCCCACCGCCAGCAACATGCCGCCACCGCCAAAGTCACCGATCAGGTTCAGGGGGACGGCCGGGCGCTCGCCGGCGCGGCCAATAGCGTTGAGCACGCCGGTCAGGGCGATGTAGTTGAGGTCGTGACCAGCAGTGTGGGCCAGTGGGCCGGTCTGGCCCCAGCCGGTCATGCGACCGTAGACAAGTCGGGGATTGCGGGCCAGGCAGGTATCAGGCCCCAGACCCCGCTTTTCCATCACGCCGGGGCGGAAGCCTTCAATCAGGGCGTCGGCGTTTTCCACCATCGCCAGAACGGCTTCCACGGCCGACGGATCCCTGAGGTCCAGACGCAGGGTCTCGCGGCCCCGGGCCAGCAGGTCGAACCGCCAGGAGCCATCGTCACCGAACCCGGGCCGGGCAATGCGCAGCACCTCGGCGCCCATGTCCGCCAGCATCATGCCGCAGAACGGGGCCGGGCCAAGACCGACCATTTCCAGTACCCGGAAGCCACTCAGTGGTCCCGCCATGGCGTGTCCCCTCTTGTTGTTGTCGGCAGGGATATCGGTTTTGCTACCCGTCAGTTTAAACCTTGAGTTTCTCCAGTTGCGACCGGAGATCATCGGTCAGGGGCGTGGGCCGGTTTTCATCCAGGTCCACAATCACCATCACGCTGTTGGCCACGGCATGCAGGCCATGAACGCTACGGGCGCCACCGGTCAGGTGGAATGACGTGTTGCCCAGGTGCGTAACACCCGAAGCCAGCTCCACTGGCTTGCCACTGGGGCGGTAGTGGCCGAAGGTGATATCCAGCGACGCGATCAGGATGCCCAACTCCTTGAGATCAATGGACCGCACCGAGCCGAAACGGGCCTGCTCCATATAACGGGCGATGGCCGCCTCACTGCTCTGGGAATCCGCATCCAGGTCCGCGTAGCGCGGGGTCAGCTCGCGCCGGAACGGGAAATGCTCAAAGTTCCCGGCCTTCTCACTATAGTGCTCCTCTGGCAGGGGCTCCGGATCCCGGGGCACATCCTTGCGGAAGCTGTCACGAATGGTCGCCGGCAGCGGAACCCACTCATGATTCAGGAGGGCGCCCAGCAGGCATTCCTGGGTGCCTACATGCTTGCCATCCTGGTACAGCTCGCTGCGCAAGCGTGCATGGTGGTCGTCGCAGCCCAGCAACTCCACCGTGAAATCAATATTGCTGCCGAACCAGCTCACCTGGCGGAAGTGGGTTATGGTGCGCACCGGGCGCAGGCGCTCGGCATCGGAGAACCAGGCATCGGGGCCGAAGCGGTCCACCAGGGCCTGGATGCGGGCCTCGATATGCAGCTGGTACACCCGGGAGTTGTTCACATGGCGCCAGGTATCCAGATCGGTGTAGCGTGGGGTGATGGTGCCGTGAAAGACGGCGGGGTTGTTGTTCTGAGTCGTCATGGTCATCTTTTGTCGGTTTTTGGGGATGCCCCCTAGCATCCATTTTCAGAAGGACTTTCGCAAGCTATCGATCCGGTTGCCAGCCGATGCGGATCACGACACTATAGGCGAAAAGCAACAATACCCGACAGCGGAGCCCCCATGACTGCACCCTCCAGAACCGTTACCGAAGCCGTGGAAAGCCGGCGCTCGGTGCGCGCCTTCACCGACCAGCCCGTGGACGGCGCGACCATTCGCCGGGTTCTTTCGAAGGCCGCACGCTCGCCTTCCGGCGGCAACCTGCAACCCTGGCAACTGTTCGTGGTGGGCGGTGACGACCTGCAGCAACTGAAAGACATCATGGTCAAACGGGTACAGGAAGCTCCCCAGGGGGAAGACCCGGAATACGACGTCTATCCCAAGGGTCTGAAATCCCCTTACCGGGATTACCGTTTCCAGGTGGGTGAGGACATGTACGCCCGGCTCGAGGTGCCCCGGGAAGACAAGATGCGCCGGCTGGCCTGGTTTGCCCGCAACTACCAGTTCTTCGGTGCGCCCCTGGCATTGTTCTGCTATGTGGACCGGCAGATGAACCAGCCCCAGTGGTCCGACCTGGGCATGTACCTGCAAACGGTGATGCTGCTATTGCGGGAGGAAGGCCTGGATTCCTGCGCCCAGGAGTGCTGGAGTATCTATCACCGGACCCTGCAGGATTTCCTCCAGCCGCCAGACGAGTTGATGCTGTTTACCGGCATGTCCATCGGTTACGCCGACCCGGACCACCCCATCAACCAGTTGCGGACCCGGCGGGCGCCCCTTGAGGACTTCTGCCGTTTCCGGGGCATCTGACAGAAGCTCTGACAACGATCCGTGAGATAAACCAACCAGCCACGTGTTTAACGGAGAGCCCCATGGGTCAGAACACCGCCTTCACCACCCGCTACGAACATCATTTCGGCGACCGCATCATTCGCTGCTATCAGGAACGACCGGCCAGCGTGCTGGACTCCTTCCTGGCATCGGTGGAACGGGCACCGGACGCGGACTGCATTGTCTGCGAAGGGCAGCGGCTCAGCTATCAGCAGGTGGCGGACCAGGCCGATGCCATGGCAGCCCAGCTGCGGCACCGCGGCGTTGCGGAGGGTGACCGGGTCGGCCTGCTGATTGGCAACAGCACCGAGCTGGTGCTGAGCATTCTCGGGGTGCTGCGGGCCGGGGCCATCGTGATACCCCTGAACACTCGCGAACAGGCTCCGGGGCTGCGCTACATGCTGGAGCATTCCGATGCCCGGGCGGTGGTCTTTGCCGGCGAGCAAACCGGCAAGCTACCCGACCCCGACGAGCTTCCCGGCCTCAGGCACCGCTTTGCCATCAGCGGCGGCGACGAGCACAGCGAGCCCTTCGAGAACCTGCTGCAAGACACGGGTACAGACCTGCCTCTCCTCTCCGTGAATGAGGAAGACCCGGCGGTTATCCTCTATACCTCGGGCACTACCGGCACACCGAAGGGAGTCATACTGACCCACTTCAACATCATTCATTCGGTGATGCACTTCCAGCACATCATGGCGCTGGGGAATGGTGAACGCTCCCTGATGGTGGCCCCCGGCAGCCATGTCACCGGCCTGGTGGCCAATATTTTCACCATGGCCCACGTAGCCGGCTGCATCGTTATCATTCCTGGCTTTGACGCCGTGGAAGCGGTGAATCTGATTGCCCGGGAGAAGGTCACCCACACCATCATGGTACCGGCCATGTACAACCTCTGCCTGCTGCGCACCAACTTCCGCGACCATGACCTGAGCGCCTTCCGCATCGGCGGCTTCGGCGGCGCTCCCATGCCGGAAAGCACCATCGCCCAGCTGCGGGAACAGCTGCCCGATCTGGAACTGATCAATGCCTACGGCGCCACCGAGACCACCTCACCCGCTACCAGCCTGCCTCTCGGGGATGCCGGCCGCCACGCCGACAGCGTGGGTCAGGTGGTGCCCTGTGGCGATATCCGCATCATGGACGACCATGGCCGGGAGGTAGCCCCCGGAGAGTCCGGGGAACTGTGGATCAGCGGCCCCATGGTGGTGCCGGGCTACTGGAACAACCCGGACGCCAGCGCCCGGGAATTCACCGCCGGCCACTGGAAGTCCGGTGATATCGGGTCGGTGGATGCGGACGGCTTCGTGCGCATTTTCGACCGCAAGAAAGACATGATTAATCGGGGCGGCTATAACATCTACAGCGTGGAGCTGGAGAACCTGATCACCGGCCACCCCTCGGTGGTGGAGTGTGCGGTTATCCCCCACCCTGATGAGGTGCTGGGGGAAAAGATCCACGTGTTCGTTACCCGGGTGGAGGACGGGACACTGACGGAGGCCGACATACGCCAGTTCTGCCGGGACAACCTGGCAGATTACAAGACACCGGATTACGTCACCATTCAGCAGGAACCACTGCCTCGCAATGCCAACGGCAAACTGGTGAAAGCGGGACTTAAGGCCAGAATTGGCAATGCGGAAGGGCAGGACCAGTGAGCAACACCACGCAGCCCGAACATCACGTAGACGGATTTCGACATCGGGCTGACGGGCCGGTCCGACGCATCGACCCCGGACCCGCGAACGCAGTATTCTGTAGCCAGACACTGATAACGAAAGGTAGCTCAACGTGACTTATGATCCTGTCGTCATTACCAGCATCGCCCGCACCCCCATGGGCGGTTTCCAGGGCGACCTGAAGGCCTTGTCCGGCACCCAGCTTGGCGCCTCTGCTCTCAAGGCCGCCATTGAACGCTCCGGGCTGGGCAGCAAAGACGTCAGCGAAGTCATGATGGGCAATGTTCTGCCCGCCGGCCTGGGGCAGGCGCCGGCCAGACAGGCAGCCATTGGTGCCGGGCTGGATCTGTCCACCCCCTGCACCACCATCAGCAAGGTGTGCGGTTCCGGCATGAAGGCGACCATGCTCGCCCATGATCTGATTACGGTGGGCAGCGCTGACATCATCGCCGCCGGCGGCATGGAGAGTATGACCAATGCCCCCTACCTGGTGCCGAAGATGCGTGGTGGCGCCCGTCTGGGCCACGCGGAGATGCTGGACCATATGTTCTTCGATGGCCTGGAAGACGCCTACGACAAGGGCCGGCTGATGGGCACCTTTGCGGAATCCTGCGCGGATCATTATGGCTTTACTCGCGAACAGCAGGATGCTTACGCCCTGGCCTCCCTGGACCGCGCGCTCTCGGCCATCGAGAATGGCCATTTCCGCAATGAGATTACCCCGGTGGACACCGGCCGCGGCATGGTGGACGTGGACGAGCAGCCCGGCAAGGCCCGTCCGGACAAGATTCCGGGCCTGAAACCGGCCTTCCGCAGGGACGGCACGGTCACCGCCGCCAATTCCTCATCCATATCCGATGGCGGCGCCGCCCTGGTGCTGATGCGTCAGTCGGAAGCCGAAAAGCGTGGCCTGAAACCCCTGGCGGCCGTTCGCGGCCACAGCAGCCACGCCCGGGCCCCGGAATGGTTCACTACGGCGCCGGTGGGCGCCATCCAGGGCCTGATGGAAAAAACCGGCTGGAGCGTGTCGGATGTGGACCTGTTCGAAATCAACGAGGCCTTCGCTGTCGTGCCCCTGGCCGCCATGAAGGAACTGGACATCCCCCACGACAAGGTTAACGTGCACGGCGGCGCCTGCGCCCTGGGCCATCCGCTGGGCGCTTCCGGTTCACGGATTATCGTGACCTTGCTTGGCGCCATGCAGACTTATGACCTGAAGCGGGGCATAGCTTCGCTTTGTATTGGTGGGGGTGAGGCTACTGCGATTGCGGTGGAGCAACTGTAGCGTTTCAGGCTGGTCGGGTTCTAACCCCATTTTATAGAGACTGGGCACCGTGCAAGACGCCCCGGCGACCGGGGCGCCCTATAGCTCACAGTCGCCTCCCGGTTTTCTCTCCCAGGAGTCAATCCTTTGCCCACTTTCATCAAGGGTCACTGAGCAATTGTGCCCATCTAGCCGAAAGTGAGCCTTCTGCTCTATTGCTGCGAATGCTGATTTGCTCTGTGCCAGGTCCAGATAACTCGAAAGTACTCAATACACTCTGAATATCGTCGTGAGCGGTAAAAAAACCGTGCCGCTACTGCTAAAGTTGTTCCTACGATACCCGTTGCAACTACAGAAGTATCCGAGGCGAGCCCGCCCACGATCGCGGCCACCGCCAGCACCCCGACGTAAAAGATATTCATTACCAATAGAAAACGATGAGCACCGGTTCGACCACGGGTGAGCAAGAAGGTTGCTGTTACAAGAACCAGAATCAATACCACCAGGATCGCAGCACCCACGGATGCATCAATATCACCCCCTAAAAAGTGGCTCAGCCACGTCATTAGAATGCTGAGCAACGCACCAGTTGCGACCGCCATCAAAATCACCGCAGCGATAAAATGTACGGTGCCCCTGGGAAACGGTTGATACTCTACGGGTGGCCCCTGCGGGTCAGACCTTTTTCCTGCTCTGCCCATCAGTCCTCCGAATACACAGCAATCGCCAGGTTCCTAATTCCCCCGCCTGAGGCGCTTCCGAGGAAGGTGAGACCTGCACCAACCGCTTCCTTGATCTGTTTTATGGTCGTAGCCTTGACAGCTTCATTGGGAAATCGTTTCGGAGTAATGCCTTCGCGCTGTCGTTTCTTTATCAGTTGGTTAGATATACCCGGTAAACGTGCACGCTCGACCTCTTGAGTGAATCTTCGCCGCTCCTGCCGGGATAACCCTGAAAGCGCTTTTCGCGGGGTCACGCCAGAAGCAACTTTGATTTTAACCAATTTGATTGTCGACAATCCTGCAGCAGTAGCGCCTCCTACTGAGATCGCGTCAAGTGCCAGCGTGGCATGACGGTACCAAGCCTCGCTATCGAGCTCATCGTTAGCAGCCGGGTCGTTGATTTCGTTAAACGTACGGTAACTGGAATTGGCACATTGCACTGTACTTGCGGCGGCTGCACCATAAGAGAGACCAGTCAGGAAGGTTGAACTCCCAGCACTAAACGGGATCGCAGCTCCGGAACCAACCACAACGATCCATCCGAGGACAGCCGAACCGCAGGAAAGAATAGCGCCTGCAGCCTCCAAGACCAGTTTAGACTCACGCTCGTTAGTCTTTACCTCAGTGATATATTCGATGGGCGGCTGCTCAATCGGAGGCTCTCGCAGAATCACTTTAACGGGCTTGGTGAAACAGACTGGCTCAAACTCCCTAAGCGTTACTGAGGTTCCGTGACCATCAATGAACACCACACCCGCACCAATCAGTGAATAGTCATCATCAATCGCTTTAAAGATTTTTTCCTGGTCCAGAACAATATTGAGGCGAGTTCTCAGGCGTTCCTGTGGGAAGGAGGGCTGGTTCGTCAGAATGGAGTAGAGCATGCACTATCCTTAGTGTTAGGTGGATCCGTCCGATAACACTCGTTGAAAAGAACGAGTTCTGTAAAAGTTTACACTGCCTCTTAATTCATGAGCAACCAGAGCCTGACTCCCAGATTGTCGGGAGCCAGGCGAAGAAATTCTCAAATTTCCGGATCCACAAACTCCGGCGCCCGCTTCTCCAGGTTGGCATATACCGCCTCTACCTGATTCGGGCTGCCGATGATGCGATCCTGCTCACGGGATTCTTCCAGCAGGATACGGGCAGCGTGTTCCTTCGGGGTGATGGCGCTATTGAGCATGCGCTTCATGGCGCGGATGGCGTCCGGGCTCTTGCCGGCAATCGCCTGGGCCTGGGCCAGCGCTTCTTCCCGCGGGGTTGCAGTAATTCGAGTGGCAAGGCCGACATCCAGCGCTTCCTCACCGGACAGGATCCGGCCGGTATAACAAAGCTCCCGGGCAATGTCGGGGCGCACCAGCTCGTTGACCAGCACCATGCCGCCCATATCCGGCACCAGGCCCCACTTGATTTCTATCACCGCCCACTTGGAGTCCGGCGTGGTGTAACGGATATCCGCCCCCAGCGCGATCTGCAACCCGCCACCAAAACAGGCGCCATGCACCGCCGCAATCACCGGCACCGGCACATCCCGCCACACCATGGCCACGTACTGGGCGAGGTTGGAGTCGCCGTGGGTGCGCAGCTCCAGACCCATGTCCGTGGAGCTGGCATTGCCCTCTGCCATCCTGGAAAAGTTGCCCATGTCCAGGCCGGCACAGAAGGCGCGGCCTTCCCCGCTGACCACCACAGCTCTCACCGACGGGTCGTTCTTCAGGGATTCACCGGCCTCAACCAGGTCGCTGAACATGGCCGTGCTAATGGCGTTCATTTTCTCGGGGCGGTTGAGGCGGACCTCGACCACGCCTTTCACATCCGTCGGAATTACCTGCACCGTATCGCCGGCCATCTTGCCTCCTTCTGACTGTTCATTGTTGTAGATAGGGAACAAACGTTTGAGCCATTGAACCGCGTTTTGAACCTGCGGGCAAATGGATACCTCGTCGGCTAACAAGTTGCACTACTTGTTATAGGCGCCGCGAATCCCCTTGCGCCCCCATGGAACCGGAATACGCCCTTCGCACCAAACACGAGCGCACAGCAGACGATTCACTTTCACACCTATCTGGTCCGCCGCCTTCTCAATAACCCCAAGAAAACAGTGACCTGCCGATACGCACCGCTCTTCTGGCACGCCGGCTGCAACACCTACCACAGGCATCATGACCTGTTAGTACAAGTGGACCAACCAGGAAGGCTAGAACGATGAGAGACTCAAAAAAACTGGCAACACTCACGCTGTGTAGTTCGCTGTCGCTTCTCGCGGCTGGCGCATCGGCAGAAACCATCCGCGTCGGTATCGGGCACCAGAGCATGGTGACCAACACCATCCCTGGCGGCATCATTCTCGAAAAACTGGAGCTGCTGGAGAAGCACCTGCCCACTACCGGCAAATACGAAGACGTTGACTACGAGATCATCTACCGGGACTACGACTCCGGCCCACCCATCACCAACCAGATGCTGGCTGGCAAGCTGGATTTCGGGGTGATGGGAGACTACCCCCTGATTGTGAACGGCGCCAAGTTCCAGGAGACCGGCAAGCAGGAAACCCGTTTCATCGCGGTGACCGGCTACAACCTGCGGGGCACCGGTAACGGCATCGTGGTCCCCATCGACTCTGACGCCCAGAGCCTGGCGGACCTGGAAGGCAAGCAGCTTTCCGTGCCCGTGGGCAGCGCTGCCTGGGGCATGACCCTGAAAGCCCTCAGTGAAGCCGGCCTCAGCGACAAGGTGCAGATCGTCAACCAGAGCCCACCGGTTGGTGCCGCCAACATTCAGGCGGGTCGCATCGACGCCCATGCGGACTTCTGCCCCTGGTCGGAGATCATGGAATTCCGTGGCACCGGCCGCAAGATCTACGACGGCAGTGAAGCCGAGATCCCCACCTTCCACGGCACCGTGGTGCGCAAGGATTTCGCCGACCAGTACCCGGAAGTGGTGGAGGGCTACCTGACCGCCACCCTGGAAGCCCAGAAGTGGATCCAGGACGACCCCATGAACGCGGCGGTGCAGGTATCCGAGTGGACCGGCGTGGAGAAGGAGGTGCTCTACCTCTACTTCAGTGAAGGCGGCATCACCACCTTCGAAGCCAGCGTCAAGCCGGAATGGGTAGACGCCCTGGAATACGACCACGCCCTGCTGCAGCGGGAAGTGGAAGTGCCCGACCTGGATTTCGGTCGCTGGGTGGATGACAGCTACCTCCGCAACGCCTACGAGACCATGGATATGGACTACGAGGCTCTGGTCAGCACCGTGGTGGACACCAAGCCCAATAACCCTGACTTCGCACCTGCGGAAATCTGGTTCGCCGACAAGGGCATCGTCACCTATGACAGCGTGGCCGACATGCTGGCTGCTCAATCAGAAGCCGGCGACGGCATCAATGCCACCTACGTCTACGACAACCTCACCGGCCTGAAGCTGTTCGGCAAGGCAGCCTATCTGGTGAAAGGCGCCGATGGCGACGTGGTGGCTTTCCTCAAGAAAGCCGACTCCGACAACTACATCGCTGAAAACGGCGGCGCCCTGATTAACCGGGACAGCACCGTGGCCATGGCTGAGTGACCCAGGTCCAGGCGGCTGCCCTCGCGGCAGCCGCCTGGAAAGGTCTTAGGAGCAGACAATGGACAGCAAGAGCAACGCAGCACTGAAAACCACGGAGCCGGAGACCGCCGAACAGACGGCCCCCGCTTCGTCAGTGGCGAGCCCCGCCAGCGCAGGACCCGCCGCCAACACGCCCACAACAGCATCGAAGCCGTCACCCGCCAGGCTCTGGTTCAAAGCCACCGGTAGCCGCTATCTGGTCCGGGTGACCGCTCTGATCGTGGCGGTCGCCCTGTGGCAGATCGCCTCTGACAACGGATTCAACCTTTACATCAATTTCGACAACATCCCGGCACCCACCGCCGTGTGGTCAGCCCTGGTGACAGAATTGGGCGGGCAGGAATTCTACCTGCACATCATGCACAGCCTGCAACGGGTGGCGCTTGCCTACGGTCTCGCCGTGGTACTGGGCGTGGTACTGGGTGTAGCCATGGGCCGCTCCCGCTGGGCGGAAGATATCATCCTGCCCTATATCGAACTGTTGCGGCCGATCCCGGCAGTGGCCTGGATACCCCTGGCCATCCTGATGCTGCCGACCGAGCAGTCCAGCATCATCTTCATCACCTTCCTGGGGGCCCTGTTCCCTGTGGTGCTGAATACCACCCACGGGGTGGAACAAACCAACCCGACCCTGATCCGTGCCGCCCGCAGCCTGGGCGCCAGCAACCGCGCCATCCTCTGGCATGTGGTGCTGCCCGGTGCCATGCCGTCCATAGTCGCCGGCCTGGCCATCGGCATGGGCGTGGCCTGGTTCTCCCTGCTCGCCGGGGAAATCATCAGTGGCCAATACGGCATCGGCTATTACACCTGGAATTCCTACACCCTGATCCAGTATCCACAGATCATCATCGGCATGCTCGTCATCGGGGGCCTCGGCACCCTGTGCACCCTGCTCGTGCGCAAGGCCTGTAACCCACTGCTGAAGTGGCAAGTCAAAGGAGGTCAGTCATGAGTGAGGCAGCCCTGATGAACGATAACCGCCTGGCCGTGCTGGACCACAGCCGTCTGCGCGGCAAAAGCCAGAAACCCGGCGAGGACCGGGGGCGAATCTCGATGCGGGATGTGGACATCGTGTTCGACACCGCCAGCGGCCCGCATGTGGCCGTGCAGGGTGCCGACCTGACCATCCGCCCCGGCGAATTCGTGTGCCTGCTGGGCCCGTCCGGCTGCGGCAAGTCCACGCTGATGAACACCGTAGCGGGTTTTGTGAAACCCAGTCGCGGCGAAGTCACCCTGGATGGCAATCCGGTCTCTCAGCCGGGACCCGACCGGGGCATGGTATTCCAGCAGCATTCCCTGTTCCCGTGGAAAACGGTGATGGAGAACGTGGCGTTCGGTCCGTTAATGGCCGGTACCAGCCGCCGCGAAGCCACCAGCATTGCCCGCACCTTCCTGTCGCTGGTGGGCCTGGCGGCGTTTGAGAACGCCTACCCCAACACCCTGTCCGGCGGCATGCAGCAACGGGTGGGTATCGCCCGCGCCCTGGCCAACTACCCCAGCGTATTGCTGATGGACGAGCCGTTCGGGGCCCTGGACGCCCAGACCCGCACCATGATGCAGGAGAACCTGCTGGAGATCTGGAGCGAGTTCCACAACACCGTGGTGTTCGTGACTCACGACATCGATGAGGCGGTGTTCCTGTCGGACCGCATCGTGGTGATGAGTGCCAGCCCTGGTCGCATTATCGCGGACATCCCGGTGGAACTGCCGCGGCCGCGGGAGCAGTCCCTGATCACCACGCCGGAGTTCATGGAGCTCAAGCGCCAGTGCCTGGACCTGATCCGCCAGGAAACCCTCAATGCGTTCCAGCAGCAGAACAAGGCGGGGTGAATCATGAGCCATTCAATCCTCACGTCGCCTGCACTCGCCATGACCTGTCATAACAAGCGGGAGGGCGAAGCATGAACAACGCCACTCAACTGATGGCCGGGCATTCACCGCTGCCGCTTTACGTGCAGATCCGTGACAGCCTCCGTCGGCAGATCCTCGAGGGCCAGTACCAGGTCCACGAACGGCTGCCGTCCGAGAACGCGATGATGAAAACCTTCGGGGTCAGCCGGATCACCATTCGCCAGGCCCTGCGGGACCTGCACAACGAAGGGCTGGTGTTCTCCGCCCAGGGCAAGGGCACCTTTGTCAGCAAGCCCAAGGCGGTGCAGAACGTGCAACGCCTGGAAGGCTTCGGCGAGGCCATGGCCGCACAGGGCTACGAGGCGTCCGCCCGGGTGCTGAGCATCCAGCAGATGAAGGCACCCAAGGCGGTAGCTTCGGCGCTGGACCTTCACGCCGGTGACGACGTGGTGGAAGTGAAGCGCGTGCGCTACCTGAACCGGGAGCCGGTCTGCATCGAGAACAGCTATTTTCCCCTGGATATCGGTCGGCAGATGTTCACCCTCGACCTGTCCGGGGACATCTTCCCGATGCTGGAGAACCTGTTCGGCCTGCCCCTGGGCGGTGCCGATATCGGCCTGGACGCCATCCTCGCGGATGACGAAACCCAGCAATACCTCAACCTCCGCGCCGGCGAGGCCATCCTCCGCGTCGAGCGCCTGACCCACAACCGGGACGGCCGTCCCATTGATTTCGAGTACCTCTGCTACCGAGGCGATTCCTTCAAATACCAATTCCGGATCGACCGGAAATAGGAGCACCTGATGAAGATCAACGACATTCCCGTAATCGACACCGATGTACTGGTTATCGGCGGCGGCACGGCCGGACCCATGGCTGCCGTCACTGCCAAGGAGCAGGACCCGAACCTGAAGGTCATGCTGCTGGAGAAGGCCAATGTGAAGCGTTCCGGCGCCATCTCCATGGGTATGGACGGCCTCAACAATGCCGTGGTACCTGGCCACGCCACCCCGGAGCAGTACGTGAAGGAAATCACCATCGCCAACGATGGCGTCGTCCACCAGCCGGCGCTGATGGCCTACGCCACCCGCTCGTTCCCGATGATCGAGAAGCTGGACTCCTGGGGCGTGCACTTCCAGAAGGACGAGACCGGCGACTACGACATGAAGAAGGTGCACCACCTGGGCACCTATGTACTGCCGATGCCTGAGGGTCACAACGTCAAGAAGATCCTCTACCGCCGCCTGCGCCGCAACCGGGTGGAGATTGAGAACCGCTACACCGCCACCCGCCTGCTGAAGGACCCGGACGGCAAGATTGCGGGCATGATCGGTGTGAACACCCGTACCGCCGAGCCCATCATCATCCGTGCCAAGGCGGTGATCATGGCCACCGGCGCGGCTGGCCGCATCGGCCTGCCAACCTCCGGCTACCTGTTCGGCACCTACGAGAATCCCGCCAATAACGGCGATGGTCACGCGATGGCCTACCACGCCGGCGCCGACCTGGCGAACCTGGAATGCTATCAGGTGAATCCCCTGCTGAAGGACTACAACGGCCCGGCCTGCGCCTATGTCACCGGCCCCCTGGGCGGCTTCACCTCCAACGCCTTCGGCGAGCGCTTCATCGAGTGCGACTACTGGTCCGGCCAGATGATGCTGGAGTTCTTCAAAGAACTGGAATCCGGTACCGGCCCGGTGTTCCTCAAGCTCGATCACCTGGCGGAGGAAACCATCCAGGAAATCGAGACTGTGCTGCACACCAACGAGCGCCCCAGCCGTGGCCGCTTCCATGAGGGCCGGAAAGTGAACTACCGCCAGCGCATGGTGGAAATGCACATCTCGGAGATCGGCTTCTGTTCCGGGCACTCTGCCTCCGGCGTGTGGACCGACGAAACCGGCGCCACCACCGTGCCCGGCCTCTATGGCGCAGGCGACATGGCCAGCGTGCCCCACAACTACATGCTGGGGGCCTTCGTGTATGGCCAGATCTGTGGCGAGAGTGCTGCCGAGTTCGTCAAGACCCGGGGTGACATCAAGCTGGATGAGGATTTCATCAAAGCCGAACTGGAGCGCATCCAGGCACCCATGAAGCGCACCGACGGCATCCCTCCGGAGCAGATGGAATACAAGGTGCGCCGCCTGGTGAACGACTACCTGCAGCCGCCCAAGGTCACCAAGAAGATGGAGATCGGCCTGGAGCGCATCCTGTCCGTGCGGGACGACGTGCCCATGCTCTGCGCCCGCGACCCCCACGAGCTGCTCCGGGCCATGGAAGTGCAGTCCATTATCGACTGCGCCGAGATGGCCGCCCGGGCCTCCCTGTACCGCACCGAATCCCGCTGGGGCCTCTACCACTACCGGGTGGACTGCCCGGACCAGAACAACGAGGACTGGTTCTGCCACACCCGCCTGTACAAGGACGACCACGGCAACATGGCCAGCGGCAAGCGCCCCATCGCCGACTACATCGTGTCCCTCGGTGAAGAGAAGGACGCCTACAACAAGCTGCGGGTCCAGAAAGCCGCCAACGCCTGATTCATAAGGGCTTTGCGGATTCATAAAGACTTTGAGAGAGGAAACAACCATGCCTATCGCCAATCACCATTCCACCGTCCCGGTCGTCGTGGACGAAGACAAATGCATCGCCGACAAGGGCTGCACCGTGTGCATCGATGTGTGCCCCCTGGATGTCCTTTGGATCAACGAAGACACCGGCAAGGCCCACATGAAATACGACGAGTGCTGGTACTGCATGCCCTGCGAGGCGGACTGCCCCACGGATGCCGTCACCGTCAACATTCCCTACCTGCTGAGCTGAGGTGAGCCATGAAGACCTACGACGACCCCGAACTGCAGGCCATCGCCGTCAAACTGGCCTCCGATGACCCCGGCATCCGCCGTGTCGGTGTGCTCGACCTGGTGGACTCCGGCGAGCCAGAGGCGGTGGAACTGCTGCTGCTCGCCCTGCGGGACAGCGACACCGCCGTGCGCCAGGAAGCCGCCAAGGTGGTGGACGAGTTCGAAGCCGAGGACATGGCCGACGCCCTGATCGCCGCCCTCGGTGACAACGACGAGGTGGTGCGCAATGCCGCCGCCCACGCCCTGGCCGACCTCAAGGATCCCGCCGTGGCGGAGCCGCTGCTGGAAGCGCTGGACTCCAGCTCCGACGGTTTCGTGGTGGCTGGCATCCTGCGGGCCCTCAAGCCACTGCGCCACCCGGGCTCCCAGCGCCCGGCCCTGAAACGCCTTGGCGACGACGACCCGGTGGTGCGCCGGGAAGCGGTGGGGGTCATTGGCTGGCTCAAGCAGCCGGAGAACCTGCCTGCCCTGGTAGAAACCGCCCAGCACGATAAGGACCCGGAGGTACGTCGGGCCGCCACTGGCGCCCTGGTGTATGCGAGCCCGCAGCAGGTGGGACAACCCCTGATCGGGCTGCTGACCGACGAACACTGGCAGGTACGCTGCGAGGCCGCCAACAGCATTGGCAAGCTCGACCACCAGGCCGCCTTGCCCGCGCTGATGACCGCCACACGGGACGAGCTCTGGCAGGTACGCGAGAAAGCCGTGGACGCTCTGGGCAAGCTGGGTTCCGCACAGGCCATCCCGGTACTGGGCGAATGCTCCCAGGATGCCATGAGCAACCTGCGCAAGGCCGCCATCGGCGCGCTGGGCACCATTGGCCACAGCGACGGCCTGCCCTTCGTGCAGAGCGCCATGGATGACCCGGACCCGGACGTTCGCAAGCTGGCCCGCTGGGCCATGTCGAAGCTGGACAACGCCGCCTGAGTCTTCTGCCCTGGCCGGACGCGAGGCGTCTGGTCGGGGTGGCTGCGGCCATCGTTACGAAGGAGAAAACCCATGACCTTTGTTGTCACTGAAAACTGCATTCGCTGCAAGTACACCGACTGCGTGGACGTGTGCCCGGCCGACTGCTTTCACGAAGGCCCCAACTTCCTGGTGATCAACCCGGAGACCTGCATCGATTGCAGCCTGTGCGTGCAGGAGTGCCCGGCGGAAGCCATCTATGAGGAAGCCGACCTGCCGGACGACCAGCGCCACTTTATCGAACTGAACGCCGAACTGGCCCAGGTCTGGCCGGTGATCAGCGAGGTGGGATCGCCACTGCCGGAAGCCGAGCAATGGATCGATCAGGGGGAAAAGCTGCAGTACCTGGAGCGTTGAGTGATGAGCCAACTTGTCATAACGAGTTTGAAAACGCTGGCGGTACTGGTCGCACTGATGACCGCCAGCCAAAGCAGCGCCCGGCCCCTGGATATACCGGTGAACACGGTTCAGATGCCGGAAGCGCCCGCTGAGCCAGCCATCCGCAAAACGACGACCGATGTTGAAGGAGTAACACCATGACTGCTGAAGCCCTTGCTCAAACCAGCACGGCCACGGAACCGCCCAGCCAGATTCGCCTCCGTCGCAAACAGAAGATGGTGGAAGTCACCTGGCCCGATGGCCTGGAAAGCCGCCTGAGCTGCCTGACCCTGCGCAAGTCCTGCGCCTGTTCCAGCTGCAGCAGCGCAAGGCAGAAGGGCGTCATCAGCCTGATCGACGCCGACATCGGCATCGACAACCTGAATGTGCACGGGGTCAGTGCCATGCAGTTCCATTTCAGCGACGGCCACAACCGGGGGCTCTACCCCTGGGCGTACCTGCGCCAGCTGTGTGAGCAGGTGTCATGAACACCGGTTCGCGCGCCCTGGACCACCCCTGGGCACTACCGCTCAAGCGCCGCTATCCGGGAGCGGCCCTGTGCGTGGTGGTGGCCCTGGCCGGCAGCTTCCTGGCGGAGCACTACGGCGCCCCGGCGCTGGTGCTGGTGCTGTTGCTGGGCTTCGGGTTTGCCAGCCAGGCCAGTGACGAGCGCATGCGCCCGGGGGTGGATTTTTGCGCCCGCCCGATTCTGCGGCTTGGGGTCGCCCTGCTGGGTGCCCGTATCGGCGCGGAACAGCTGATGGCTGTGGGCAGCCTGCCCCTGCTGGTGGTGCTCACCTGTGTGCCCCTCACCATTGGTAGCGCCCTGTTGCTGGGGCACTGGCTGAACCTTCCCCGGATGCAAAGCCTAGTGGCGGGGGTGGCCGTGGCCATCTGCGGTGTGTCCGCTGCCGTTGCGGTCGCGGCTGTCATTCCCCAGGGCAAGCTGGAAGAACGGCGACTTCTGGGCGTGGTGGTGGGCGTTACCGGGCTGGGCACCCTGTCCATGCTGCTGCTCCCGCCACTGTTCACCGGGCTGGGGTTCAGTGAGCTCCATACTGGCCTGTTATTGGGTGCCAGCATTCACGATGTGGCCCAGGCGGCCGGCGCCGGCTACCTGGTATCCGATAACGCCGGTGACATCGCCACCTTGACCAAACTGTTGCGGGTCGCGCTGCTGGCACCGCTGATCCTGCTGCTGGGTGCGCTACTGAACGACCGCAGCTCTGGCCCCGCCGATCACCCCTGGTTCCTGCTGGGCTTCGTGGCGCTGTTTGCCCTCAACAGCCTGGGCTGGTTGCCGGAAGAACTACGCCAGCTGCTGGTGACCGCCTCTGGCGCCTGCCTGCTGGTGGTGATGGCTGCGCTGGGCATGCGCACCAGCCTAGGCGCCATTATCGCCCAGGGCTGGCGCCCGATGGCGTTGCTGGCAAGCCTGAGCGGGCTGCTGGTGCTCAGCGCCATGGCTACCCTGACCCTCTATTCATCCTGATTCCACCTGACTGACAAGATCACTATCCAAGGAGAAGACATCATGGCTGCATTGGGAAAAGAAAGCGTTATCAGCGTTCACCACTGGAACGACACTCTGTTCAGTTTCCGTACCACGCGGGACCAGAGCCTGCGCTTCGAGAACGGTCACTTCGTGATGATCGGCCTGCCGGTGGACGGCAAGCCGCTGCTGCGGGCCTATAGCATTGCCAGCGCCAATCATGACGAGTACCTGGAGTTCCTCAGCATCAAGGTGCCCGACGGACCACTCACCTCACGCCTGCAACACCTGAAGGAGGGCGATGACCTGTTCATCAGCCGCAAGCCGGTGGGTACCCTGGTCATGCATGACCTCACCCCCGCCAAAAATCTCTACCTGTTCGGCACCGGCACCGGTCTGGCGCCCTTCATGAGCATCATCCGCGACCCGGAGGCCTATGAGCGTTTCGACAAGGTGATCCTGGTGCACTGCGTGCGGGAAGTGAGCGAGCTGGCCTATCACGATTACCTGACCGAGGAGCTGCCCAACCACGAATTCCTGGGCGAGTACATTCGCGACAAGCTGGTGTACTACCCCACCGTGACCCGCGAACCCTTCCGCACCCAGGGCCGCATCACCACCCTGATCGAGAACGGCAAGATGGCCGAAGATCTGGGCCTGCCACAACTCAACCCGGAGACCGACCGGGTGATGCTCTGCGGCAGTCCGGCCATGCTGGACTCCCTCACCACCATGCTTGATGAGCTGGGTTTCCAGGGGTCGCCGCAACAGGGCGAACCCGGTGACTACGTCATCGAACGTGCCTTTGTGGAAAAATAGGAGAAGGCTTATGTCCAGTTCCGTGGTCAACATGCCCCAGCGTGGCGATGCGGGGGCCGGCGGCCCCCACGCCGTGCCCGGGGTCAAGCACCTGATCGCCGTCGCCTCCGGCAAGGGCGGCGTCGGCAAATCCACCACCGCCACCAACCTGGCCCTCGCCCTGGCAGCGGAAGGCGCCAAGGTCGGTATGCTCGACGCCGACCTCTACGGCCCCAGCCAGCCCCGCATGCTGGGTATCACTGGCTCGCCGGAAACCCGCGACGGCAAAATGGAACCGTTGATGGGCCATGGCATCCAGACCATGTCCATTGGCTTCATGATGGATGAGGAGACCCCGGTAATCTGGCGTGGGCCTATGGTGACCCGGGCACTGCAACAGCTGGTATACGACACCCGCTGGGACAACCTGGACTACCTGATCGTCGATTTGCCACCAGGCACCGGCGACATCCACCTGACCATGGCCCAGAAGCTTCCGGTCTCCGGCGTGGTGATTGTCACCACCCCCCAGGACATCGCCCTGCTGGATGCCCGTAAGGGCCTGGCCATGTTCGAAAAGGTGAATGTTCCAGTGTTGGGGATTGTCGAGAACATGAGCACCCATGTCTGCAGCGAATGTGGCCATGAGGAGCATATCTTCGGGCAAGGAGGCGCGGCGCGAATGGCCGAGCAGGCCGGCACCAGAGTATTGGGGGAACTGCCCCTGGATATCCGTGTTCGTGAGGGGGCGGATTCAGGGCGTCCGGTTGTGCTGGATGATCCCGGTGGCTCCCTGTCACAGGCCTATCAAGGGGTTGCCCGGAGCATCATTGTTGAGATGGAGCGCATCGACCAGAGCTCCAGTTTTGATCAGGGTCCGGAAATAACAATAGTGTGACCAGGTGGGTCGGCTTAAGGCGCCCTGCCACTCAGTCCGACGGCAGGGCCTTTAAACTACGTTCCGGGCCACTACTCAGCTCCAGTGCACCTGTTTCACTCAGACCAAACCTGCGGGCGTTGGCCACCGTATCCAACACCCGGTCTTCCTGCTTCATCAGGGCAGGAGCACATGCCATGCTCGTGGTCGCAAGCTCACTGACATCAATGCCCTCACCGGTAATTTCATAGTTACCGGAATAACGGTTGCATCCGGCGTTGCCCTGGATCCGGCCATTACCACTGAACTCAATGGTGATCCGGGAGTAGTCGATGATGCCCTGGCTATTGAGATCCTCAACCACCCATCTTGTACCGGTTAACAGGCTCTCGGGGTCGCCGGCACAGCCTTCCAGCACCTGGTTTTCGATCGTTACCGTTGCGGTGTAAGGATAGGGCAGCCCGCTCATGCTGTCGGTGCAATACCGGTCACGGACATGCAGAACAAGCTCCTGGCCCTCTGAACTGGTAGCGGTATACCGGTAACCCTGATCCGTGGGCTCGGGTTTGGGAGCCGGGGCCTGGAACCGCTTCTCGCCGTACTGGTAACGGAGGTCAAGATCGTCTTCGGTCAGCTTGAGTATCCAGCCAGGTTCCTGTCCGATTGCACGCAGGGGAAGTTCGGGGGGCCACGAAGAGTGCGCTTTGCCAGCTTCTGCCTGCTCTCTGCCGTCGTCGGAACTCGCCTTCATAGTGTCAGGTGGCGTTCCAGTTTGACAACCTGCCAGGGTCAGGATTGTCGTTGCCGGCAACAGGGTTTTGAGGCGCATATCAATTTCCCCTCTGGTTACCGATGCTTCCGGTACTTTCAACCAAACTACGCGGGATTCTGGGCCATTAAAGGCTCAACCAGCCGAGACCGGCGCTCTGTCCAGCGCATCGTAAAGCTCGCAGAACTGCTGTGTCAGTGGATGACTGGGAGCCATGTAAATCAGGGGCTCCTGGCGCTGGTGGGATTCCTTCATCTTCACCGAGCTGGACAGCCGCACCGATGCTACCGGCAGCCCTTCGTCCAGCAGCTCCTGAATCACCTGCTGGGGTAACCGGGCCCGGGCCTGGTACTGGTTGGCGATGATGCCTTCCACCACCAGGTTCTCGTTATGATCTTCCCGCAGGTCGCCAATCTCGTTGAGGGTGTTGTACAGGGCCTGGCGGGAGAAATCATCGCAATCGAACGGAATCAGGCAACGGTCCGCCGCCACCAGGGCGGCACGGGCGTAAAAGTTCATGGAGGGGGCGGTGTCGATGTAGATCTCGTCGAAGTCGCCCTCCAGCTTCTTCAGGGCTTCCCGGAGCTTGTAGATCTTGTGCTTGGCTTCCAGCTTGCGCTCCAGGAACTCCAGTTCCGGGCTGGCGGGCATGACATACAGCCCCGGGAAACGGGTGCTATGTACGAAATCCTCCGACGGCCGGTTGAAAACAGTAAAGGTGACCGTCTGCTCCAGCAGATCCGCCACCGTGTCGGTCAGCCCTTCCGGGGACTTGCCCAACAGATACAGGGTGGAATTGCCCTGGGGGTCCAGATCCACCACCAGCGCCCGCTTGCCCTTCGACGCAGCGATCGCCGCCAGATTACACGCAATACTGGATTTACCGACGCCACCTTTCTGGTTAAAGACCACTCGCCTCATGGTGCCTCCGTTGCACGGGTTACCGGGGAATGCATTCCGTTCAGCTTAGCAGGCCTGCGGTGGAATGGGGGTGGCGTCTAACCCCGTTTATCCCGGATTTGTAGATAAGTTTCCTTACCAGGCCAGCGACATATGGAAAATATATTGTGGTCAAAACTTGGGTGTTCAACATCCGGAAAACCCAGCTGTGCCTCCGGATCGAACAGGTCACAGTTCATTTGTGCCATGACTTCAGTAATGGTCTTCGCCCCTTTAAACCCGCCCGTCACCCGGTACCATAAAAGATATTGCTCTCCCTGGTACTCAACCGTCATGGTCTGGAACAGGCGAATTTCCGACAGGGGAAGACCGGGGTGCCGACTGTAGATCTCCCACTCAGGAAACGAAAAGTGACCACTCTTGTCGGTTTTCGTCTCGCGCACCTCGGTATCTTCAAGGTGGGCCTCCTGAACCACTGTCAGCCCCTCCATGGGCACACCGCTGATGGTGAGGGTTCCGTTCACCTCCGGAAAAAGCTGGTAGTGACTCTTACGGAAATAGTCCCACAACCCCGCAGCGCTCGCGGTAGTCGAAAGCAGTGATAACAGGAGTAAAACCGCACCGCCCATTCGGGTCAATCGTACTTTGTACCTGCAACCGCTCATGTTCGCTCGACCGCCTGTCTCACCGCGCTGTATAAAGCCCCCGTTGTCTGATCGAATACCCACCGGATGAAGCGGAAAGTCAGGTCGATAACGCTAGTTACAGTAGCTTTGGCGAAAGCCAGCATATGGCCGAGCAACCCTCGTGTCTGATCGGCAAATGACGTCGATGCCTTGGCAATGTCTTCCAGCGTTCGAGCAAGGAGGTCGTAGAACGTTAACGAGGTACTGATTGCCGCTTGAGCCAGCACAGCGGAGTAATAACCCGCATCCTTGAGCAAAGTCACCAACGCAGCAGCAAGCTTTTCTGCCCAATAGTTCGAAAAAGTCGCTTCATGACGCCGTTCATAATCCAGTCGCACCGGAGTGTTCAGAAAGTCAGTAGACTTTTGGTGCAGCATCTTCCAGTCAGCAGAATTTGCGGTGTTCCGGTATCCAGGTTCGCCGTCCTGACCCATAATGTGGGCCTCCTTGGACAGTCCTGAACTTCCGTCCAACCGGTATTCAATTCCATCCACCGGCGCGTGCATGAAAGGCCATAACGGAACCATAGGCACTGGATCTGCCCCATGAGTACAGCGAAAAATTTTGCTCTCTCCAAAGGAGGATTGGGTAGCAAACCCTTTCATACCAACCCGCGGAGCACCGAACGTATAGAGCTGGACCTTTTTCCGGTATCGATGTCTGATCCACTCCGCCGTCAGCGCAGCCAAGGCGCCCCCCAGACTATGCCCTACGCAATGAATTCCTTGGATATTCTGACCTGTAAAAAGAGGGCTCACCAGCTTTTCCAAGGGAGCCTTCATGCTCTCGAAAGTTTCGTTAAAGCCCGTATGAACATATGAGCCGCCAACAGAGGATGAAAACCCGATATTTCCGTTCGTCATCCAGTCATTGATAGACCGGGTGCCCCTTATGGCTATGACATGATGGCCTTGAAACCTTCCTTTTCCGTGAGCCACAAACGCGAATCCTGTGGCTTTCCTGAACAAACCGAAAACTCCACCGCTTTGCCCAATAACCGGACCGCCGGAAAGATTCACATCAAAGAAGTCCGGAAACTCCATTCCGTATGTATTGACCCTGACAATGCCTTCACTACCAGGCTCTATAACGTCATAAACTGTTTCCGCAAACTCGGAAGCCATCCTTGGTGAAATTGGTGTCATAGTTCCCTCTCGTTTTTTCTACTCGTTGTCCCATCGACAAACACTGAAGGTGCTGTGTGGAAATTGAGGCTTTTCGATATTCTCGAATCCCTGTTCAATTTCCGGAGCGCTCAACTCGCACCGCATGGAGGCCAGCCTGTTGGCAATACCCGTTCGCCAATGGATAGTTCCCGGTGTGGCATACCACAGCAGGTACTTTTCTCCCTGGAAATTAACAGTGACAATCTGCCGGACCCTTGTCTCGTCCAATAGCTTATTTGGCCTGCTTGATTTGATATTTTTCTCCGGGAAGTGAAACGCTCCGTTTTCGCCCGTGATCGTCTCTTCCCTATACTCTTGGTCATAGTCCAGTGTTCGGACCACCTGTGCGCCTGCAACCGGCTTTCCATTGAGCATTACTATCCCGTTTACCTCCGGCGAAAGATGAACCTCGGTTTTTTTAGCGAATCCAAACATCCCCGCAGACACCTCACTGATCACAAGTACAAGAAGAACCCCGATAAGTATCGGAAAACGGTTGATGGAGAGCATAACCACTCCAGATTGAACACGACTGAGAAAGGGAACCCGCAGGCGGAATGCAGGCTGGCAGTGCTTTGACGGTAGGCGCATACGGCGCCGCATAGGCAGGCGTGCGTTGCTGGCTTCATCCCTGAAATCCTGTTGCAGCCCCCGGAAGGGGCCGATCATCCATTTGCACATAATACTCTCGCGATGGCGAGGACAGGTCAACGGTACCAGGTCTCAAATTTCCACCGTGCGCTAGTGTGCCTTAACACCAGTTTTCCTTTACTATCGAAGGCGATCTCCAGTGCCCCATGGAATGGCAAGGGCCCTCTCCAGTTCACGGTGATATTCAGGGAATGAAGCTACTCAGTCCGGTACAGCGACTTTTTGAAGGCTCCGCGGGGCAGGTGTTCCGGGGCATGGTGACCATGGCGCTGGGCAGTGGTGCGGCCAAGGCTATCGGGCTGCTGGTGGTACCCTTGCTTACCCGCATCTATTCCCCCGAAGACTATGGGGTATTGTCGGTATTCACCGCCCTGATCTTCGTGCTCGTGCCTTTCCTGACCTTTCGCTATGTGATGGCGATTCCCCTGCCCGGACGGGACGGCATGGCGATGAATCTGCTGGTGCTGTCGGGTCTGATCATGCTGGTCACGACAACGCTTATTACCCTTAGCCTGTGGCTCTTCGGTGAGGCGTTGCTGTCGCCCTTCTCCATGGAGGCACTGATACCCTGGTGGTGGCTGCTGGGGCTGGGGCTGCTGGGCACCGCGGGCTACGAAACAGCCACCCTGTGGGCTACCCGACGCCGGGCCTACAAGCCCATTGCCCGGTCCCAGATCACTCAGAGCATCGGCGGTGCCGTCGCCAAACTGGGACTGGGTGTGCTGGGTTTTACCCCGGCAGGATTGCTGGTGGGTCAGGTGGTCACGCAGAGTGCCGGCACCGGCTCACTGTTCCGCCGGTTCCGCACAGACCTGAGGCAGAACTGGCGCTACGTGAGCTGGTCCCGGCTGAAAAAGACTGCCTTTATCTACAAACGATTCCCGGCCTGGCGCATGCCCTCGCAGGTGTTGCTGGTCTTGTCCATCCAGGCACCGGTACTACTCGTCGCCCTGATCTACGACGCTGGCACCACCGGCCAGCTTGGCCTGGCGATCATGGCTATTTCCCTGCCCATGGCGCTGATTGGCGACAACATGAGCAAGGCCTACTACGCTGAGATGTCGGCCATCGGCAAGCAGTATCCTCAGAAGATCCGGCAGATCACCTGGTCGGTCATCCGCACGCTGACGTTGTTGTCCATTGGCCCGGTGGCCGTACTGGCGCTGGCTGGCGAGCCATTATTCGCCCTGGTGTTCGGTGATGAGTGGGGCACGGCCGGCCGGTACGCTGCCATATTGTCACTGTTCCTGCTCAGCCAGTTCGCGACGGCGCCGGTGGTACGGGTGTTCTCTGTGATGGGGCGGGAGCGGATCTTCCTGTTTATCAACATCCAGCGGGTATTGTTCATCTTCCTGTCATTTGCGCCGGGTTGGTGGCTGGGCTGGTCGGTGGAGGCCACGCTGTGGATGTACAGCATTCTTTTATCCATACACCGTGTATTGACGGTAGCCTATGTGTTCCGGGCACTCAGACAGGAGATCCGCAAGCTCGAGACCGTTCCGGCCGCGGATCGCTAGGTCAGTAACGCCAGGAAAACCAGCAACAGCGGCAGGGACGCAGCCACGAACAGGCCGTTCCAGCCAAACGCCACCTTCAGCTGTGACACCCGCCCGAAACGGGCCAGCAGGGTCACCGCCGGCCCCATGGGCGCCAGCATCATGGCCAGGGAAAACCCGATCACCAGGGCCACCGCGATGGGCAGGATATCCATGCCGGCCGCCGCCAGCTGGGGCAGGAGGCCGCCCAAAATACTCAACGAGGTAATGGGTATGAGCCCGATCGCCGACATCAGTGGCAGAATCAGCAGCCCCGCTACAGCCACCAGGTAAACGCCGGCCTCCCGGGCGGCCACACCGGACACCAGATCGTCCGGCACCAGCGTGATCAGGGCGACCCCCAGACAGGCCGACGAGGCAAAGATCGCCATCTCATTGCTCATGGAAGCCACATTCTCGGTGGCTTCACGGAATACCGCCAACGGCCGGCGCTCACGCCACACCATATAAAGGATGGTCACGACCGGTACTGCAATCATCGCCGCCCGGGAGACATTGAATCCAGCCGTATAGACAAGCGCTGCCATGCTGCCCAGGATCAGGCAGACCACCAGCACCAGGGTCTTCGTACCCTGGGGCCAGCCCTCCAGCTTTACCCGCTCCTCACTGATCTTGCGGAACCGGCCCTGCTCCAGCACCCAGCCAACGCAAATCAACAAGGCCGCAGCAACCAGGCCGTAGGGCAGCAACTGGGACCAGGCGATGGCGGGCACCTCCCGGGTAATGATGGCTACTGCCACACTGGTGGGCGCCACCAGCGGCACCAGGGCAAAGCCCCTCAGGGCACTGATCAGCACGCTGCGAATCCAGTTGAGCCGGGATTCGCCATGAATATTCCGCTCATCCAGCGTCTGGGTGAGTGTTCCGCAGAGCAGATTCATCACTCCGAAATTGAGCACCGAGGCAATGCTCAGGGTCGTCACTGCGTATTTCGGATAGAGCAGCATGGGGGCGCCGCCCAACAGCACATCGTGGATTCTGCGGAGTACCTCAAAGCGGCGTACCAGGCACTGCATCATCCCCAGACTACCGAGAAAGGCGCCATAGAAACCCGCCGACGCGGCCGCGTCCAGCAGGCCAGCCTGATCGAGATGTCCGCTGGCCGCCAGCCCCGCCACCAGCGCAAGCGTGACCAGCAACAATCCCCTGGCGTAAGGGGAAATGCGTGGCAGGAACACGGTGAAATAGCCCAAAAACAGGCAGCCGGCGACTATACTGAATAGCCTGACTGAGGTGATCAGAGCCAAAAGCTCGATGACGACAGCCAGTGAAAGCAGATAACGACTCATGTAAAGCGACAATTCCCGGGGAGTATGGATAGGTTTCAAGGCTACCGGACCGCTTGCAATTGCGCATTTGCCGGATTAATCTTTAGCCACCCTGACGTTGGATAAAACTGAGTTTCGCTTGACGAAACTACGTTATCATTTTTGCAAAAACAAGCGGGCGTTATTTTCCGTTATCATTGGCAGGTGGTAACAACTTTATATCCAACACCCGGAAGGCCCAACCTTCCCCGCGGATCACATGTACAGGAGAGAACATGAGCGCCTATATCTACGACGGCTTGAGAACACCCTTCGGACGCCACGCCGGCGCCCTGGCCAAAGTACGCCCGGACGACCTGCTGGCCAGCGTCATCAAGGCCGTGATTGAGCGCAACAGTTTCGAGCGCAGCGCTTACGAGGATGTCATTGCCGGCTGCACCAACCAGGCCGGCGAAGACGCCCGCAACATCGCCCGACACGCTGGCCTGATGTCCGGCCTGCCCGTGGAAACCGGCGGCCTGACCGTCAACCGCCTGTGCGGCTCCGGCCTGGCGGCCATTATCGATGCCGCCCGTGCGGTACGCTGTG
Source organism: Marinobacter lacisalsi (assembly GCF_042651045.1). NCBI lineage: Bacteria > Pseudomonadati > Pseudomonadota > Gammaproteobacteria > Pseudomonadales > Marinobacteraceae > Marinobacter > Marinobacter lacisalsi. Next base: position 98,041 of record NZ_JBHSDI010000061.1, read on the forward strand.
GCGAAGGCGACCTGTTCGTGGCCGGCGGCTCCGAGAGCATGAGCCGCGCTCCGTTTGTGATGGCGAAGAGTGAAGCCCCCTATTCCCGCGACTTCCGCATGTTTGACAGCACCATTGGCGCACGCTTCCCCAACCCGCGGGTTGAAGCGGAGTTCGGCAATGACACCATGCCGCAGACCGCCGACAACATTGCTGCCGAGCTGGGCCTGAGCCGCGACAAGGTGGACGAATTTGCCGCCCAGAGCCAGGCTCGCTACGAGGCCGCCCGCAAGCTGGGTTTCTATGATGAGGAAATCCTCGGCATTGAAGTGCCCCAGGGCCGCAAGAAGCCGCCGGTAACCGTGGACAAGGACGAGCACCCGCGCCCGCAGTCCGACATGGCCGCACTGTCCAACCTGCGCCCGCTGTTTGAGGGCGGCGTGGTAACCGCCGGTAACGCCTCCGGTGTCAATGATGGCGCCGCAGCGCTGATCATCGGCTCCATGGAAGCCGGCGAAAAAGCCGGCATCCGGCCCCGAGCCCGTATCGTATCCGCTGCTATTGCCGGCGTGGAACCCCGCGTCATGGGGTATGGCCCGGTACCGGCCAGCGAGAAGGCCCTGGCCCGCGCCGGCCTGTCCATCAAGGATATGGACGTCGTCGAAATCAACGAAGCATTCGCGGCCCAGGTCCTGGGCTGCACCACACGTCTGGGCATTGACCAGACCGATCCGCGCCTGAACCCCAACGGTGGTGCCATCGCGGTAGGCCACCCGCTGGGCGCCTCTGGTGCGCGGATTGCGCTGACGGCCACCCGTCAGCTGGAACGTATGGAAGGCCGCTACGCGCTGATCAGCATGTGCATTGGCGTAGGCCAGGGGATTGCCGCTGTCATCGAGCGTTTCAGGGACTGATCTCATCCGGCCGGCAGCCTGCCACGCAGGTTGCCGGACTGACTCCAATACCGAGCGGTGCCTGTGACCGGTACCGCCTGCAAGACCTTCAGGAGATACATTATGGCTTCCGCACCCTGGGACGACCTGCTCCAGTTCGACAAACAACTGGACGAAACCGAGCGTCAGGTACGAGACAGCATCCGCAGTTTCTGCGACCAGCGCCTGATGCCAGGCATTATCGAGGCGAACCGCCACGAGAAGTTTGACCGCAGCATCTTCACCGAGATGGGCGAGCTGGGCATGCTCGGCGCCACCCTGCCGGAGGAATACGGCGGCCCGGGCCTTAACCATGTGTGCTATGGCCTGATTGCCCGGGAAGTGGAACGTGTGGATTCCGCTTACCGCTCGGCCCTGAGCGTGCAGTCCTCCTTGGTAATGTACCCGATCTTCTCCTACGCACAGGAAGAGACCAAGAAGCGCATCCTGCCAAAACTGGCCTCCGGCGAATGGGTGGGCTGCTTCGGCCTGACCGAGCCCAACCACGGCTCCGATCCCGGCGGCATGGAAACCCGCGCCAAGAAGGTTGACGGCGGCTATCTGCTGAGTGGCTCCAAGACCTGGATCACCAACTCGCCGATTGCCGATGTGTGCGTGGTTTGGGGCAAGTTCGAGGGTGAAGTCACCGGCTTCATCATCGAGCGTGAAGGTGCCAAGGGCCTGGACACGCCGAAGATCGAGGGCAAGTTCTCACTGCGCGCCTCCGAGACCGGCTCCATCTTCATGGATGAAGTGTTCGTCCCCGACGAAAACAAGCTCGACGTCACCGGCCTGAAAGGCCCGCTGAGCTGCCTGACCAAAGCACGTTACGGCATCAGCTGGGGCTCCCTGGGTGCTGCCGAATTCTGCTGGCACGCTGCCCGCAACTACACCCTGGAGCGCAAGCAGTTCGGCAAGCCTCTGGCAGCCAACCAGCTGATCCAGAAGAAGCTGGTGGACATGCAGACCGAAATCACCCTGGGCCTGCAGGCCGTGCTGCAGCTGGGCCGGATGATGGACGCCGGCGAGGCGACTCCGGATTCCGTTTCCCTGCTCAAGCGCAATAACTGTGGCAAGGCCCTGGACATCGCCCGGGTCGCCCGCGACATGCACGGCGGCAATGGTATCTCCGACGAGTACCACGTGATCCGTCACGTGATGAACCTCGAAGCCGTCAACACCTACGAAGGTACCCACGACGTCCACGCCCTGATCCTGGGCCGTGGCCAGACCGGGTTGCAGGCCTTCAAGTAAGACCGCAACCACCTGGCAGACAGACAGGGCCTCCGGGCCCTGTTTTTTTGTGCCTGAATAAAAAACCGGCGCCCGCTCAACGGGCAATCCTGCGATCCATCCGCTAAAATAGTGGGCCTGTTCAATTTGTGCCCGCCGGGCGCGTGATTTAAAGTAGCACCGCCTTCGAGCCCATTGTTCCGCTGTGCGGTCCACCATTTCCGTCAGAGAGATGCCAACAGAACCGCCGGTCAGAGGCTGAATCCGTCGTGACACAAGGGCTGGAACGGAAGTACCTGAGAGACAGCTGACCACCACCAGTGGAAAGTTGGAGGAATTGACACCAAAACGGCCTTCCTCCATCATAGGTATATTCTGCTATGCGGTATATGTTTTCGCTAGAACGAACCGAGAGGCTGATTCATGAACATGAACTACACGGCTGAAGAGCTCGCCTTCCGCGATGAAGTGCGGGCTTTTCTGGACGAAAAACTGCCGGCCGACATCGCTGCCAAGGTCAAGGGCTTCCGCAAGATGACCAAGGAAGACCACCAGCGCTGGCAAAAAATCCTCACCGAGCAGGGTTGGTACGCCAGCCACTGGCCCGAGGAATACGGCGGTGTGAAATGGACCCCGGTTCAGAAGCACATCTGGGACGAAGAGTCCTGCGCCTATGGCGTTCCCCGCACCATTCCTTTCGGCGTGAACATGGTGGCCCCGGTTATCATCAAGTTCGGCACCGAAGAGCAGAAGCAGCACTATCTGCCCAAGATCCTCAGCGGTGAGCACTGGTGGTGCCAGGGCTACTCCGAGCCGGGCGCCGGTTCTGACCTGGCCTCCCTGAAGACCCGTGCCGTGCGCGAAGGTGACCACTACATCGTCAACGGCCAGAAGACCTGGACCACCCTGGGCCAGCACGCCAACATGATCTTCTGCCTGGTGCGCACCAACACCGAGGTCAAGGCACAGGAAGGTATCTCCTTCCTGCTGATCGACATGGACACCCCGGGCATCAGCGTTCGTCCGATCATCACTCTGGACGGCGAGCACGAAGTCAACGAAGTGTTCTTCCAGGACGTGAAGGTTCCCGTCGAGAACCTGGTCGGTGAGGAAGACAAGGGCTGGACCTACGCCAAGTACCTGCTGACCTACGAGCGTACCGGCCTGGCCGGCATCGGCCTGTCCAAGGCGGCCCTGACCCACCTCAAGCAGCTGGCCTCCCGTCGCCAGAAGAACGGCAAGCCGCTGCTGGAAGACCCGACCTTCGGCCAGCGTATCGCCCAGGTGGAAATCGACCTGATGGCCGCCACCATCAGCAACCTGCGCATCATTGCCGCTGTTGAAGGTGGTGGTGTACCCGGTGCTGAAAGCTCCATGCTGAAAGTGAAGGGCACCGAGATCCGTCAGTCCATCAACGATCTGGCCCGTCGCGCCATTGGTCCCTACGCGGTACCGTTTGTTGAAGAGGAAATGAGCCTGGATTACGAAGGTGAGTTCCTGTCCGACGAGAACGCCTCACCGCTGGCGGCTCAGTACTTCAACAACCGCAAGCTGTCGATATTCGGCGGGTCCAACGAGATCCAGAAGAATATCGTATCCAAAATGATTCTGGGACTTTAAGGAGGCGACCATGGACTTCACTCTTAGCGAAGAGCAACAGATGTTGCAGGACACCGTGGCGCGTCTGGTCCGCGGTGAATACAGTTTTGAAAAGCGTCTGGAATTCAGTGAGACCGAGCTCGGTTTCAGCGAGGATTTCTGGAAGCAGCTGGGCGAGCTGGGCCTGACCGCCGTTCCCTTCTCCGAGGAGCTGGGCGGCTTTGGCGGCAGCGGTATCGAGATCCAGTCGGTCATGACCGAGCTGGGCCGCGGCCTCTGCCTCGAACCCTACCTGCAGTCTGTGGTTTTCGGCGGCGGAATTCTGAGCCAGGCCGGTAACAGCGAGCAGCAGGAAAAATGGCTGAGCGGCGTTGCCACCGGCGAACTCAAGGTTGCCGTTGCCCTGCAGGAGCCGCAGGCGTTCTACAACCAGAACGATGTCAGCACCAAGGCCGAGAAATCCGGTGACGGCTACACGCTCAACGGTCGCAAGGCCGTGGTCATCGGCGGCCATTGCGCCGACCTGATCATCGTGTCTGCCCGCACCTCAGGCGACGTTCGCGATGCCGACGGCATCAGCCTGTTCGCCATCGACCCGAACGCCGACGGCGTTGAGCGTCGCACCTACCCGACCATCGACGGTGCCAAGGGTTGCGATGTGTTCCTGAACAACGTCAAGATTGGCGCTGACGCCCTGCTGGGCGAGGAAGGCAAGGCCGCTGACGTTATCGAGTACCAGACCGGTCGGGCCATCGCCGCCCTGTGTGCCGAAGCTGTCGGCTGCATGGAAGAAGCCAACGAGCTGACCCTGGAGTACCTGAAGCAGCGCAAGCAGTTCGGCGTGCCCATCGGTAAGTTCCAGGTACTGCAGCACCGCATGGTGGACATGATGTCCGAGCTGGAACAGGCCCGCTCCATGGCCATCCTGGCTGCCAGCTACGCTGACGCTGAGCAGAGCGACGAGCGTCGCCGCACCCTGGCCGCCGCCAAGAACGTGATCAACCGTGCCGGCCAGTTTATCTCCGAGAAGGGTATCCAGTCCCACGGCGGTATCGGTATGACCTGGGAATACAGCTTCGCTCATTACGCCAAGCGCCTGGTCATGATCGGCCACCAGCTGGGTGATGATGACTTCCACCTGGAACGCTACGCGTCCCTGCTGGAAGCCAGCTGATCAGCTGACGACAGGAACGAACCTGTCAGTCTCTCCTCCAACCGGAGAGCGTGAAGGGCGGCTCTTTTGGAGCCGCCCTTTTTTTGTGGGCTACAATGTCACTCACCCCCAACGATTCACCTCCAACAACAGGGAGCACCCGAATAGCTCCCGAAGACCAACAAAAAGAGGACGCGTAGTATGAATGCCTCCAATATCACCGGTTCCAACGAGATGGGCACCGACGATCTGAAGAAAGCGGAATGGAAAGTCCGTACGGAACTCGCCGCCGCCTACCGGCTGGTGGCCCTGTTTGGCTGGGACGACCTGGTGTTCACGCATCTGTCTGCCAGGGTGCCCGGGCCGGAGCATCACTTCCTGATCAACCCCTACGGGCTGCTGTTCCACGAGATCACCGCCTCATCGCTGGTGAAAGTGGACCAGGAAGGGCAGGTGGTGCAGGCAGGCGGCCTGGAGCGGGTGAACCCGGCAGGCTTTACCATCCACAGCGCCGTTCACATGGGCCGTGATGATGCCCACGCGGTGATGCACGTGCATGCGGCTGACGCCGTTGCCGTCTCCGCCCACAAGGAGGGTCTGCTGCCGCTGAGCCAGACCGGGATGCTGTGCCTGGACCACCTGGCCTATCACGACTATGAAGGGGTGGCCCTGAACCTGGATGAGCGGGAGCGACTGATTCGCGATATCGGCGACAAGAACATGCTGATGCTGCGCAATCACGGCATCCTGACCGCCGGCAGTTCGGTGCCGGAGTGTTTTACCTACCTGTACTTCCTGATGAAGGCGTGCGAGATCCAGGTCAAGACCCCGACCCCCTACTGCCTGCCGTCACAGGAAGCGATCGAAACCACCCGCGAGCAGTCCCAGTCGCTGGGCAAGGCCTCGGCGCTCACCTGGCCGGCACTGACCCGCCTGCTGGACAGCAAGAACCCCGGCTACGCGGTATAAGGAGATCTCAGGCAGGAGTCCCAGGTGGCTCCTGCCCCTGTTATCAAGGACCAGTGGCTTACTTCTTGCCCATGCGGCCCAGCGCAGCATGGCAGTCTTCGGAAGTCAGGCGCTCGGCAAAGACCTCACGCTCACGCTCCATGGCCTCCTTTACCATGGCCTGCCAGGGCGCCTTCATCAGACGTTTGCTGGCACGTAGCGCCTCACGGGGCTTACCGGCCAGCTTTTCGGCGGCGGTGAAGGCTTCTTCCAGTGCGTTGCCGTCATCAACCGCCCGGGTGATCAGCCCTATCTCTGCGGCCTCATCGGCCGCCAGCACATCCCCCATCAGCAACAGGTCCGCTGCCTTGCGGGAGCCCAGGTGCAGGGGCATGGTTACGGTCGAAGCCGCCTCCGGTACCAGACCAAGATCCACGAAAGCGGTCTTGAAGCGGGTGGATCGGCCAGCGTACACCGCATCCACGTGCAGCAGCATCGTGGTACCAATGCCAATGGCCAGCCCCTCCGCCGCCACCAGTACCGGGGTGTCACAGTTCATCAGGGTTTCGATGAAAGCCAGCCCGGCCGAGGGCTTGGGTGTGGTATCCGTGGCCCGGGCGCGGAAGTCATCCAGATCGTTACCGGCGGTAAAGACACCCCCGTCGCCACTGATGACAATGGCATTGACGTCGGAATCAGCAGCTGCTTTCTCAACCCCTTCCGACAGCGCTGCATACATATCCCGGGTCAGCGCGTTCTTTTTCTCGGGGCGTGATATCAGCAGATGGACATAGCCGTTTTTCTTGTCGGTTTTGATCATGGGAGCTCCTGGTACGGTTGGCAAATTTCGAAATACTGTTCCACAAAACGGCCGGATATTCTATGGTTGTCAGACCCATCAGGCCCTCGAATCCGCAAGAACAATCATAAGGAAGCCCCATGGAATTCCATCGTATTCCCGCTTTTGACCTCGCCCGTGGTATCAAGGCCCGGGAGTATTCCAGCGAACAGGTGCTGGACCATTTTCTCCAACGCACCCACCATCTGAACCCCGACCTCAACGCCATCGTGGTACTGAGGGAGGAGGAAGCCCGGACCCGGGCCAGGGCCGCTGACAAGGCGGCGGAAGAGGGCCGCGACCTGGGGCCGCTCCACGGCGTACCCATGACCATCAAGGAAACCTGGGAGATCGAAGGCTGGCCCACCACCGCCGGTCACAAGGGCTACCGGGACCATGTCTCACCCCGCACGGCAGTTGCCGTACAACGGCTGCTGGACGCCGGCGCCATCGTGTTCGGCAAGACCAACGTGCCGGAATTTGCCGGCGACCTGCAGTCCTTCAACGATATCTACGGCACGACCAACAACCCCTGGAACCCGGAACTGACCCCCGGCGGCTCATCCGGTGGCGCCGCGGCAGCGCTGGCCGCCGGCCTGACACCCCTGGAGCTGGGCAGCGACATTGGTGGCTCCATCCGTACCCCGGCCGCCTTCTGCGGCCTCTACGGCCTGAAGACCACGGCAGGCCTTGTCCCCATGCGTGGCCATGTACCCGGCGCGCCCGGGGCTGTTGGCAAACGGGACATGGGCGTAGGCGGCCCCCTGGGCCGCCACCTGGACGATCTGGAGGCCGAACTGGACCTGTTGGCCGGCCCTGACGATGACATGTCGGCCTGGCAGGTAAACCTGCCAGAACCGGACCCGAAGCCGCTGGCCGACTATCGTTTCGCCACCTGGCTCAACGACGACTGGGCACCGGTGGACCGGGAGGTACTCAGTGGCCTGGTCGGATTCTGCGATCAGCTGAAGTCCCTCGGCGCGACCCTGGACGATGCTCAGCCGGAAGGCCTGACCCTGGAGAAAAGTCACCGCCTCTATTATCACCTGCTCAGTGGTGTGATGAGCCAGGGCCTGCCGGACAAGGTCCGTCACCGGCTGGAGAAAGTCACCACGGAAGAGGGCGATGAGTACAGCCACCGGTTTGCCCGGGGCGCCCTGCAAAGTCACGGTGAATGGTTGCAGAAAGATGAGGAAAGGGCACAGCTGCAACGTATCTGGGCACGGTTCTTTGAAGACCATGACCTGCTGATCTGCCCGGTAACCAATACCCTGCCATTCCCCCACAACCAGGACACTCCGGCCATGGAACGCACGCTGACCATCAATGGCAAGGCTGAACCCTATCTGGATATCACCGTCTGGGCCGGCGTTGCCATGGTGGTGGGCCTGCCGGCCATCAGCTTCCCGATCGGCTTCGGCGACGACGGCCTGCCCCGGGCCGCACAGATCATTGGCCCGGCCTGGAGCGAAAAAACCCTGATCCGGGTGGCCCGCCTGATACAGGCACAACGGTTTCCGGAAGGCCTGCCCTGGCCGGACATGGCCTGAAATGCGCTCTCACAGGCGGACAATTTCGAATGCATAAGCTATGTTTTACTGGACGCACCTGTGATTCCTGTTTCGAGGAATCGCAGGGGTTCGCCCGGGACCTCCGCAAGCAGATCAACCCGTGGACGCCCGGATAGTATTGCAAACGCTCGCTCGATTGCGATAAATTAAGGAAACGCAGATCCATTCTGCAGTCACAAGTTTCGCTAGGTGAAATCAAAGACAGGACGTCTCCTTAGAAAACAACAAAGAGGTTAAGAATTAATGCTTAACAACGTTCGCCAATCACTGACGGTATTTGCTTCGGCACTTACCCTGAGCCTATCCGCTGCTCTGATCGCCGCTCCTGCCTCGGCGCAGGAAGAAGAGACCTTTACCTGGAAAGTCCAGTCGCACTGGCCGGGCGCTTCCAGCTCCTACAAGGATAGCCTGGGCCGTCTCAAGGAGCAGCTTGAAGAGCGTTCCAACGGCCGTATCCAGCTTGAACTGTTCGAAGCTGGCTCGCTGTTCAAGGCCAAGGAAACCTTCAACGCGGTCAGCCGCGGGATCCTGGAGATGGGCACCATCTCTCCCGCCTACGCATCCGACAAGATGACCCTCGCGGGCATTGCCTCCGGTCTGCCGTTCGCCTTCCGCAACGTATGGGAAGCGGCCTACTTCCACCAGGGCCTGGGTTTTGAAGAGATGCTGCGGGAAGAAGCCGCCCAGCACGGCGTCTACTGGTCAACCGACAAGGTCTACCCCACAGAAATGGTGGTCAAGGATCCGGTTGAGTCCCTGGAAGAGTTCAAGAGCCTCAAGATCCGCTCGTCAGGCGCCCTGCAGAAGTTCCTGACCGAGGCCGGTGCGGCTGCCTCCTATATCCCGGGCGGCGAGCTGTATACCGCACTGGACTCCGGCATTGTTGACGGTGCCCACTGGGGCGCGGCACAGGGTGCCTATTCCATGGGCCTGTACGAAATTGCCAAGTATCACGTTCAGCCGGCCCTGAACATTGCTGGCACCGACGTGATCATTGTCAGCCAGAAGGCCATGGACAAGCTGCCGGAAGACCTGCAGCAACTGGTCAAGGACGTGCTCAACGAACAGTTCTGGTACCGCACCAACGAATACCAGTACAAAGAGCGGGTAACCCTGGCCAAGGCCATGGCCGAGGAAGGCGTTCAGATCAACACCCTGCCTGATCCGGTTCAGGACCACCTGGTCCAGACCGCACAGAGCATGTGGGATGAAGAAGGTGAGCGCAGCGAGAAGGCTGCAGAGGCACTTGCCATGCTCAAGGACTTCCTGGGCGACCTCGGCTACCTGTAAGCCGAACAGAACCGGCCGGGGGTACCTCACGGGCTCCCGGCTTTTTTATTGCAAGCCACAAGATTCCTCCCGGAGGCACCATGCGTGCGATTACCGCATTCATGAACGGCGTCACCAGACTCAACAAGGCCATAGGAGTTGGCGTGTCGTTCCTGGTGTTTGCCATGTTCGTGTTCATATTGCTGGAAGTTTTCCTGCGGTATGCCTTCAACTCTCCCACCGTATGGACCAACGAACTGACCCAGTTACTGTTCGGCGCCTACGCCGTGCTTTCCGGTGGATACCTGATGGCACACCGGGGACACGTCAACGTGGACCTGATCCACTCGCTGCTCGGCCCACGCATGCAGGCAGCCGTTGATGTATTTACCTCGATCCTGTTCTTCATTTTTACCCTGGCGCTCCTGTATTTCGGTGTGGATATGGCCCTCGAATCCGTGAGCAGTTGGGAAACCTCCTATTCCGCCTGGAATCCACCCATCTGGCCGGTGAAGGTGTGCATCCCGGTGGGCACTGCGCTGCTGGTACTGCAGGGCATCGTCAAGCTCCTGGAAGACATTGCCATCGCCTGCAACCTGAGCTACTACCAGCCCGATGACCATCCAGAGCACGATCCCAAGGGAGAGCAACTGTGAGCATTGAAATCCTGACCCTGCTTTTCTTCGGATCGCTGCTGTTTTTCGTATTCCTGGGCCTGCCCCTGGCTTTTGTGCTGGGCGGCGTGTCTGTCGTCTTCCTTTACTTCACCTGGGGCTTCGACTCTTTCTACATGGTGGCCTCCCAGATCTGGAGCACCATGGGCAGCTTTACCCTGGTGGCCATTCCGTTGTTCGTCTTCATGGCCATGATTCTTGAACGCACGGGGGTGGCCAAGGACCTGTACCGGGCCATGCACCTGTGGTTCGGCGGACTCAGAGGCGGCCTGGCCATCGGCACCCTGGTGATTTGTGCGATCTTTGCCGCCATGGTGGGCATCAGTGGCGCCGCCGTCGTGGCGATGGGTACCATTGCCCTGCCTGCCATGCTGGAGCGGGGTTATGACCGCAGCATGTGCCTGGGCGTGATCAATACCGGTGGCGGCTGGGGCATCCTGATCCCACCCAGCATCATGATGATCCTGTACGCACTGATCAGTGGCGTCTCCGTCGGCAAAATGTTCGCCGCCGGTATCCTTCCGGGCATCCTGTTGATGGTGCTGACCGCCCTCTACATCCTGATACGCAGCAGTCTTCAGCCACACCTGGCGCCGGCTTTGCCTCCAGAGGAACGGGGCACATTGCGGGAGAAGCTGCTGGCCCTGCGTTCTGTAGCATTGCCTGTTCTCATCGTGTTCATGGTACTGGGCTCCATCATGGGTGGCATCACCACACCCACAGAAGCAGCCGCCATGGGCGTACTGGGGTCCCTGATCGCCGCTGCGGCCTATCGCAAGCTCGAATTCGGGTTGCTGAAAGAAGCCTCCATCCGCACCTTCAAGCTGACCGGCATGATCATGTGGATACTGTTTGCCGCGCACGCTTTCAGCGCCGCCTACCAGAGCATGGGTGCACAGGCCCTCATTGAGGAGTTCATGGCACTCATCCCCGGTGGTCCCTGGGGCGTGATCATCGCCATGATGCTGATCACCTTCATTCTGGGCATGGTCCTGGACCCGGTGGGGATCATGCTGATCACCCTGCCAGTGTTCCTGCCCATTGTGGAGTCCCTGGGTTTCGATCCGATCTGGTTCGGCATCCTGTTCGTGATCAACATGGAAATCGGCTACATGACACCGCCGTTCGGCTTCAACCTGTTCTACCTGAAAGGGATTGTGCCTCCAGGCATCACCATGAAGGACATCTACAAATCGGTGATCCCCTTCGTACTGGTTGAAATCGTGGGCCTGGCCCTGCTGATGATCTTCCCGGAGATCGTCACTTACCTGCCAGAGCTGTTCTTCTGACGGTGGATTTTGTCCTGTCACGCCGGCTCTTTTCCGAGAGCCGGCGTTTTTCGTTCCGCGCTCATCAAACCCGCTCCTCCCCCGGACCGTTTCACTCTGTTACCAAACGCTCCTTGCCTGATTTTCGCCATCCGGGTTAACTGACATCCTGATCGTGACTTTCGTCACACCGATCTGCCGGCATGCCAGCCTGGTCTTTCCCCGCCCGAAGGTCCCACCGGGAGTGCGGCCACTACCGGGAGGACTGGCCACTAAATAAATGCCCGCACCGGCCGATAACCCATGTACAAACCCGCATCACCTATAACAAGATTGCCGGAGCCCGAAATGCCCTCTTTGCAGAAGTTGTCCAACCTGAGCCTGTCTCTGGGCATGAAAATGGCCCTGGGATTTGCCGTACTGATCCTGCTGACGATTGTCGTCGGCACCACCGGCTATTTCGCCCTGAACGCGTTCGGCGACCGTGCCGGTATTGTGGCCGACGCCTCCGCCATTGAGGCCGACCTTCTCCAGGCGCGCCAGGACGAGAAGAACTTCCTGATTCGCGGTGAGGAGCAGTATGTGGACCAGGCCATCGTCCAGACCAAACAGGCCTATAAACGTGCCGAAGCGCTCGAGAAAGAGCTGACAGAACCGGCAGATGATGCCCGTATTGCACGAATCCAGGAGGGAATAGCGGAGTACGAGCAGCAATTGCAGGAACTGGTTGAGGTCAGGGCCTTCCGGGACGAAAAGCTGGGCGAACTGGAACTCGTGGTACGACGCGTCACCGGCACCTTTGCCTCCCAGGACAAGCTGTTCGCCACCAACGCCGCTATCCAGCAGATGCGCCGCAGTGAGGGCAACTTCCTTGTGGAGAACGACCAGGAGGCCGTGGAACAGTTCCGGTCGGCCGGGGAACGGGCCGTGCGGACCATCGATTCCTCCTTCCTCGATAAGGCACTGAAAGACGAGCTCAAAGGTCTTCTGACGGACTACATCGAAGTCTTCAACGAGGTTGTGGACTCAGAGACCCAGACCCAGGAACTTCAGCAGCGGATGGTGGACACCGCCCGCCAGGCACAGGAGTCCGCTGTGGAGCTGCAGGAAACCCAGCAGCAGCAGATGGTGGACGAGCGGCAAACCGCCTCAATGGTGATTATCATCGTAATGCTGGTCATTGTGGCACTCGGCTCGGCCATAGCCTTTTTGCTGACCCGTAACATCACTCGCCCCATCCACGAGGCCGTGGCCCTGGCAACCCGCGTGGCGAATGGGGACCTGCAGGAAACCGTCACCAGCAAGCGTAGCGATGAACTGGGCCAGCTGATGACAGCCCTGGGCGCCATGGTGACCAGCCTTCGTGAGCTGGTGCAACACATCAATTCCAGCGCCACCAACATCGCCTCTTCCGCCGAGGAACTGTCTACCGTGACGGCAGAGACCAGCCAGGGTGTCACCCAGCAGCGTGACCAGACCGATCAGGTAGCCACCGCCATGAATGAAATGGTCGCTACCGTCAGCGAGGTTGCCAAGAGTGCCGAGGAAGCCTTCGGTGCTGCCACCACGGCCAACGAGAAGGCCTCAGCCGGCGAGGCTGCCGTGGAAGAAACCCTGTCCTATGTGAATCAGCTCAATGGTCAGGTGGAAACCGTCATGGAGAAGCTGCACGGCCTGCAGACGGATACCCAGAACATCAGCACGGTACTGGATGTCATCAAGTCCGTGGCCGAACAGACCAACCTGCTCGCCCTTAACGCAGCCATCGAGGCCGCCCGCGCTGGTGAGCAGGGTCGTGGTTTTGCCGTGGTGGCGGATGAGGTACGTTCTCTTGCGCAACGCACTCAGAGTTCCGCCTCCGAGATCGAGACACTGATCTCCAACCTGATCAGCAGTACCGAAAACTCTGTATCTACCATGGAAAGCGGCACCACCCTGGCCGGCCAGACCCTGGACAGTGCCCGCACCACCGGCGAGACCATTCGCGAGATCGCCGGGGCGGTGGGCAATATCAGCCAGTACAACAGCCAGATTGCCACCGCGGCGGAAGAACAGACCTCCGTGGCCGAGGACATCAACCAGAACGTCACCCAGATCCGCGACGTCAGTGATCATTCCGCCACGGCGGCGGAGCAGATCTCCACGTCCAGCAACGAGCTGGCCCGTCTTGGTGAAGACCTCCGGACCCAGGTGGCCCGCTTCCGGCTGTAACCGGCAGAACCGGCAACCACAAAAAAACCCGTGCGGTGCTGCCACCCACGGGTTTTTTTACGCCGGCTCAACGGGCTACCGGACCTCTCCAGCATCCGGCAACCCGTTTTTCGCTGGTTTACATCAGGTTGTAAACAAACACGGCCACTACCGCGATCGGCGTGACATAACGCAGCAGGCTCAGCCACAGGGTGAACATGCCATTGGACATGGCCATGTCCGCCCGCAGGGATTCCTTCGCCACGCACCAGCCTACGAACAGCGCGGTCAGCAGGCCAGACAACGGCAGCATGACGTTAGCCGTAAAGAAATCCAGCAGGTCCAGAATGCCGGTCGTCTCGAACCGTTCGAACATACCCAGCAGATAGACATCTGACCACACGTTCAGGGACAGAATCGACGCACCACCCAGCAACCAGCACGCGCCTCCGGCAAGAATCGCGGCACCCGTGCGGGTGATAGCCATTTTCTCTTCCACCCATTCCGTGACCGGCTCCAGCAGTGAAATGCCGGAGGTCCAGGCAGCGAACAGCAGCAGCACGAAGAACACGGTGGCGAAGAGCACACCCATGGGCATCTGGCCAAAGGCCAGTGGCAGAGTCACAAAGATCAGCCCCGGACCCTGGCCGGCTTCCAGGCCGTTGGCGAACACAAACGGGAAGATCGCCAGACCGGCCAGCAGGGCCACCAGGGTGTCCATGATGCCCACACCCACCGCTGCACGGCCGATGGAGACGTCCTTACCCAGGTAGGAACCGTAGGCCATCATGATCGCCATACCCAGGCTCATGGTGAAGAAGGCCTGCCCAAGTGCCTGCAGGACGGCATTCCAGGTCAGCTTGCTGAAATCCGGAGTGAACAGGAAATCCAGCGCCTGTGCGAAATGTCCAGTGGTGGTGGCGTAACCCACGACCAGCAGCAACAGCACAAACAGGGTCGGCATCAGGATTTTGGCTGCACGCTCCAGGCCGCCTTTCAGGCCCCGGGATACCACCAGGATCACCAGCCCCATGAATACCGTGTGCCAGAACAGCAGCACACCGGGGCTCGCCAGCAGCGCACTGAAAATAGCGCCCACGGCGTCAGCGTCCTGCCCGGCAAAATCACCCATGCCGGAGTACACCACGTAAGATGCGGACCAGCCGCCGATCACCGAGTAGAAGGACAGGATCACAAACGCGGCCAATACACCGATGATGGCGGACAGCCGCCAGGCCGGGTTGCTCAGGTTACGCTCGGCCACCAGACGCATGCTGGCCACCGGGTTGCGCTGCCCGTTACGGCCCACAAAGACCTCCGCCATCATGATGGGAATGCCGATCACAGCGATACAGGCGAGATAGACAATCACGAAGGCACCGCCCCCGTTCTCGCCGGTCATGTAGGGGAACTTCCAGATATTGCCCAGGCCCACGGCGGAACCCGCGGCGGCCAGGATAAAGGCCATACGGGACGACCAGTTGCCGCGGCTGGTCAGACTTTTTTCAGACATAGTGAAACCCTGTACTGGTACAGTTGAAATGGGGATGAAAACAGAATAGCCGGCTCGGGTGCTCCCTGCCTGATACCAGCAGTTGGCGCGGGATTTTGCCAGTGTCAGGCGGCTGATGCCACCTCAGGGGCCAGATAGTTTGTAAAATGGCGCTAGGCCTGCCGGTCTCCGTACAGCTGGGCATAAAGGCCACGCTGGGCGATCAGTTCATCATGATGCCCGTCCTCGATAATCTTCCCATCCTCAAAGACCACCGCGCGGTCCGCCTGCTTCACGGCGCTGAGGCGGTGAGCAATAATGAGCGTGGTGCGCTGCGCCAGGAATGTCTCGAGCGCCTGGTGCAACTGGAACTCGGTTTCCGCATCCAGTGCCGAGGTTGCCTCGTCAAGAATCACCAGGGAGGGGTCGGTGAGAATCATCCTGGCAATGGCCAGGCGCTGCCGCTGGCCTCCTGACAGGCGTATGCCCTGGCGTCCCACCATGGTATCCAGCTGTCGGGGCATTTCCGCCACGGTCTGGTCCATCTGGGCAATGGCCAGGGCCTGCCACAACTCATCATCGGACTTGTCCCTCCCCATGGTGAGGTTCTGACGGATGGTGGCGTTAAACAGCGCCGGGTGCTGGAGTACCGTGGCCACATGCTCCCGCAGGCAGGGCAAACCAATTCGCTGCACCGGTACATCGTCTACGAGTACCTCGCCCTCCTGCTGGGTGTACATGCCGAGGATCACCTGCACCAGCGTGGACTTGCCACCACCACTGGCGCCCACTACCGCCACCTTCTCCCCCGGCCCGATGTGCAGGTTGATGCCCGCCAGCACCTGCTCATCGTCAGCGTAGCGGAAGTGGACGTCCCGCAGGGTCAGACTGACCGTATGCTTGTCACGGAACGGGTTCTGCAGTGGCGGATAGTGCGGCTCCTCTTTCAGGTCCAGCAGCTGATTGATCCGGCTCAGGGCGGCATTGGCGGCGTACCAGGCGTACTGCATGTTCAGCATTTCCTGCACCGGCGTCAGCATGAACCACAGATAGCCGAAAATCGCGAACATCATGCCGATGCTGAGGTCGCTGAACAGCACCGCCACCATGGCGGCGGCCCGGAAGCTGTCGACACCGAACTGGAACAGGGCGAAACTCGCCCGTCCGGCGGCGTCGCTGCGCCACTGAAAGGTAATGGCGTAGTCCCGGACATTGCGGGCACGGTCAATCAACTGGCGGATGTAGTGTCCTTCCCGGTTGGCCGCCCGCAGCTGGTGGATGGCGTCCAGGGTTTCCGTCAGGTCGCCCTGGAACTCCTCGTAGGCCTTGTTCTCCCGCCGCTTGAGATCCTTCACCTGCTTGCCGATCACCATGGTCATGTAGATCACCACCGGATTGAACAACAGGATCACCAGCGCCAGCTGCCAGTGCACCCACAGCAGCACGCAAGCCACGCCGATCACCGTCAGGCTGGCCACGATAAAGCGGCTGATGGTGGTGCCAAGGAATTCGTCGATGGTGTCCATGTCGGTGATGAAATGACTGCTCACCGCCCCGGAACCCATGGTTTCGTATTCAGACATGGCCACACGCTGAACCCGCTCCAGCAGGCGGCTGCGCATGCGGAAGATGATGTCCTTGGAGATCTTCGAGAACTCCCGCGACTGCAGGACATTGAAACCCAGCGCCGCAATCCGCAGCAGAAACGCCAGCAGCACCATCAGGCCGATATACACCACCGGCGTCTCCCAGCCCGTGGGCAGCAGCCGGTCCATCACCGGCAGCACCGGACCGGACTCGTCCAGCAGCACCTCGTCCACCAGTACCGGCAACAACAGGGGAATGGGCACACTGACCAGAGTGGCGCAAATGGCCAGCAGGTTGGCACGCACCAGCCGGGGCCGATGCTTCAGCGCCAGCCTGAGGATGCTACTCCAGGTATACTTTTGGTTTTCAGACGATGACGGCTGATCTGGCTTTGGCGCTGGTGCGTTCAAGGCAGCTCCGGGTCGGGACAGAGAATTGGCGGGATGCCATGATCCCCGCGCAGGCTACCCTATGCTTACGTAGAGTTCAGTGGTCTGGGTTTGTGGTGATGGTCCGCGACAATGCGGGACAAGACCACCACTCACTGCCCACTACTGAAACGAGCCACCAGATCCTTCAGCCCATGGGCCTGCTTGCTGATGTTGTCACTGGCATCGTGGGCGCCATTGGCCTTGTTCGAGCTGGTGTCCGCCAGGCCGGCAATACGCACCACCTGCTGGTTGATCTCCTCGGAAACCTGGCTTTGTTCCTCGAAGGCTGCGGACATGGTCATGAAGCTGTCGGAGATACCCTCAACGGTCTGCACGATGTCCTTGAGCCCGGCTTCCGTTTCCCGCACCCTGGTCAGGCCCCGATTTCCGATTTCCTCACCTTCGCGGGTCGCCTCCACCACGTCATCCACCTGGGCGCGGAAGTTCTCGATCACCTCGTGAATGGATACGGTTGACTGGCGGGTTCGCTGGGCCAGGGAGCGCACTTCGTCCGCTACCACGGCAAAACCCCGGCCCTGCTCGCCAGCACGGGCAGCCTCGATGGCCGCGTTCAGCGCCAGCAGGTTGGTCTGGTCAGCAATGTCGGAAATCAGCTGTGCCGCCTCACCGATCTTGTCGGTGGATTCCCCCAGGCGACCGACGGAATTACCTATAGTGGCTCCCTGCGCCACCAGTTTTTCGATGGCCTGCAATGCCTCACCACTGCGACGACCACCACTGTGCGCCAGGTCTTTGGCCTGGCGGGCACCTTCGGCGTTCTGGTTGACGCTGTCGGTGACCTCCTGGATGGAGGCAACCATCTCGTTCATGGCAGAGGCCACCTGGTCTGTTTCCTGCCGCTGCCGATCAATGGCACTGGCACCCTCGGCAATCTGGTCCTGCCCTTCACGGGCGGTAGTCAGCAAGTCCCCGGCACGGTCTTCGATACGGGCCAGGGCAGTGCGGATACGGGCCTTTTCACTCATCAGCACCATACCCAGCTCGGCGAACAGGCCGCTTTCATCGGTATAGGTCCGGGCCACCAGGGGATCACGGAAAGCTTCCGGGCGCAGGTCGATGAGTGACCGCAGGCGAGCGTTCAATGACGCTGCCTGCAGTGCACCGCCCACGGCAAAGCCGGCGGCGATCACGCCGACACCCGGCCAGAACTGCCCCCAACTCAAAGCCAGCAGGCTCGCAGCAAACGGGATCAGCATGGGCCAGCCCGCCCGGGCCATGGACGTCACCCGGGAGCTGACCGCAACCGGCCCCTTGCCTGCGGAGAGCCGGCGATATAAACGGCTGGCACGTTCCACCTGCTCGCGGGTGGGCTCGACCCGAACCGACTCGTAGCCGGTTATCTCGCCATTCTCCAGAATCGGAGTGACGTAAGCGCTCACCCAGTAATGGTCGCCGTTCTTGCACCGGTTCTTGACCACGCCCATCCACGGTTTGCCGGCGCCTATGGTCTCCCACATCGCCTTGAACACGCTCTGGGGCATATCCGGATGGCGTATGATGTTATGGGCCTGACCAACCAGCTCATCACGGGTAAAACCGCTGATCTCCACGAAATCGTCGTTACAGTGGGTAATCACACCCTTGAGCGAGGTGGTTGTGATCAACCGGCTGCCCGGCTTCATTTTCGCTTCGCGTTGGGTAACGGGGCCATTATTGCGCATGACGGGCTAGCATTCCTGAACGATGGTCGATGTACCCGCCGGCAATGGAACTGGCCAGGGCTCACCCCGGTATGACTCGGGCCAGGCGGGTATGCTGCCGGATACACTGGTGGTATCGGCTCGCTAACGTTTGACTTTAGTCAACAACGCGCAATGGTAACAACTGGAAACCACACCATGTGTAAGGGATTGTCACCGGCCAGGCCTGGCCATCAGCGCCACCGAAGAATCACGTCGCCAGATCCAGCCGTGCCCGGGGATGAAAGCGGGCATTCAGCCACAGGGAGAAGCCGATCACCGCGCCGCCGATGACCAGACGCAGCAGGTCTGCATCCCGGTTCCAGATCAGCAGGTTGACCACCAGCCCTGCGGGTACCAGGGCGTTGTTCATCACCGCCAGGGTGCCAGCGTCCACCTGGCAGGCGCCCCGGTTCCACAGAAACAGGCCAATGCCGGAGGCCGCCAGCCCGAGCCAGGTCAGCACCCCCCATTGCACGCCAGTGGACGGCAGCCTGGCGGGGTCACCGAACACCAGGAACGACGGCAACGCAATCACCAGGGCACCAAAGAAGAAATACCCGAAGGTACACCAGGCGGGGACCGGTAGCGGGAAAGCCTGCATCAGGTGCTTGTAGCCCACCTGGCCCGAGGCAAAGGTCAGGTTGGCCATCTGCAGCAGCAGGAATCCGGTCAGGTAGTCCTGGCTGAGCCCGTCATAACGGATGATGGCCGCACCAAGGGTAGCCACCGCTGCCGCCATCAGCGCCACGGGAGAAAACCGGCGATACAGCGCGTCGTCGATCAGGGTGACGTACAAGGGGGTGAACACGGTGAACAGCAGTACTTCCGGCACCGACAGGTAGGCAAATGAGCGGTACAGGCACAGATAGGTAATGCCGAACTGCAACGCGCCCGTGAGCATGATGCCCAGTTTCAGACGACCTGGCACCCCGGCCCAGCGGGTCAGTGGCAGGAACAGCAGTGACGCCAGCAGCACCCGGCTGAGAACGGCGAAATCGCTATCCACATGACCGGCCAGGAATTCGCCGATCAGACTGAAGGAAAACGCCCAGAGAACGGTTACCAGAATCAACAGCGCCATGACATCCACCCACCTTTTTGAGGGCCGGCACTGTATCATAGGACGCTCACAAATTGACCCAACTTCCGGAACCTCATCTGCCATGAATCAGCAAGCCCTTATCCAGGCCACCCGGCAATGGGTGGAACGTGTGGTTGTCGACCTCAACCTGTGCCCGTTTGCCCGCCGGGAGCTGGTGAATAACCGCGTTCGCTTCGCAGCGACCGACGCACAGACACCGGATGGGTTGCTGGATGACCTGCAACGGGAACTGATGAAGCTGGTCGATGACGACAGCATCGAAACCACCCTGCTGATTCACCCCGGGGTTCTGCAGGATTTCCATGACTACAACGACTTCCTGGCGGTGGCCGACGGCCTGTTGGACATCCTGGAGCTGGAAGGGGTGATTCAGATCGCCAGCTTTCACCCCGATTACCAGTTCGCTGGCACCGCAGCGGATGCCGCGGAGAACTACACCAACCGTTCTCCGTACCCGATGCTTCACCTGCTGCGGGAAGCCAGCCTGGAACGTGCCATCGACGCCTATCCGGATACCGACGCCATCCCGCAGCGGAATATCGAACGGGTGGAGGCCCTTGGGCCGGACGTCATGAAAGCCTTGCTGGCGTCCTGTCTGCCTGGTCAGTAGGCAATGCCATTCCCGTAGCACCAGCATCAGCCGTTTCCCCACGAATTCCTCCCGGGTATCAACGGCGCCAAAGATCTGGCTCCACACCTCTTTGGGGGCTTCCAACCGGTGGTCGATAACGGCTAAACCAGCACTTCCTGCGAGAGCCACGTAACGCTATTTGAACAGCACCACAAATAGGATAGTCTGAACCAAACCAAGGAGATCCAGTCGCCCATGCGCATTGTCCTGCTATGGGGCCTGCTCGCCCTGCTCACCACCGGACCCGCCCATGCCCTCACTGTTGCCGCTGCCTCCAGCCTGCGGCTGGTCATGCCTGAGCTTGAGGAAGCCTTCCGGGAACAGTCCCCCGAGACGGATATTCGTGTCATCTTCGGTGCCTCCGGCAAGCTGGCCACCCAGATCGTCAATGGCGCTCCCTACGATGTTTTCCTGTCAGCGGATACCGCCTATACGGAACAGCTGGTCCGGCTCGGTTCGGCGGCTTCCGACCCCGAGGTCTACGCCGTGGGAAGGCTGGTGCTCTGGCACGCCGACCCGCAGCGGGAAGCCCTGACGCCAGCCGACCTTGGCGGCGAATCCATCCGCCGCATTGCCATTGCCCAGCCCCGCCATGCCCCTTACGGCCAGCGCGCGCAGGAAGCGCTGCAATCACTGGGCCTCTGGCAGGATCTGCGAGAGAAACTGGTTTACGGTGAGAACATCGGCCAGACCGCAGCCATGGTGGAATCCGGCGCGGCGGACGCCGGCCTCATTGCCTGGTCACTGACCTTCGCGCCAGAGCTGGCCGGTCGGCCATTCACCCTGATCGACGGTGACCTGCACGAGCCGCTGGCCATGGCCATGGTGGTCACCCGCCGCGGTGCCGACCAGCCGGAAGCCCACCGTTTCCGGGACTTCCTTCAATCTGCCGAAGCCGGGGCCATCCTTCGCCGCTACGGCTTCGAGTCGCCGGACAGGGAGTGACAGCCCATGCCTGAGCTTTCCCCCCAGGACTGGCAGGCGATTGCCGTAACCCTCAAGCTCTGCTCACTGACAACCATCATTCTGCTGATACTGGCCACGCCCCTGGCCTGGTGGCTGGCACACCGGCAATCGCCGTCGCGCACGGTGGTACAGGCGCTGGTGGCGCTGCCGCTGGTTCTGCCGCCGACGGTGCTGGGCTTTTATCTGCTGATGGCGCTCGGCCCCCGGGGGCCGGTGGGCCAGACCCTGGAGGCCATGGGACTGACGCACCTGGCGTTCAGCTTCGAGGGCATTCTGGTGGCATCGGTTATCTATTCCCTGCCCTTTGCGGTGCAACCGCTGATGGAAGCCTTCCGTCACCTGGGGACGCGGCCGGTGGAAGTGGCGGCCTCCCTGGGCGCTGGCCCTCTGGACCGGCTGTTCTCCGTGATCCTGCCCCTGTGCCGGGGTGGTTTTATCGTGGCGGCAACCCTGACCTTCGCCCATACCCTGGGGGAGTTCGGTGTCATCCTGATGCTTGGCGGCAGTATCCCCGGGGAAACCCAGGTGCTGTCAGTGCTGATCTATGACTACGCCGAAGCCATGGACTACGACGCCGCTCACCGCCTCTCGCTGGGGCTGCTGGTGTTTGCCTTTGTGGTGCTGGTGGCGGTGTACAGCTTTAACCGGCGGGTCGATGGAGTAAGGGCATGACACTGCAAATACGTGCCCGGGCCCAGCGGGGCGATTTTACCCTTGCGATCAATGACTCGCTGCCCACCGAGGGCATCACCGCCCTGTACGGTCGATCCGGTTGCGGCAAGACCACACTGCTGCGGCTGATTGCCGGGCTGGAACGAACCCGGGACGCAGAAGTGCGGTTCCGGGACCAGCTCTGGCAGTCGGGGCGCAAGCGATTGCCTCTGAGCCGTCGGCGGCTGGGGCTGGTGTTCCAGGAATCCAGCCTGCTGCCCCACCTGTCGGTGGAGGCCAACCTGCGCTACGGCTACCAGCGCACGCCGCCGGATCAGCGCCGACTGCACCCGGAGAGGGTCTACCGGTTGCTGGACCTGGACAGCCTGACCCGGCAGCCGGTAAACACCCTGTCAGGCGGCCAGCGCCAGCGGGTAGCCCTGGGGCGCGCGCTGCTGGCCAGCCCCCAGCTGATGCTGCTGGATGAACCCCTGTCGGCCCTGGACACCACCGCCAAACGGGAGATCCTGCCGTTCCTGGCCGACCTTCCCGAAAGCACCGGTGTTCCCATCCTGCTGGTCACCCACTCTGCCCGGGAGGTTGAGCAGCTCGCCGACCATGTCGCCTTCATGGATCAGGGTCGCCTGGAGCGCACCGAGACCCTGCGAGAAGCGCTGATCCGCCCGGACTCCCCCCTGTTCAGCGATGAAGGCCCGGCCGCCGTGCTACAGGGACAGCTGACCAGCACCGGGAATGGCGAGTGGCAGTTCATCACCCGCGGCGGCGAAGGCCGGCCCCCGGTCCCCTTCCAGGTCAGCGGCCATTCAAGCCACCAGACCAGCCTGCACCGGCTACGGATACTGGCCAGCGACGTCAGCCTTGCCACCCGGGAACCCGTAGGCATCAGCATCCGCAACCGGATGCCGGTACGAATTGAACGGATAGAAGAGGCGGATGAACACCGCTGCACCATCACCTGCCGTCTGGACGACGGCCAGATACTGCTGTCACGGATTACCCGCGCGTCGGTCAGGGAGCTAGAGCTTGAGACCGGGCAGACGGTGGTCGCCCTGGTGAAATCCGCAGTGCTGATGGAATGAAAAGGGTGCCCGCAAGGCGGGCACCCGGTTGGCAGCCAGAATCAATCAGTTGAAATCGTCCAGCAGGATCAGCCCGAAGCTGTCCAGAGGCGCCATGGCGCCGGCTTTGGCATCGCGGGCAATGGCAGTGTATACGCCACCGCTGTTCAGGGTTATGCCTTCGGCGCGGATGGCAACGGTGCCAGTACCGGTGGGGGTGATGAGCACGTTGTAGGTGCCGTCCGGCACCGGCAGGTAATCGGTTACCGCCTTGAACGGCACGTCCGCCAGGGTCGGTTCCGAGTTGCCTATCTCGGTCTGGCTGCCCGGCAGCAGATAGATATCCACGTTACCGGCTGCCGTGGAACCATGCACGAGCCGCAGCGAGGCCTGGGTGGCGATACTGCGCACACTGTCCTCAAGCACCAGCGCTTCGATGGGGAAGTTGGAATCGCTCAGCAGGCCCACGGCCAGCACTGAGTAACCCTGGCCATTGGCCAGATCCACGTCCGCGTCGATGGGCACCACGCTGTTGTCGGCGGAAGCGGCCACTTTGAGATTGGTAACTCCCGCCGGCAGCACGGCATAGTCATCCAGCGTGTCGAAGGGCGCCACGTCACCATAGGTCAGGTTGGTCAGCGGGGTCGCCATATCATCCACCAGAATGTCCACGGCCGGTGCGTCTGCAGAGTTGTGTACTACCCGCACGCCCGCGCCCTGATCCGCATCGTAGAGTTCTGAGACCTCACCGCCATTGACGACGATCAGGCTCACCGGACTCGCGCCAGTAGCGGAGGCGTTGGCACCGGTATTGGTGACCGCCCCGACAAACAGGTCGGCACCGGCGGGCAGGGGCACATCACCACTGTCAAAGACGGCGGTATCGGCACCGGCAGCGGTAATCTGGATCCGATAGTCTCCAGCCGGCACTTCAACCGCGTCAGCTACGTCTTTGAAGGCCACGGCGGGCAGCAGCGGGTCGATGGTGGAGAGGTCGTCCCCTTCACCGGCGGCGGTCACGTAGACATCCACATCCGGTGCGTTTGGCGCCAGGTGCCCGATACGTACCCGGACCTGATCAGTTGAGGAAAAGTCAGGGTTGTCATCGGTAAACACCAGCGGCTCAATGGAAGCCACATTGTTGACCGCGACCACGTTGTAACGGACATTCTCCTCGAAGGTGAATGCCGCCGGCCCGATCACAGTCGCATTGCCACCGGGCAGAATACCTTCCACGGTAATGTCATAGTCCCCGGGGGCGGGCGTCAGCAAGGCAACATCTTTATAATCAGCACCTTCCACCGCCGCACTGCCATCCACCAGAATGTTTACCGGCGGTGCATCCGGCGAGGCGTGGATAATCCGGACCTGCGATTGCGGGCCACGGTCGTCATCACTGGAACTGCTACTGTCATTACAGCCGGCAAGCGTAAGGGCGCCTGCCAGCACCACTGGTACAGCCAATAATCGATTCATGATATCTGCTCCCTGTTTGGAGAAATCATTTTGTTATCGGATGACAGTGGTTCGAACCTGCACAGATTCATTCCATGACCTGTGTGTCAGATCGATTTACGGACGGGTTGGAAAAACGGATGGAAAAGGATTTGACATTTTTTGACACGAAGGTGATTACCGTGACCCCGGTAACCTCCCTCGACAAAATCTGGCGTTCCGGGTGGCTCCAACGCACGCTATAGCAGGGCTGCCATCAGCAGGATCAGAATCGTCAGGACCAGCACATCACAAGCCGCTTCAGGTGATTGCCATTGAGATAGCCAATGCCAGCACGAGCAGCCTCACTCCTTGCCCTCGGGGCTGGAGCGGTCAAGCCGGCGGACGGTGGCGTCCGTCATGCGCCTGGCCAGAGGGGCCACCAACACCACCAGCGGAAAGGCAACTGCCCAGGCCACCAGCCAGGCGGCCAGCCAGCGGTGTAAAAAAGAGCCTGCCAGACCGGTATTGATCACCGTGATCACACCGGACATGAGCAGCGACATGATTCCTGACATGTAGAACGCAAACACCAGTTGCGAAACGCGCAACGAAGAGATCTGACCCAAGAAACGCCTCCCGAATTCGCTTGCAGGCATCCGACTGCCCGACATCACCGTAACAACTCTTGACGTACTACTGTATTACCATAGTCCGGTCGGTGTCCCGTTTGGTTAATTCTCAGTAGGTCAACGAGTTAACCAAACGGACCATCCAGCGTCTGCAACGGCAGACAGGGACGCCACAGGGTAACGAAACTTCAAAAGGACTTCTGCCAGTGCGATCTGTCAGACCCATCGGGTTTCTCCGCGTGATCAGCCTGTTAACACTGCTGACTCTGCTGGGCGCCTGTAGCTCAACGCGCCTTTCCTACCAGTTTGCGGATCGGGGCGCCGTCTGGTGGGTGGAAGACTACGTCGACCTGACGGGTGAGCAGGCCGATACCTTGCGCAGCGACCTTCGTGAGCTGAGGGACTGGCACTGCCAAACCCAGCTGCCCCGCTACTCCGACTGGCTGGAGGAACTGCGCCGGGAAACCACCAGCGGAGAGCTGCCCCCGACACGTATCACCCATCACCGTGAACAGGTGGCAATCTTTCTGGAGCCCCTGGCCGAAAGGATCATTCCGGTCGCCAGCCGCCTGCTGCAAGACCTCAGCGACGACCAGGTGAATGAACTGGTGGCCAGTATGAAAGAGGAGCAGACCGAGTATCGACAGGAATATCTTCAGGATGACACCCCGGAAGACGCTGTGGACAGGGTCCGCGAGCGGGCGGGCCGATGGCTTGGCGACCTTAACGACCGCCAGCTGGCCATCATCCGGCAGTGGGTGGCAGGCCGGGCAGGCGCCACCGAAGCCTGGCTGGAAGGCCGGGAACACTGGCAGGCCACTTTTTTCCAGGTGCTGGCAGAACGTGAGCAACCGGATTTCGACAGCCGCCTGAAAGAGATCATCCTCAACTATCAACACTATCAGGGCGATGGCCAGCGGGCCCGGGCCGAGCAGAACACAGAGGACATGGTACAACTGACTCACCAACTGCTGGTGGCCGCCGACGACCGCCATTGGCGACACCTGCAGGACACCACGAAAGATCTTCGTCAGGACGTTCTGGCCCTGGCCTGCGCTACCTGACCGCCACCACCGGCCGTCAGGTCTGATCCTCCCCGGGGCTGCCCTCCACTTTCCAGAAACCCGGTCCTGGCGTGTATAGTAGGCCGCCTTCAGGCGACTTCAGGTAGCAACCAAGCCATGCTGGACGAAGAACATCAACCGGTGCCGGACACCCGGGCGCCACTGGTACCGCGGATACTGACGGAATGGCGCACCCTGGCCCTGCTGGGTGGCCCCATCCTGATTGCCCAGCTGGCCCAGATGGCCAACGGCGTGATCGACACGGTGATGGCTGGCCATGCCAGCGCGGAAGATCTGGCGGCCGTGGGCATTGGCAGTGCCATCTGGATGCCGGTGTTTCTGTTCTTCATGGGGGTGCTGGGGGCGCTGCAGCCCATTATTTCCGGCTATAACGGCTCGCGAGAGACCGGGCGCATCATGCCCGCCACCTGGCAGGGCCTTTACATCGGCGCCGCCAGCGCCGTGCTGATGATCCTGCTGCTGGTCAACATGCAGCCGCTATTCAGCCTGATGAATCTGGATACCCACACCGCCACCATTGCCGTTGGCTACCTGAATGCCTTTGCCTGGGGTGTGCCCTTCATGCTGCTGATGGTTGCCCTGCGGGGCCTGACCGACGGCCTGGGCCATACCCGGGTGATCATGGCCTTCTCGGTATTGGGTACGCTGATTAACCTGCCGCTGAACTGGGCACTGATCTATGGCAAGTTCGGTCTTCCGGAACTGGGTGGCGTAGGCTGTGGTTGGGCGACGTCCATTTCCAACGTCGTGGCCGCCATCGCCATGGTGGCCTACCTGAACCGCAGCCCCGTCTACCGGCAGTTCCACCTGATTGCCGACTGGGCGAGGCCGGACCCCGAAAATCTGCGCTACATCCTGCGTATCGGCCTGCCCATCGGCTTCACCATCTTTGTGGAAGCCAGCATGTTCGCGGTCATCGCCCTGTTCCTGGCCCCACTGGGACCGGTAGTCGTCGCGGGGCACCAGATTGCCCTGAACGTGACCTCGCTGACCTTTATGGTGCCCCTGAGCATCGGCATGGCCCTTACCCTCAGGATAGCCTTTCTGATGGGCTCCGGAACCCCCGGCACCGCCCACCTGCTGTCCCGCAGTTCGCTGATTCTGGCGGGGCTGACCGCGCTGCTCTTCGCCAGCTCACTGTTCGTGTTTGCCGGTGCCATTGCACGGCTATACACCAGCGACCCGGAAGTGCAAAGGGTAACCACCCTGCTGCTGAAATTCGCCGCCGCCTTCCAGATTGCCGATGTTATCCAGGTCACCTGCATCAGCGCCCTCCGCGGTTACAAAGACACCCGCATTCCCATGTTCATCATGCTGTTCTCTTTCTGGGGCGTAGGCATGCCACTGGGATACGTGCTCACCTTCACCGACCTGATCACCAACGCCATGGGCGCCCCGGGCTTCTGGGTGGGCCTCACCGCCGGCCTGGCCTCGGCTGCGTTGCTGCTGGGGTGGCGGTTGTTTCTTTATACCCGTTCGGTCGACCAATGAGAAATAGGCGCTTTGTGAGACTGAATACAGGGATCCCTATGTGTCAGCGTAGTTGTCGCCTGATGATTTCAGAGGACAACCATGCCCTATTACTCGCCGGAACGTAAGGAAGCCATTCTCCAGAAGATGGCGCCACCTC
>NZ_JBHSDI010000062.1:0-129721 GCF_042651045.1 Marinobacter lacisalsi
ATCTGGCTGTCGGAAAAACGTGACCTCTTCATGCAGAATCTCCCTGCGTGTAGCTTACGGAAAATTCTACTTTTGATCACCGCTGTTTTTCGGGGGGATTACCATCGGAATTCTGACCGACCCACTACAAGCAAAGCTCGGAGTCCATCAAAAACGGTTGCGAAAACTGGTGAGGGCCATCGGGAGCGATTTAAGCGGAAAGGAGGGCTCAGACTTCCAGCTAAGAGAAAAGTACGCAGGGCGGCTCTTCGACATTGTTGATATCTTGTCCACGGTTGGGCGTTCGCTATAAATGACTTTGAGGCGGAGGGTGTGCGCCTAACAAGTGACTGTGGCATCAATCGAAATTACGCCAAAGCAGAGTAGCCACCAGGCGGGCAGAACAACCTCTAACCCGCCCGGCACCCCCACACTCACTGCTCACTCAACCAAACCCCCAACTCCTCCCGCTCCCCCTCACTCATCCCAGTACTATTCCCCAACGGCATATAATGCGTATCCACAGCCGCTTGTCTGACCTTGCCGTTATGGTCAGCCAGTAGTGACAGGCTGTCGAGCCGGATACCCGCCGGCGCGGACTGAAAGCCCGGATTGGATGGCGATTCGGCATGACAGGCCACACAGTGGGTTGTCACGATCCGCATCACGGCCTCGTCGCTGACAGCGGCGGTGCCGGTGCTGGCGGATGTAGTTGGCGTCGGCGCGATTACCCAAATCAGCAGCACAGTCATGGCCGCTGAGGCCACCAGGATCGAGGGCCGGTGGATGTCCCGGTGCTTCAGGTTGAAGTAGTGCCGTGCGAAAGCGGTGATAAAGCCTATAGCCGCCAGTATCGCCCAGCCGTGGGGGTGGCCGTACAGCATCGGGTAGTGGTTGCTGATCATGATGAAGATGACCGGCAGGGTCAGGTAGTTGTTGTGGGTGGAGCGTAGTTTGGCCAGGGCAGCCAGGCGGGCGACCCGTTCGTCCGGTTCCTTGCCCTCGTTGATGGCGTTCACCAGCGCCCATTGGGACGGCACGATGCCCAGGAAGACGTTGGCCACCATGATGGTGCCGATCACGGCGCCCACGTGGATATAGGCGCCCCGGCCGGAGAACACCTGGAACAGGCCCCAGTCCACCAGCAGCAGGATGGCGAACAGTACCAGGCCGAAGGCCTTGCCGTTATGGGCCAGGGGGCTGCGGATCAGTGCCTCGTACAGGGCCAGTACGGCGGCGATGGTGCCCAGGCCAATGGCAACGCCGGTGCCCAGGCTGATGTCGGCCTTGGACGGGTCAATCAGGTAGCCCGGTGAGCCCAGGTAGTAGACGATAAACAGCAGTGCGGTGCCGCTGAGCCAGGTGCTGTAGGCCTCCCACTTGAACCAGTGCAGTTCCCGGGGCATCTCCTTCGGCCCCAGCTGGTACTTGGCCACCTCGTAGATGCCGCCGCCGTGGATGGCCCACAGGTCGCCCTTGATGCCTTCCTGTTTTTTCCACTCCGGTGGTTCCCGCAGGTGGTTGTCCAGCCAGACGAAGTAGAACGACGCGCCGATCCAGGCGACGCCGGCAATCACATGAAACCAGCGGACCATCAGGCCAAGCCATTCGCTGAGGTATGCTTCCATCAATCAGGCTCCTTGGGTGGGGGATACGGGCGTCGGGGCGGTTACAGTCGCGCCGTCGGGCCTGCAATAGCGGACTTCGCCGGCCACGGCGGTGGCGGCGATGGCCCGGTCGTCCCCCAGGATCATAAGGTTGAACAGGGTGTCTGCCAGGGTGTGGCTGTGGGCCTGTTTCATGTTCAGGGCGGGTGAGGCGTTCTGGTCGAGCACCACGAAATCGGCGTGGCGACCGGGCCGGAAGCTGCCGGTCTGCTCCGCCTGGTGCAGCACCCGGGCATTGCCCAGGGTGGCCAGGTAGAAGGCCTGCCAGGGCGTCAGGGTCTGGCCCCGCAGGCGGCAGACCTTGTAGGCCTCGGCCATGGTGGCCAGCATCGACAGGCTGGTGCCGCCGCCGACGTCGGATGCCAGGCCGACGGTGATGCCGGCCTCCCGGGCGGTTCGGAAGTCGAACAGGCCGCTGCCCAGAAAGGTGTTGGAGGTGGGGCAGAAGGCGATGCGGGCGTCGGTTTCGGCCAGCCGCTGGCGGTCCCGGCCATCAATATGGATGCCATGGGCCAGCACCGTGCGATTCCCCAGCAGGCCGTAGTGGTCGTACACGTCCAGGTAGCTGTGGCGCTCCGGGAAGAGCTCGCTGATCCACTGGATTTCGCCGGTGTTCTCCGCCCAGTGGGTCTGGACCATGACATCCGGATGATCCGCGGCGAGCCGTCCGGCGAGGGTGAGCTGCTCCGGAGTGGAGGTCGCCGCAAAACGCGGGGTAATGGCATAGCGCTGGCGGCCGTGGCCGTGCCATTTCTGCAGCAGCGCCAGGCTATCGTCGTAGCTGCCCTGGGTGGTGTCGGTGAGGTTGTCCGGGGCGTTGCGGTCCATCATCACCTTGCCGGCGGTGAGGCCCATACCCCGGCTTTCGGCGGCTTCGAACAGGGCGTCCACCGAGGCGGGGTGGGAGGTGCAGAACACCAGGCCGGAAGTGGTGCCGTGGGCCAGCAGCAGGTCGGTGAACCGTTGCGCCTCGGCCCGGGCCCAGTCGCCATCGCTGAAGCGGGCCTCGTGGGGGAAGGTGTAGGTCTGCAGCCAGTCCAGCAGTTGGGCGCCGTAGCTGGCCATCACCCCCAGTTGCGGCATGTGCACGTGGGTGTCGATAAAACCGGGCAGGATCAGGCCGCCCTGCCAGTCGGTGACCGGGGTGCCTGCGGGCAATTGTGGCAGCAGGTCTTCCGCCGGACCGGTCGCGAGCACCTGGCCGTTCAGCACTACCAAAAGGCCGTCACCGAAATAGTCCAGGCTGCCGTCCCTGGGATCCGGCTCGTTGTCGGGGTCGTCGAGGAAGTGGAGCAGGGCGCCCCGGTGGGCCTCGCAGCCAGCCGGGAACGCGGTGTGGGTTGTCCTGGTCATCAGCTCCCCCGGTAGGTTGAGTAGCCCCATTGGTTCAGCAGCAGCGGAACGTGATAATGGGCGTCGGTGTCGGCCACGTAAAAGTCCAGGCTCACCTCGGGGAAGAAGGTCTCCAGTCCCTGATCCTGATACCAGGTACCGGTGGCGAAGGTCAGCCGGTGGTGGCCCACGTCCAGGGCTTCGTCGAACCAGTTCATGATGCGGCCGTCCTCGTCGGTGACGCCTTCGGCGATGAGGGTCTCCTTGCCACCCAGCACCTTGTTGAGGGTCACCGCCACGCCGGCGGCGGGGCGACCGGCGCCCAGGTCCAGGATGTGGGTGGTGATGGGGCTCTTTGCGGTCATGCCAGTTTCTCCAGTCGTAGCTCGGTGATCTTTGCCTGTTCCCGGGCGGCGATCTTCAGTTCCATCCCGCGGCCGTTGGGCAGCCTTGCCTCCAGCAGGGCGAGCATCTCGTCGGCAGACTTGCCGGTGGCGCACACAATGAAGATAAAGCCAAACTTCTCCAGGTAGGCGTCGTTGCCCTGCTTCAGGCGTCGCAGCACGTTTTCATCGGCGCCCCGGGCACCGGCCTGCTCGCCGCTGGCCAGGGCTTTGGTGCTGGCGTATTTCCTGCGCAGGCTGTCCACATCACCGATCTGCGGGTGGGCTTCGAAGGCCTGCAGCCAGTGGCTTTCGGTGAGTGTGGGCCACAGGCGATGGCATTGTTCCATCATCGCCTCGCTACTGACGTAGGGGCGGTTGTCCACCATGCCTTTCACCCAGGGGTCGGCGGCGCAACAGTCCCGGAAGCGAGCCTCGGCCTGGTCCCGGGGCAGGGTGTTCAGTTCTTCAAGACTCATTCGAATTGCTCTCTTTGGTTGACTGGCCGGTGTCGGGGTTCTGGATCAGGCCTTTCAGTTCCTTCCAGGGCAGGCCGCGGCGGGTGGCGGGCTGGTCCGTGGTGGCGGTCAGGCTGAGCAGTTCGGCGCTGATGGACACCGCCACTTCCATGGGGCGTTTGCCGGGTATGTCGGAGCGACCCACCGGGCAGCGGATGGTGTCGATCTGCTCCGGGCTGAAGCCTCGATGTTCGAGCCGCTGGCGGAATCGCTCCGCCTTGGTGTCGGAGCCGATCAGGCCGATGCCCGCGCAGTCTCCCGCCCTCAGCAGGGTGCGGCACAGGTCGAAATCCAGCTGGTGGTTGTGGGTGAGGATCAGCACTTGCTTGTCGTTGCACAGGGCCGGGGCGTCCCCCACCGGGTCATCGGTGTGGTGGACGCGCACATTGGCGGGCACCTCGGCGGGGAACTGGTCCGCCCGTTCGTCCACCCAGGTAACCCGCCAGGGCAGGTCCCCGAGGATGGTGACCAGGGCCCGGGCCACGTGGCCGGCCCCGAAGATCACCAATTCCTGCTCGCAGCCTGGGTGGGCCTCGATCAGTACCGATACGCTGCCGCCGCAGCACTGGCCCAGGCTGGCGCCCAGGGGGAAGTGGGCCAGCTCGCTGGTGTAGTCCTGTTTTGCCAGCCGCTCCCGGGCCTGCTGGCAGATACGGTATTCCAGGTGGCCGCCGCCAATGGTGTCGTAGCTGTGCTCGCCGGTGACCACCATCTTGCTGGCGGGCTCCCGGGGCACCGAGCCGGTTACCCCCAGCACGGTGACCAGCACGTAGGGTTCGCCATGGTCCTCGCAGTGGGCCACGGCCTGGTACCAGTTCAGTCGCCGTTCCATCACGCGGTCTCCTTCTGTTGGGTCAGCCACTGCTGGCTGGCGGTCACCGCCCCCAGCACCCGTTCCGGTGTCGCCGGGGTGTCCAGGGGCGGTCTGTAGCGATAGTCGGTGACGCTGGCGACCGCGTCCCGCAGGGCGCTCCATACGGCAATGGCCAGCATCAGCGGGGGTTCGCCCACGGCCTTGGAGTGGAAGACGGTGGCTTCCCGGTTCGGGCTCTCCGGCAGCAGGTCCACCCGCAGGTCCGGCGGGCAGTCGGACACGGCGGGGATCTTGTAGGTGGCGGGGCCGGTGGTCATAAGCCGGCCCTCGTCGCTGTAGACCAGCTCCTCGGTGGTCAGCCAGCCCATGCCCTGCACGAAGCCGCCCTCGATCTGGCCGATGTCGATCTCCGGGTTCAGGGAGCGGCCCACATCGTGGAGGATGTCGGTGCGCACCACCCGGTACTCCCCGGTGAGGGTGTCCACCACCACTTCGGAACAGGCGGCGCCGTTGGCGTAGTAGAGGAATGGCCGGCCAGTGCCGGTCTCCGGGTCGTAGTGGATCTTCGGGGTGGCGTAGAAGCCGGAGGACCACAGGGACACCCGATTCATGTAGGCGGTCTGGATGAAGGTTTCCCAGGGCACGGCCAGGCCACCAAGCATTACCTGGTTGTCGGAGAAGCTGATCTGTTCCGCCGGGGTCGACCAGTGTTCTGCAGCGAAGGCCACCAGCCCTTCCAGGATTTTCTCGCAGGCATCCAGCGCCGCCATGCCGTTCAGGTCCGAACCTGATGAGGCTGCCGTCGGCGAGGTATTGGCCACCTTGTCGGTGCGGGTGGCCGTCACTTTGACCCGTTCCAGATCCACCTGGAAGGCGGAGGCCACCACCTGGGCAATCTTGATATACAGGCCCTGGCCCATCTCGGTGCCGCCGTGGTTCACCACGATGCTGCCGTCGGTGTAGATGTGCACCAGCGCGCCGGCCTGGTTCAGGTGCTTGGCGGTGAAGGAAATGCCGAACTTCACCGGGGTCAGGGCCAGGCCCCGCTTGAGCACCGGGCTGGACTGGTTGTAGGCGGTGATCTCTGCGCGACGCTGGCGGTAATCGGAAGTTGTCTCCAGGGTGCCCATGAGCTGGGCCAGTACATGCTGCTCCACGGTCTGGCCGTAGTGGGTGGTGTCACGCCCGGGCCGGTAGAGGTTGAGCTTGCGGATATCCAGCGGGTCGCGGCCCAGGTGCCGGGCGATGTCGTCCATGGCCTGTTCGATGATCATCATGCCCTGGGGGCCACCAAAGCCCCGGAAGGCGGTGTTGGACACCGTATGGGTCTTGCAGCGGTGGCCCACCACCCGGGCCTGGTCCAGGTAATAGGCGTTGTCGGCGTGGAACATGGCCCGGTCGACAATGGCGTCGGACAGGTCCGGGGAATAGCCGCAGCGGCCGGCCACCATGATGTCCGCGCCCTGGATCAGGCCGTCGTCGTCGAAGCCGATGTCGTAGGTGTTGTAGAAGTCGTGGCGCTTGCCGGTCTGCATCATGTCGTCCGGCCGCGACAGTCGGTACTTCACCGGCCGGTGGGTGACATTGGCCAGCAGGGCCGCCACGCAGGCCAGGGCGGCCGCCTGGGTTTCCTTGCCGCCGAAGCCACCGCCCATGCGCCGGACCTCTGCCTGCACTTCGTGGATGGGCAGGCCCAGCACTTCCGCCACCAGTTTCTGCACCTCAGAAGGGTGCTGGCTGGAGGTGTGCACGAACATGCCGCCGTCTTCGGTGGGCTCCACCAGGCAGGCCTGGCCCTCCAGGTAGAAGTGCTCCTGGCCGCCCACGTGCTGCTCGCCTTTCAGGCGATTGGGCGCTTCCGCCAGGGCCCGGTCCGGCTCGCCCCGTTGCTGGGTATGGCTGGGGCGCACAAACAGCTGTTGCTCAAGGGCCTGTTCCACGGTGACCACGGCATCCAGCGGCTGGTAGTCCACTTTCGCCAGTCGAGCGGCCTTGCGGGCGGCCTCGTGACTGGTGGCGGCCACGGCGAAGAGGGGCTGGCCGATGTGTTCCACAATGTCGTCCGCCAGCACCAGGTCACCGGGGAACACCGGTCCGATATCCAGATGGCCGGGCACGTCCTTCGCGGTGAGCACAGCCATCACGCCGGGGTAGGCCCGCACGGCCTCAAGGTCCATGGACAGGATGCGGGCATGGGCCTGTTCGCTGTGGCCCACAGCGGCGTGGAGCAGGGCCTCCGGCATGGGCAGGTCGTCGATATAGCGGGCCTGGCCACTGACGTGCTTCCAGGCGCTATCATGCTTGACGCTGTGGCCGGCCAGGCCGCGGGCGCTGTGGGCCGGCGTCGGGGTGTTCAGGGGCAGTTTACGCATAGTCGGTCACCATCAGTGTCTCGCTGGTGTTGGCGTCTGACGCCAGCAGCGCCCGGCGCAGCAGGTTGCCGGCCACCTGCTGGCGGTAGGTGGCAGAGGCGCGTACGTCGGTCATGGGCGTGAAATCATTGGCCAGCGCCGTTATCGCAGCAGTCACGCTGTCGTCGTTCCAGGGCTGGCCTTTCAGGGCGGCTTCGGCTTTGGGCGCCCGGGCCGGGGTGGCGGCCATGCCACCAAAAGCCAGCCGGCAGTCGGCCACCACGCCGTCCGCCACGGTCAGGCGGAAGGCGCCCAGCACCGCGGAGATGTCGTCATCCAGCCGTTTGGAGATCTTGTAGATATAAAGCTGCTCGTTGGCGCGGGGCACGGGCACCCGCACCGAGTGCACGAACTCACCGGGTTTCAGGTCGGTCTGCTTGTAGCCGTGGAAGAAGTCCTCTACCGGCAGCTGCCGTTCGCCCTCCGGGCCGTCCAGCACCAGGGTGGCGCCCAGGGCAATCAGGGGCGGGGGCATGTCACCGATGGGGGAGGCGTTGGCAATGTTGCCGCCGAGGGTGCCCCGGTTGCGGATCTGCAGGGAACCCAGGCGCTCCAGCATCGGGTCAAACGCCGGCCACAGCTCTGACAGCGTTCCACGGAACTGCTGGTAGGTGGCGGCGGCGCCGATCACCAGTTCATCCCCGTGCTGCTCGCAGCCTCTCAGTTCCTCAACCCGTTCCACGCTGATCATGTGGTCCAGGGTTTTCAGTTGCTGGGTGATTTCCAGGGCCAGGTCGGTACTGCCGGCCACCAGACGCGAGTCGGGGAATTCCCGACGCAGGGCCCGCAGTTCATCCAGGCTGACCGGCGCGTTGTAGCGGGGGCCGTCTGGCACGTCCAGTGTGATGCTGTCCTGGTGGATGGCAGTCAATACGCCGTTAACCTGGCCACCATCCAGGCCGGCGGCCGGATGTTCTGCTCCCGGTGTCCATTCCTGCACCAGGGCCTGGCGGCCGGCGTCGATGATCGGCCGGTAGCCGGTGCAGCGGCACAGATTGCCGGACAGGGCTTCCAGCAAACGATCGTCGTTTGGGTCTGTGCCTTCTTTATTGGCGTGCAGGGCAATCAGCGACATGACAATGCCCGGCGTGCAGAAGCCGCACTGGGCGCCGTGCTTCTCCATCATGGCCCGCTGCACCGGGTGGCCCGGTTCCTGCTGGAAGGCGTCAACCGTAACCAGTTCCTTGCCGTGCAGGCTGCCTACCAGGCTGATGCAGCTGTTAATGGCCTCGTACCAGATCTTGCCCTGCTGGTCAGGGGTTCCGGTAATCACCGTGCACGCGCCACAGTCACCCGAGGCGCAGCCCTCCTTGGTGCCGGTGAGTCGCATTTTGGTGCGTAACCACTCCAGGATGCTCAAATTTGGGTCGACCTGGTCAACTTTTTCGATTCGACCGTTCAGAAGGAATTCGATCACGGCTCTCTCCGCTTGCAGGCTATTTGCGGTGTTTCACGGCTTCCTGTCTTTACTATAGACAGGCTTTCCGCTGCTTATAGGCCGGTTTCTGCAAAAATCTGACCAATTGGTTCATTTCGTCTTTTTCGGCCCCGGGTTAACTATTGGCAAGCATATTGCTCCGACTGGAAATGTTGATTGGTTGGTCAGTTTATGAATTGGCCAGGCCGGAATGCGGAACTAGAAGAGGCTGTGTATGACTGCGGCGCTGCGCCTGAAACTGGAAAACATCGTCAAGGAGTACCCGGGATGCCGGGCCAACGACGGTATTGATCTGACGGTGGAATCCGGCGAGATCCATGCGCTGCTGGGCGAGAACGGCGCCGGTAAAAGCACCCTGATGAAGGTGATCTACGGTGTGGTGCAGCCGGACGAGGGACGCATGCTGTGGAACGGGCACCCGGTAAAAGTGGAGAGCCCCGCCCAGGCACGGTCCATGGGTATCGGTATGGTGTTCCAGCATTTTTCGCTGTTTGAAACCCTGACCGTGGCGGAGAACATTGCCCTGGGGCTGCCTGCGGGTGAGGTCCGGGACCGCAGCGAACTGGACCGTCGCATTGGTGAGGTGTCCAAGCGTT
This sequence comes from Marinobacter lacisalsi, assembly GCF_042651045.1. Taxonomy (NCBI): domain Bacteria; kingdom Pseudomonadati; phylum Pseudomonadota; class Gammaproteobacteria; order Pseudomonadales; family Marinobacteraceae; genus Marinobacter; species Marinobacter lacisalsi. Next base: position 9,139 of record NZ_JBHSDI010000062.1, read on the forward strand.
ACGGCATGGCCCTGGACCCCAGGCGTTATGTCAGCACCCTGTCGGTGGGCGAGCGTCAGCGGGTGGAGATCGTTCGCTGCCTGATCCAGGAGAGCACCCTGCTGATCCTCGACGAGCCCACGTCGGTGCTTACCCCGCAGGAAGTCAATGATCTGTTCGCCACGCTGCGCAAGCTGGCGAAGGAAGGCTGCAGCATCCTGTTTATCAGCCACAAGCTGGAAGAGGTCCGCAGCCTGTGCCACAACGCCACGGTGTTGCGCCAGGGGCGGGTCAGTGGTGACTGCCGGCCGGCAGAGGTGTCGGCTGCGGATATTGCCCGCCTGATGGTGGGTGACGATACGCCCATTTCCACCCGGGTGCCCGCTGCAGAGGCCGGTGACGTGTTGCTGCAAGTGCGCAACCTGAGCTGGAAGAGCAGCGATTCCTTCGGTACCAGCCTCCGTGACATCAGCCTGGAGCTACACCAGGGCGAGATTGTTGGTATCGCCGGGGTGGCGGGTAACGGTCAGGACGAACTGCTCAAGGCCCTGTCCGGCGAAGTCCGCACAGACCCGGACGATATGATGCTGGGCGGCATGGCTATTGGTGCCCTGTCGCCGGGACAACGCCGCAGGCTCGGTGTCGCCATTGTGCCCGAGGAGCGACTGGGCCGCGGTGCGGTGCCGGCAATGTCGCTGGCGGAGAATGCCCTGCTGACGGCCTCGGGCCAGGGGCTGGTGGACCGGGGGCTGGTCCGCTTCGGCCAGGTTCGCGAATTCTCCCGCGAGGTGATCCGTCGCTTCGGTGTGCGCTGTACCGGCGAGGACAGCACCGCTGCCAGTCTGTCCGGGGGCAACCTGCAGAAATACATTATTGGCCGCGAGGCGTTGCAGAACCCGAAGCTGCTGGTGGCGTCTCATCCCACCTGGGGGGTGGATGTGGGCTCGGCAGTGGCCATCCATGAGGCACTGGTGAAACTGAGGGACGAGGGTGCTTCGATCCTTCTCATTTCTGAAGATCTGGATGAACTGTTCCAGCTGTGCAGTCGCATCGGGGCGCTGTGCCATGGCCGGCTGTCGCCGATGGCGCGCACCGCCGACCTGAGCATCGAACAGCTGGGTGAATGGATGGCTGGCGGTTTTGAGACCGGGGAGGCGTCCCATGCTGCAGCTTGAACGTCGCCCCGTCGACTCGACCCTGATGCGCTGGACCTCCCCGGTGCTGGCGCTGGTACTGACCATCATTACCGGGTTCGTGCTGTTCCTGGCCATGGGCAAGGACCCGGTGGAAGGGCTCACCTTCTTCTTTATCACCCCGGTCAGTGACCTGATCGGCCTCGCCGAGCTGGGTCTGAAAATGGCGCCGCTGTTGCTGTGCGCGGCGGGCCTGACCGTTTGCTATCGCGCCAAACTGTGGAACATCGGCGCCGAAGGCCACTTCCTGATGGGGGCCCTGGGCGCCAGCGTGGTCGCGGTTCAGCTGGTGGATAGCTCTGGCTTCTGGGTTCTGCCGGTGGTGCTGCTGGCAGGCATTGTGGCCGGCGCCCTGTGGGCGGCCATCGCCGCCGGACTCAAGACCCACCTGAACTGCAACGAAATTCTCACCACCATCATGCTCAACTACATCGCCCTGAACCTGCTGCTGTATGCGGTGCATGGGCCGCTCAAGGATCCCTATGGCTTCGGCTTTCCCCAGTCGGTGATGTTTGGCGAGGCGGCCCTGCTGCCGAACCTGATTGCCGGAACGCGCCTGCACCTGGGGCTGGCGTTCGGGCTGCTCGCTGCCGTCAGCGTGTGGGTGCTGTTCGCCCGCAGCTTTATCGGTTTCCAGCTCAACGTGGTGGGGCAGGACCATCGGGCCGCCGCGTTTGCGGGCTTCAGCGCCCGCCGCCTGACCTGGTTCGCCTTCCTGGTGGGGGGCGCCACCGCCGGCCTGGCCGGGGCCTCGGAAGTCACCGGCCCCATTGGCCAGCTGGTGCCCCAGGTGTCCCCGGGTTATGGCTACACCGCCATCATCGTGGTGTTTCTCGGGCGCATGCATGCCCTGGGCATTATCGCCGCCAGTGCCCTGCTGGCGCTGACCTTTATCGGCGGTGAAATGCTGCAGATCGCCATGAACATGCCCAAAGCCATCACCGGGCTGTTCCAGGGGCTGCTGCTGTTCTACCTGCTGACCTGCGATGCCTTTATCCACTACCGCATCCGCCTGAAGCGGCCGGCGCGGCAGTCCACCCCGAAAGCGGCCATTGCCGCCACCCAGGAGGCCTGACATGGAACTGCTGGTTAATGTACTGGCGGCCACCGTGGTGGCTGGCACCCCGTTGCTGCTGGTGGCCTTGGGCGAACTGATCTGCGAGCGCTCCGGGGTTCTGAACCTGGGCCAGGAAGGCATGATGCTGATGGGCGCGGTGGCCGGTTTCGTGGCCACCCTGACCAGCGGCAGCCTGGTGGTGGGCGTGGCCGCCGCGATCCTCGCCGGGGTTGCCATGTCGCTGCTGTTCGCCTTCATGGCGGTGACCCTGGCCGCCAACCAGTACGCCGCCGGCCTGGCGCTAACCATCTTCGGTATCGGGCTGAGCGCCTTTGTGGGTGCCGGTTTTGTGGGTGAGTCCATTGATGGTTTCACCCGGGTGGCCATTCCGGTACTCAGCGACATCCCGGTGATTGGCCGGGTGCTGTTCGACCAGGATCCGCTGGTCTATGTGTCGCTGCTGGCTTTCGCCGGTGTCTGGGTGTTCCTGCGCCATACCCGTGGCGGCCTGCTGCTGCGGGCGGTGGGGGAAGACCCGGAAGCCGCCAACGCCAATGGCCTCAAGGTGCTGGTAGTGCGCTACCTGGCAGTGACCTTCGGCGGTGGTATGGCCGGGCTGGCCGGCGCCTACCTGTCCCTGGCCTACACCCCCATGTGGACCGAAAACATGACCGCCGGCCGCGGCTGGATTGCCCTGGCCCTGGTGGTGTTCGCCACCTGGCGCCCGGAGCGGGTGGTGCTGGGGGCCTACCTGTTCGGCGCCGCCAGCATTCTGCACCTGGTACTGCAGGGGCTGGGCTGGAACATCTCCACCGAGCTGCTGGCGATGCTGCCCTATATGGTCACCATCCTGATGCTGGTGCTGCTGTCCTGGAACCCGGCCCGCACCCGTCTGAACACCCCACTTTCCCTTGGCCAGCCCTATCGGCCGGGACGATAACAAGAACGATCCGACGCCCAACAATGACTCAAAAAGACAATCACCTGAAAGACTGTAACCAGAGAGGTATCACCATGAATGCATTTCGTAAGACACTGATCGCCAGCTGCGTGACGGCAGCTTCCTTTGCACCTGCGGCTCACGCCGAGAAGTTCTTCGGTGGTTCCAGCATCTCCATCCTCCACAGCAACCAGTACCAGGGCGTGGAATTTGACGCCGGCGGTGACGGTGGCATGGAATACGAGGCCACTTACTTCACCTTTGAGAATGCGACAGCCCATAACTGGGGCGGAACCTTCTTCTTCATTGATCGCGATCAGCCCCAGGGCGACCTGGAAGGCACCGATGAGGTCTATGGTGAATTCGCGCCCACCCTCAGTGGTAACTGGCTGACCGGTCAGGATCTGTCCTTCGGCCCGGTCAAGGATGTGGTGCTGGCAGGGCAGTACGAATTCGGTGGCGGTACCGAGGTTAACAACTACATGACCGGTTTCGGACTGGTGTGGGACGTGCCTGGCTTCAACTACTTCAACACCGCGTTCTACTATGTGAACAACAGCGAGGTCGCGGATGACTGGCAGACCACCGTCACCTGGGCCGTGCCTGTCAACGTCGGTCCGGCGCTGTTCCTGGTGGACGGGTACATCGACTGGTCCACCTCCGCCAGCGACCACGAGTCGGAGTTCCAGTTCACCCCGCAGATCAAGCTCGACGTGAGCAACTTCTGGGGTGAGCCGGGCGTTCTGTACGCCGGTATGGAGTACCAGTACTGGAACAACAAGTTCGGTCTGGACGATACCCTGATCGATACCCAGAGCTCCGTCAGTGCCCTGGTGAAATTCCACTTTTGATCCGTCACGGGAGTCCGGCAGAATATCCCTGCCGGATTCCTGAACACATGGACAACAAGTGAGAAGCCAATGACCAGTAACTCAGTTGCAGACGCTGTCGTATCAGCCGGGGATGGCAACAACGGCAACGGCCGAAAATACCGACCGGGCCGGATACGGGAGCGTAACAGGGAAAAGATCCTGCAGGCTGCGGAGGAAGAGTTCGCCCTGAACGGATACAAGGGCGCCACCATCCAGAATATTGCCGAGCGGGCGGGCCTGCCGAAGTCCAACGTGCTGTACTACTTCAGCAACAAGCAGCGCATGTACGCTGCCATGTTCGATGACATCCTGGGGCGCTGGAACAAGGTGTTCACGGATATCAAACCGGAGGACGATCCGGCGCAGGCGCTGGCCAGCTTTATCCGCGCCAAGGTCGAGATGTCACGCCGCTATCCGCTGGCCTCACGATTATTTGCCATGGAGATTATCCAGGGCGCGCCGTTCCTCATGGACCACCTGCGTACCAACATGCGGGAATGGGTGCGGGGACGAGCCGAGGTGATCCAGCACTGGATCGACGACGGCCGCATGGCACCCGTGGATCCGGTGCAGCTGATCTTCCTGATCTGGTCGTCCACACAACACTATGCCGACTTCCAGGTGCAGATCCTGATGGTGGAAAACAAGGCGGAGTATGAGCAACGGGACTTCGACCATGCCGCCGACTTTCTCACCGGGGTGATCCTGCGGGGGTGCGGCCTTGAGAAACCGACATGAATGACGATGTCTTATACCCCGGGGCCTCGTACCCGAGGGACATGCGGGGCTATGGTGAACACCCGCCCCACGCCTGCTGGCCCGGTAATGCCCGGGTCGCCGTGCAGTTTGTGCTGAACTACGAGGAAGGCGGCGAGAACTGCGTGCTCCATGGCGACGAGACCTCCGAGACCTTCCTGTCCGATATCGTCGGTGCCGAGGCCTATCGCGGCCGGCACATGAGCATGGAATCGCTCTATGAATACGGCTCCCGCGCTGGGGTCTGGCGCATCCTGAAGGAATTCCGCAAGCGCAGCCTGCCGCTGACCGTATTTGGTGTGACCATGGCCATGGCCCGTAACCCGGAGGCAGTGAAAGCGTTCATCGACGATGGTCATGAGATCGCCTGCCATGGCATGCGCTGGATCCACTACCAGGACATGAGCGAGTCGGAAGAGCGCCGCTACATGGAGCTGGCCATTGAACAGCACACCCGCCTGACCGGCGAACCGCCCCTGGGCTGGTACACCGGCCGCGACAGCCCCAACACTCGTCGCCTGGTGGTGGAGCAGGGTGGTTTTGAATACGACAGCGACTATTACGGCGACGACCTGCCTTTCTGGACCACCGTGACCACCCGGGACGGCGCCGAGGAGCCCCACCTGGTGGTGCCCTATACACTGGAAGCCAACGACATGCGCTTCACTTCACCCCAGGGTTTCAACTCCGGTGAGCAGTTCTTCCAGTACCTGAAGGACAGTTTTGACGTGCTCTACGAGGAAGGTGACGAGGTGCCGAAGATGATGTCCGTGGGCCTGCATTGCCGTATTATCGGTCGCCCTGGTCGTTTTCGCGCGCTGCAGCGTTTTCTGGACTACATCCAGCAGCATGAGCAGGTCTGGGTGTGCCGGCGTATCGACATTGCCCGCCACTGGAAGCAGCACCATCCTTACGAACCTGATCGGAGTCGCAGCGAATGAACGATGTCATGGTAGCCCCGGACGTGGACGGGCCCGAGTTTACCCGCACCGGCCTGAATCTTGCCGACGGATCCCTGGGAGCTGAGGTCCTGTACGTGACCGATGAGTTCTTTGGTGCCAGGGAGCGAATGCTGAACCCCGAACCACCGGTGTTCTATCCCGACAAGTATGATGACCACGGCAAGTGGATGGATGGCTGGGAAACCCGCCGCCGTCGCACCACCGGCCACGATTGGAGCATCATTCGCCTGGCCATGCCCGGGGAACTGACGGGGGTGGATTTCGATACCAGCTTCTTCAGCGGCAACTTCCCCCCGGCCGCCGCCCTGGATGCCTGTTACTGCCCGGAGGGCGACCCCGACGAGAGCACCGAGTGGAAATCGCTGATTCCCGCTACGCCCCTGCGGGGCAATGACCACTGCTTTCGGGAGATTGCTTCCGGGCGGCCCTGGACGCACCTGCGGGTGCATCTCTACCCGGACGGCGGCCTCGCCCGGTTGCGTGTCTATGGCAAGCCCCACCGGGACTGGAACAACCTGGATACCAGCACCGCGATCAACCTGCTTGCCCTGGAGAATGGCGGTGACCAGGTAGCCTGGAGCGATGCTCACTACGGCGAACCCCGCAAGCTGCTGCGGCCGGGTCGTGGCATCAACATGGGGGATGGCTGGGAGACCCGCCGACGGCGCGAGCCCGGTAACGACTGGTGCATCCTCGCCCTGGGCCACAAGGGTATTGCCGAGCGTGTCGAGGTGGACACCGCTCACTTCAAGGGCAACTTTCCGGCTACCTGCTCGATCCAGGCGGCCTGTGTGGAAGCCGGCGCTGAAACCGAACAGTCGCTGATCACCCAGAGCATGTTCTGGCAGACACTGATGCCGGAGCAGCCGCTGACTGCCGACGCCATCCATGAATTTATGGAGCTGGCGGACCTCGGGCCAATCACCCACATTCGCCTCAACATCATTCCCGATGGCGGCGTCAGCCGGGTGCGGCTGTTCGGGAAGCCGGTTCTGTGACTGGCCCCCGGGAAATCGTGGCCGAGCCGCTGACCCGGGAGGCCTTCGCGCCGTTCGGGGAGGTGATCGATACCAACGGCGCAGACTCGTTTCCCATCAACCAGGGGCGCACCGAACGCTTCCACGCCCTGGCGACCATGGAACTGCTGGGGGATGACCCCCGGGGGATCCTGTCCATTTTCCGGGGGCAGCCCCTGGATCCCCTGGAAATCACCCTGATGGAGCGCCATTCGCTGGGTAGCCAGGCGTTTGTGCCCATCAACGATGGCGCCTTCCTGGCAGTGGTGGCGCCCCCGGGCGAGTTTGACGAAGCGGCCGTGCGGGTTTTCCTGGTCAGGGGCGCGCAGGGTGTGAGCTACCGGGCCGGTACCTGGCATGCGCCGCTGCTGCCGCTGTTTGCGGATTCGGACTACCTGGTGGTGGACCGCCAGGGGCCGGGTAACAACTGTGATGAGATCGAACTGGCGAGGCCAATTGCCCCGGTTTTCCCCTCCCGGTAAAGAGAACGTCGGAAGCGGGGCTCGCCCTGTCAGCTGTTGCCGAGGCCGATCACCGGATTTTCCTCAACCGCATCGTTGGCCGCAGCCTGTGCTCGCAGCGAGCGAATGCGCCGGCTGAAGGCCAGCCTCGCTTTCTGTTCCAGTTCAAAGGCATGCATCACCCGTGCGCGGGTATGGGCCTGTCGTTCCAGGGTGGTGGCGTACTCCCTGGCGGCGCTCAGCCCCAGTACCATGGGCCACCGGGTCCGGGCCGATGTTGAGATGGGCGAGTCGGCGGGCAGGCCGGTGGCGTCTGGCAACAGCCTTTCGATGGCCTCCATGGGGGCCGGGTCCAGGGCCAGGGCATAGGCGATGATCCGCTCGGGGATGTCATCGGTGCTGGCATGGAACTCACTGACCCAGTGGCCCCACTCCGATTCCGGCGACCAGGTCGCGGTGGTCATGCCCAGCGTTTCCAGGTGGGTCAGCAGTTGCTGGCTCTGCCTGTCCTGGTCGGCCAACAGGGCGCCCAGGCCCGCCAGCCGTTCGTTGCCGGGGGTGCCGCTGAGCCATGAGTCGATAAAGCGGCTTTCCTCCTGAAGGTACCAGTACCGGAACTGGAGCCACTCGATCAGCTGCAGGCGGGTCAGGGGACACTCCCCCTCCGACAGGCTGGGTGTTTGCTGCAGTGCTTCCCTGCGTGCCTTGACGGTCTGGGCCAGGTCGTCGAAAAAGGCCGTCGGGTCCTTGGCCGGTCGTGGTCCGAGCGTTGCGGAATTCATTTGGTCTGTCCTTCTGTTCGCCTGGCTGGAGTCGCGGGTGTAACCGGAGTTACCTACTTTGGACGGGTTTTGCAGGATGTGTGCCAGCCAGAGGCGTTAATTCGTTTGTTGTTAAGATCCTTGTAAATTAGTGAACAGGCGGTCAGTAAAGCTGACTTGTTGTGGTGCAGGTCGGTTACGAGTGGTCGTCGGCGGTGCGTGCCACGCCGTATTGGCACGTAGAAAAGGGCGACAGGCAGGGCGTGGCGGGCTCCCCATCGTGGCACATGGATTGCTCAGAAAGCTGAGCGATTGGGCAGGTTATAGCAGGAATGTGCCATGCCCGGTTTTGATGGTCGGTCGGTGCGGGCCATAGAAGGTGGCAAAGTAGGAGGGGGCACCGGCTGAGGGCAGGGAAGGGCCGAGTTTCAGAAGATCCAGGCGATCAGCAGCCATAGCACAATGAAGAACAGGAAGAAGCCCAGCAGCATGAACTGCAACTCGCCCAGCAATCCGTCCCCGGCGGCTATGGCGAAGATGACAAGCACCACCATGGTGGTGGCAAAGGCAATAATGGCGGCATCTTTCAGGTCGACGCCGGACGCCAGGTAGGCCTGGTTGAAATCGGCCAGCATGGGCATGGCCAGCAACGCGGCGCCCGCCAGTGCTGCGAGCAGGATGAGCAGCACAATGGCGAGGGTTCTGGCTTCCTTCTTGTCCTTGGAGTCGTTATCAGTCGTCATTATTACGCCTGCTGCTGTGCCTTGATCAGCGTTCTGAGTTCGTGGGGGTTGGGCAGCCCGGCCACTTCAATCTCAGGATTGTCGCCGGCGGTATAGATGGAAATCTTGCCGACACCGAAGATGCGGTTGAAAAACGACTGGTACACGTTCACCGACCGTATCCGCCGCACGTCCAGCTCCATCCGTGCCTTGCTGAGCAGCCCTTTCTCGAGGACGAGATCATTGCCCACGAACTCCAGTTTGGTGGACATGCACTGAAGGTACCACCACAGCAGGATCAGGATCCCGACGGCGACCGGAATCAGTAGGATGGCCAGGATGAACCCCAGGGGATTGTTGCGGAACATGGACGGATGCTCTGAATATTGTGGCTCCACACGGGACTCCTTGAGATAGCGGCAAAATGCACAGGCATTAGACCACCTGTGGGCGCAAATTTCGACTCTGGTCCACGGCTTCCCTGTCTGTAACCGGGCCGAGCGGTCCAGCGTCCTGTTATCTCTCCAGCAGCCTGGCCGCCATCCGGTTCTGCTCCTCAATGATGTGGGGCAGTGACCGGGGCAGCAGCTGGCCATCCTCGATAACCACTCGACCATTGATGATGCTCCAGCTGACCCGGGGCGGGGTACAGAACACCAGTGATGCGATCGGGTCGCTCTGGCCGCCGGCCATGGCAATATCATCCGTGCGGAAAGCCACGATGTCGGCACAGTAACCCACCTGAATCCGGCCCAGGGCATCGTCCCGGCCCAGCACTTCAGCGCCGCCCCGTGTGGCCATGCGCAGGGCTTCGCGGGCGGTCATGTCGCCGGCGTTCTGCTCCCGTACCCGCGCCGACAGCATCGCCAGCCGGGCTTCGTCCAGCAGGTTGCCGCTGTCGTTGGAGGCGCTGCCATCTACCCCCAGGCCCACCTTGACGCCCGCGTCCAGCATTTTCCTGACAGGGGCGATGCCGGAGGCCAGCCGCATGTTGGAGCAGGGGCAATGGGCAACGCCGGTGCCAGTGCGGGCGAAGAGGGCGATACCGGGTTCGTCCAGGTGTACACAGTGGGCATGCCAGACATCGCTGCCCACCCAGCCCACATCTTCGGTGAACTCCGTCGGTGTCATGCCGTAGCGCTCCTGGCTGAACGCCACGTCCTTCCAGTTCTCAGCGGTATGGGTGTGCAGGCCAACCTTGAGGGACCGGGCCATGGTGGCGGCTTCCCGCATCAGGTCAGTGGTCACGGTAAACGGTGAGCAGGGCGCCAGCGCCACCCGCACCATGGCGTCGGGGCTGTGGTCGTGGTGGGCCTCCACCACCCGCTGCATGTCCTCCAGGATGGCACCCTCATCCGCTTCCACTAACGCATCCGGCGGCAGCCCGCCCTGGCTCTGGCCCAGGCTCATAGCGCCCCGGGCGCCGTGAAAGCGCATGCCCATTTCCGTGGCCGCCTGAACACTGTCGTCCAGGGTGATGCCGTTGACGTGCAGGTAAGCGTGGTCCGCCGCTGTGGTGCAGCCGGACAGCATCAGCTCCGCCATGGCGGTGCGGCTGGCGGCCCGTTGCATGGCCGGGGTGATGTTGCGCCACACCGGGAACAGGGCACTGAGCCAGTCAAAGAGTTCGCCGTTCTGGGCCGCGGGCAGTGCCCGGGTCAGGGACTGGAACATGTGGTGGTGGGTGTTGATCAGCCCGGGGATGACCACGTGACCGCTCAGGTCAATCGTGCGGTCTGCGGTGTCCGGGCATTCCGCCATGGGGCCGAGCGCGTCTATGCGGTTGCCTCTGATCAGAATATAGCCGTCATTAATCTCGCGCTGATCATCGTCCATGGTGGCGATAACTCTGGCGTTCTTCAGTAGCAGTGTTTGCGTCATTGCTGGAATGTTCCTGTGGCGGAGACTGGAGTGCTTTCCCTATGCAAGAGTAATGCCTCGCTGCATCGGCCGAAAGGCTGACTTATTGGTCATAAAAGTGGCACTTCGCACCTGTTTGAAGCACGCGTAGCCGAGGAAGTACCTATAAACAGGCGCATCGACGTGTTTTACGAGGTGGCATAGCCGTTGCAAATAACCTGACCAGTTGGCTAATAAACTTAAGGGAAAGCGGAGGCAGTATGGCGGATAAGGTCGGGAGAATTCCCGTTATTGATTTCGGGCCTTTCCTGGAAGGAGATGAGGCAGAGCAGCAGGCGGTCGCTGAACAGATGCGCCAGGCCAGCCGGGACTGGGGCTTCTTCTACCTGGCAAATTGCGGAATGCCGGCGGACCAGCTGGCAGAGGCCTTTGCGGCGTCGAAGGCGTTCTTTGCCCTGCCGACGGAAGAGAAGAACCAGGTTGCCTGGCAGAGCGCGGAAAGCAACCGTGGTTACGTGGGGATCAAGCGGGAGCGACTGGATCCGGCCCGGCCGGGTGACCTCAAGGAAGCCTTTAACCTGGCGCCGGAACAGCCGCAGCCGGACGCCCACAGGAACCTCTGGCCCGAGGGACACCCAAAGTTCGAGAAGACCATGACCCGGTTCCTGGATGAGTGCATCCACACCGCGGACCGGGTGCTGCAGGCATTTGCCCTGGCCCTGGGGCAGTCCGCAGACTTCTTTGTGGACGCCCACAACCTGCACCATCACACCCTGCGGTTACTCCATTACCCGCCGCTGCCCGAAGGCTTCGAACCTCATGATGGCGAAAGCCGTGCCGGCGCCCACACCGACTATGGCAGCATCACCCTGCTGTTCCAGGACGATGTGGGTGGTCTGGAGGTGCGCACCCGCGCCGGCGAGTGGATCCGGGCCACCCCGATACCCGGCACCGTGGTGGTGAACACCGGTGACCTGATGCACCGCTGGACCAACCACGTGTTCTGCTCCACGCCCCATCGGGTGAACGTGGCGCCGGAACATCGTCATCGCGACCGCTATTCCATCGCCTTTTTCTGCCATCCCAACAAGGATGCGGTGATTACCTGTATCGACACCTGTGCCACGGCGGAGAACCCGCCTCTCTATGGTCCGATCACCGCCGGGCAGCATCTTCACGAAAAGCTCACCAATACCTACGGAACCTGATTTTCCCAAACGAGGAAGTAATCATGACAAGATTGAAGACACTGGCAGCCGGAATCACCCTGTCCTTCGGCGCGCTTTCCGGTTTTGCCAAGGCGGAGGAACTGATCCCGGTCACCGTGGCGACCACCTGGTACGCCCAGGCGGAGCACGGCGGCATCTATGCCGCCAAGGCCATGGGTATCTACGAGGAGCACGGCCTGGATGTGACCATCAAAATGGGTGGCCCGCAGGTGAATAACGTCCAGCTGCTGATGGGCGGCTCGGTGGACTTCATCATGGGCTACGCCCTGCAATCCTTCAATGCGGTGAGCCAGGATATTCCGCTGGTTACGGTGGCGGCCTTTTTCCAGAAAGACCCCCAGTCACTGGTGGTGCATACCGGGGTCGGGCATGACTCGCTCGAGGACCTCAAGGGCAAACCCATGCGCGTACCCACCGCCGGCCGGGTGGCCTACTGGCCCTGGCTGAAGACCGAGTACGGTTACACCGACGACCAGTTGCAGGCCTACGACTACAGCTTTGCGCCGTTTATCCAGAATGATCAGACCATCCAGCAGGGCTATGTCACCAACGACGGCTTCTTCCTGGAACAGGCCGGGGTTGAAGGCAAGAGCCTGCTGCTGGCGAACTACGGCTGGGAAGCCTACTCCGCCACCCTGGATACCACCCGCGAGATGGTGGAAGAAAATCCGGAGGTGGTCCAGAAGATGGTGGCCGCCACGGCCGAGGGCTGGAAAGCCTACTTCGAGAACCCTGAGCCTGCCAACGCCCTGATCAAGGAAGACAACCCGGAAATGCAGGATGAATTGCTGGCGTACAGCCACGCCAAGATGCAGGAGGAAGGCATCCTGCTGTCCGGCGCAGCTGAGGAAGGCCAGTACGGCATGATGACTCGCGAGCGCTGGCAGGCCTTTTTCGAGGATATGGTGGCGGCGGAGACGCTGCCGGAGGACCTGGCCTGGGAAAAGGCCTTTGACCTGAGTTTTGTGGAAGCGGTTTACGCTGACTGAGTGGTGAGTCAATCAATGAGAAAAGGGGCGTACGTTGCGCCCCTTTTCTCGTTACGCTTATTCCGACGGCATCCATCGGTGGCGCCTTGTCAGAACCTGCCCTTGGAGGATTCTTCCTGTAAACGTTCCACCAACCACACCTTGATGATGGATTGGCGGGTAACGCCGATGCGGGCAGCCTCCCGATCAAGCGACTCTACAACCCAAGCCGGAAAATCGACGTTGATTCGCTTGGGCTCCTGATTCACCCGGCGAGCCGTGGATAAGTCGAGATCTTCAACGATATCCTCCTCGCCTTCCTCAAATTTCTTATCGAAGTCTTCAGCTTTCATAGAGCTCAACCTCCGCTTTGCGAGACCGCCTGACTGATATCAGTCGAATACGCTCCCCGCGATATGTGATGACAGCCGACCAATGCTTGTCATCAATTTTTCCGACCAGCAGGAATCTTTCTTCATCATCAGATTTTGCCCGGATTTCGATCAGGTATGGATCGTTCCAAAGCCTCTGGGCGGCCAGAAAATCGATGCCGTGCTTATCCTTGTTGGCCTTGCTTTTGTTCTCGTCGAACTCGAACGCTTCCATGAGTATAAATTATTCCCTTTTTACTCATGCTGCAATAGTTGGTGGTCACCGTCAATGGTCGACAAACGCTGCGAGGGCTTCGGCCACGGCCCCTGGAGCCGCCACCTGCGGTACATGACCGGTATCCAGAGACACCACCTGTGCCCCGGGCACCAGGGCCTGCATTCGACGCTGCACGGGCAGGATTACCGAGCGGTCCTGGCGGGCCTCCACGTAAAGCCTTGGCAGTTGCCCGAATCGCTCTGGGGTCCATTGGGGCACCAGCACACGGCTGCCTTCCGCCTGCGGACCGAAGCGGGGGATTGCCTGTTCTGCCTCCGATTCACTGACATCCTGCAGGAAAATATCGCGAATGGCGTGAGCGGGAACCCGGGAGACCTGCCGCCCGGCGTCCCAATGCAGATACGGGCCGATGCCGGCCGCTGCCGGGTGTTCATCCACCATTTCGGCGACGACCTCGCCAAAGCCGGTGCCAGAGGGGAGCATCATACCCGCCAGGTAGGCGACGCCAACGACCCGCTCATGGATCGCCTCAGCCAGTTGCGTGGCCACGGCGCCGCCGCCGGAATGGCCCACCAGCAACAGCGGCCCATCCACGTTTTCCAGACGCTGTTCGAGATCCTTCACGCATTGGTGCAGTGATGCTTCCTGCGGCTTACCCAGCCGCTCGCCACAGCCCGGCAGGTCCGGTGCGAGCACCATGAATCCACGTGCCTCAAGCAGCGGCGTGATGGTGTCCCACACCCAGCCGCCGGCCCAGGCCCCATGGATCAGCACCGCCGTCATCCTGGGTTCAGGCATAGGTCCTCCGGTACATCTCCATCAAATGAGCTTCCACGGTAGTCGGCGGGTAATGAGTTTGGTCACCTTCCGCGAGGCACGCCGGCAGGCAGGTCACCTCGTGGTCCGGGTTGCCGCTGTAGAAGAAGGGCACCGAGTAGCGTTCCGCGCCCGATGTATTGACTACCCGGTGCAGGGTGGAGCGGTAGCGGTCATTGGTCCAGCGGGCAATCATGTCCCCGAGGTTGACCACGAAGGTCCCGGGAATCGGCGAGGCGTTGATCCAGCGGTTGTTGGCGGCATCCCAGACCTGAAGGCCGGGATGGTCGTCCAGCAGCAGGATGGTGACACCGCCGAAATCGGTATGGGCACCGCAGCCTTTTTCCCCGGGAGCGGGGCTTGGGGGTTGCGGCGGATAATGCAGCAGCCGCAGGGTGGACATGGGATTGTGACAGAAGGCGTCGAAGTAGTTGCGGGGCAGGCCAATCGCCAACGCCAGTGCTTCCATGATTCGGGCACTCAGGTCGTTCATGGTTTCAAAGTATTTCGTCATGGTCTCCTGGAACGCAGGCAGACCTTCTGGCCACTGGTTGGGGCCCTGATTGAAGCGCCCTGCCTGAACCCGCGGGTCTGACTCGTCCAGCTCCTCGCCAATATAGAAGCCTTCCTTGAGGTCCGGCGGGCTGCCCGGCTCCAGGGTCTGTCCCCTGAGGGGCTCATAACCGCGGTTGGCACGGGAACGGGCCTTGTGAATCGCCTCCTTTTGCTCCGTAGGCAGGTCGAACAGGGCACGGGACTCGCGAAACACCGCCGCAATCAGCTCGTCGGCAATACCGTGGTTGCTGACATAGAAGAACCCCGTGTGCAGGCAGGCGTCGTTAAGGGCGCTGGCCAGGTGGTCCCGCTCCTGATCGGTTCCCGCCAACAGGGAAAGGTCGATGACGGGCAGGGCGGTGCCCGGTGGGTGCGTGCTCATGGCATGGCTCCAGGTTGGTCGTTCTATATTGTCCGAATGGTCAGCAATTCATGAAGCGTGCCAGAGCCGCCGTGGTTGCCCCTGGTCATTCATTCTTGGCAACGGTGCCTGGTGACCGTCTTTAACGCTGAGCTAGCTGCGGTCGTACAGCCTCATATCGGGGCGTGTCGTGTTTTTATGCACTGGATTCGGGCGCATCGCCAGGCCTCTTGAGGGATGAATCGTGGAGCTGGGCTTCGCGGCTGGTCGGTATCTGTCTCCGTCACCTTCCCGGCGCCAACGAAAAACGCGCGATTTTCAGCGCTTTTGACAATCGGTGGCGGGATTGTTGCAGCAACACCATCAAGCTGGCCTGCCCTTTGCTTTCTTTAGATAAAACCTGACCGAATGATCAATAAATTCGGCGAGCGATAAACCATGAAAGGGGAAAGCACATGCGAAAGGGTTTCACACACTCATTACTGCTGGTCGCCTCACTGGCTGGCGGGCTGATCAGCCAGGCCGCCCTGGCTGCCGACCAGGTGACCTTCCAGTTGGACTGGCTGCCGGGCGGGGACAAATCCCCGGTCTATGTAGGCGTTCAGGAAGGCTTCTTCGAGGAGGAAGGACTGGAAGTGAACATCGCCAGCGGCCGTGGCTCCACTGATGCCATTACCAAGATCGCCACCGGCCAGTCTGACATCGGCAGCGCTGACATCGGCGCCCTGATGGCGGCCAAGGCCCAGGACGACAGTCTGCCGGTGAAGGTGGTTTACAGCATCTTCAACCAGGCTCCCCATGCCTTCTTCACGCTGGAGAAGAGCGGCATCACAGAGATGACTGACATGGATGGCAAGAAAGTCGCCACCTCGCCGTTCACCTCGTCCAATGCTTTCCTGCCGTTGGTGCTGAAAGAGAACGGCATGATGGAAGGCGCCGTCAGCCTTACCAAGGCAGATCCGGGGGCGCTGGGGCCCATGCTGATGAGCGGCGGCACCGACGCCATTATCGCCTGGGTGACCAACATCGCCCTGTTTGAGGATCAGGCCGAGGCTACCGGAAACGAGCTGGTGGTATTGCCCTGGTCGGACGCTGGTCTGGAACTGTATTCCTCGTCCATTGTTGCCAGCGAAAAATTCCTGAATGAGCGTCCGGATGTGGCCAAGCGCTTCATGCGCGCCTTCGACAAGTCCCTGAAGTTCACCCACGACAACCCCCGCCAGGCAGCGGAAGCCCTCAAGACCATGGTGCCGGAAGTGGATGTGGACGTTGCCACCGCGCAGATCGGAGACACCATGAAACTGGTGGTCAATGATGTGAGCGAACGGGATGGTCTGGGCGCGCTGACCGAAGAGCGGGTGGCACTGACCTGGAACTGGGTCTCCCAGGCGGAAAAGCTGGATGCCGACGCCCTGGACCCGGAAGTGATCGTTGATCGTACCCTGCTTGAGGCCCTGTAAGCATGACCGAACCGGCCACCAACCGTTCGTTTGTCCGGCTCAGCGGAGTCGGACACCGGTATGACCCCGATCCGTCGGTACCACCGGCTGTAACCGGCATTGACCTGGATATCCGCCGCCATGAATTTGTGGCGGTGGTGGGGCCGTCTGGGTGTGGCAAGTCGACCTTGCTGCGGATGATCGCCGGGTTGCTAACACCGTCCGAAGGCGAGGTCTCCGTGCTCGGCCTGCCGGTCACGGGCCCCCGGGATGATGTGGGCATCGTGTTCCAGAAGCCGACCCTGCTGCCCTGGCTGACGGTGCGCAAGAATGTCCTGTTCCCGCTCAGGCACAAGTTCGGTCGCTACGGCCGTGACGATGAAAAGCGGGCCGACGAACTGCTGGCCATGGCGGGGCTGGAGAGCTTTGCCGACAAGATGCCGGATGAGCTGTCCGGGGGTATGCAGCAGCGCGTCGGTATAGTCCGCGCGTTGCTGCTGAATCCCGACATCCTGCTGATGGACGAACCTTTTTCAGCCCTGGATGCCATGACCCGGGAGCAGATCGGTTTCGACCTGCTGAAAATCTGGGAGGAAAACCCCAAGACCGTGTTGTTCATTACCCACTCTATCGCCGAGGCGGCGCTGCTGGCGGACCGGGTGCTGGTGATGAGCAAACGCCCCGGCACCTTACTGGAAATGATAGACGTCGACCTGCCGCGGCCACGCACCACCCGGACGATCTCCGAACCCCGGTTCGGGCAACTGACCGAACGCCTGAGGAAGCATATCTATGAACCTGACGCTGCCTGAGGGCAAGGCCAGGGCCTCGCTTCTGATGGTGTCGCCCTGGCTGTTTTTCCTGGCCCTGATCCTGTTGTGGGAGCTGGTCTGCCAGGTGTTCTCGTTGCCCGAATACGTGCTGCCGGCACCGACAGCCATTGTGGATGCCTTCTTCAAGGTGGAAATGAGCCGATGGTTCACCCATCTGTGGGTGACCCTGCGGGTGGCACTGATGGGGTTCGCGGTCTCGATTGTGGTGGCGATCCCCATTGCCATTGCCATGATGCGTTCGGAGCTTCTCAGCCGTACGCTCTACCCCCTGCTGGTGGTGATCCAGTCAACGCCGGTGGTGGCGGTGGCGCCTCTGATCATCGTACTGATGGGCTCCGACGATCCGTCACGGGTGCTGATCACCTGCCTGCTGACCTTCTTCCCGTTGGTGGTCTCCACCGCTACCGGCATCAACGAGACGCCGTCAGAACTCGTCGAGCTGAGCCGCTCACTGGACGCGCCGCTGCGCCGGGAAACCTGGCAGATCCGCATACCCTATGCCGTCCCCCACATCTTCAGTGGCCTGCGGGTGGCCATCACCCTCGCCATTATCGGCGCAGTGGTGGCGGAGTTTGTGGCGGCGGAGGAAGGGCTGGGCTATTTCATTCAGTTCTCCACATCGTTCTTCCGCATTCCCCAGGCTTTCGCGGGGCTGTTCTTCCTGGCCGTGGTGAGCCTGTTGCTGTTCAAGTCCGTGCAGTGGACGCAGCAGTGGTTCTTTCCCTGGAGCCTGCCCCGCAAGGGCGGCCATTGACCAAGAGGAGTGTTCCTTTGGCGCAGACAATGCAACCAACCGAAGACGATCTTCGGCTGATCCGCAAGACCCTGGACCTGGCCGGCAGCGCTGCGGCCCAGGGCATCCACCCGTTCGCCGCCCTGCTGGTGGACGAGCAGGGTGAGGTGTTGATGACCCAGGTGAATGCCTACCTGCCGCACCAGGACATGACCGGCCACGCCGAGCGGGTGCTGATGACCCGTGCCAGTCAGACCTGGCGCCCCCATGAAATGGCCGGTTTCACCATGTATGTATCGGTGGAACCCTGCTGCATGTGTGCCGGCGCCGCCTACTGGGCGGGGCTGGGGCGGCTGGTGTACGGCGTCAGTGAGCACCGTCTGAAACAGATGACCGGCAACCATCCCGAAAATCCCACGCTGGACCTTCCGTGTCGTCAGGTATTTGCGTCCGGCCAGCGGGCGGTGGAGGTCCTTGGACCGTTGCTGGAGGACGAAGCCGCAGAAGTCCATGAAGCCTTCTGGCGCAACCAGACTCAGTGAGAATGTCATCATGAACGAAAGTCGCGTCACTATCGTGGTGGACTCCCGCTACGGCAGCACCCTGGCTCTGGCGAAGGCCATTGCGGATGGCGCCCGCAGCGAAGGTGCCGAGGTTCGCCTGTGCCGGGTGGAGATTGATGAGCCAGAGTTCAGTGTGGACACCGAGCGGGATGACTTCATAGCTGCCCAGGCGGAGTATCGCGACCTGCCAAGGGCCAGTGCTGCTGACCTGGAGTGGGCCGGGGGCATCCTGTGGGGTTCGCCCACCCGCTATGGCCTGATGAGTACGCCGCTGCGGGCTTTTATCGATGAAGTGGCGCCGCTGTGGCGACAGGGTGCGTTGATCGGCAAGGTCGGAGCCGCCTTCACCTCCACGGGAGGCATGCATTCCGGTAACGAGATGACCCTGCTGTCGCTGCTGCTGCCGTTCCTGCAGCACGGCATGGTGCTGGCCGGCGTGCCCCACAGCGTGCCGGAACTGGTGCGAACCACCAAAGGCGGCTCACCTTACGGTGCCTCGGTGGTTACCGGCTTTGACGGCACCCTGGGCGTGGATGCCAATGAACTGGCCATCGCCCGTGCCCTGGGTGCCCGGGTCGCACGCCTGGCCCGGTGGGTTGAGGCGGAACCGGCCTCGGTGGAGCTGGCTGCCTGTTCCGGATCCCCATGAACTTTCGAAGCGTTGTCTTCCTTTGTTGCCGCCTCCGGGCGGCTTTTTTATGTCTGATCGGGTCGGGCTGAGGGTATTCGTGCTGGGCGATACCGGTGCAGTGAGCCTGCATCCGGTTCAGTCTGGTGCATTCATCTGGTTCTTGTGAGTCTTCAAGGCACTGAAAAATAGGAGTTATTCGTTGATCTGGTGACTGGCACGGCGGTTGCTTTTGAAAACCTGAACAAATGGTCAATTAAAGCGCCGCGGCAGTCGCCGGTGCTCACAGGAGAGACTCAATGGCACCAAGAAACCCCATGGCCCTCGGTGGCCCGATCATGATCGCTGGCTTGCTGGCCCTGTCTCCGGTGTCTGCCGAAGAGCTGGACAAGGTGGTGTTCGGCACCAACTGGTACGCCCAGGCCGAGCACGGCGGGTTTTATCAGGCCCTGGCCACCGGCCTGTACGAGGATTACGGGCTGGATGTGGAAATCAGGATGGGCGGGCCGCAGGTCAACGGCACCCAGTTACTGGTCACCGGGCGTTACGATCTGCTGATGGGCTATCCCATTGGCAACGTCAATGCCGTCGAGAAGGGCCTGCCGGTAATGACCGTGGCGGCGTCCATGCAGGGCGATCCGCAATCGCTGATTGCCCACCCCCACGTGGAATCCCTCGAGCAGGTCAGGGAAGAGGGGCTGCCGGTGTATGTGGCCACCTTTGCCCACTCCACCTTCTGGCCCTGGCTGAAGGCGGAATACGGGTTCACAGATGACGTGGTGCATGCCTATACCTTCAGCGTCGCGCCGTTTCTCAATGACAAGGATATCGTCCAGCAGGGCTACCTGTCGTCAGAGCCGTTCGCCATCCGCAAGGGCGGCATCGAGCCCAATGTCTTCCTGCTGTCGGACCATGGCTACCCTCCCTACGCCACCACCATTGAAACCACCACCGACATGATCGAGGAGCGGCCGGACGTGGTGAAGCGGTTCGTGCAGGCCAGCATGGAGGGCTGGAAGAGCTACCTGGAAAATCCGGCTCCGGGTAATGAGCTGATCCGCAAGGAGAACCCGGAAATGACACCGGAGCAGATCGCCTACGGCATCGAAAAGATGAAGGAATACGAACTGGTGACCGGAGGCGATGCCCAGACCATGGGCATTGGTGTGATGACCGAGGCGCGCTGGCAGAAGATCAAGGACTTCATGGTGGAAGCGGGCCTGGCGTCTGCAGACCTGGACCTGAACGACGTCTACACCCTGGAGTTCCTGCCCGAAGAGCCGGTTCTGCCGTAGAAAATCAACACCCTGATGCCGGCCGGGCAACGGGCCCGGCCGGCCTGGAGAGAAGATTATGACAGCGACCAAGGTAACGCCCCTGAACCCGGCGCCTGAACCCGAGCCTGCGGTGGATGAAGCCGGCGCTGGTGCCCGGCGTCCGGTCCTTGAGGTGGACGGCGTCAACAAGGTTTATGGCAACGGCACCGTGGCCCTGAAAGGCGCGGATCTTACCGTACGGCAGGGGGAATTTGTCAGCCTGCTGGGCCCCTCCGGCTGTGGCAAGAGCACGCTGTTGCGCATCATGGCCGGCCTGGGGGAGGTGTCCACCGGATCGGTCAAGTGGTGGGAGCAGGACTACAACGTGGTGGGCAGCAAGGGTCGCAAACTGGCCTTCGTGTTCCAGAATGCCACCCTGATGCCCTGGGCCCGGGTTCGCAAGAACGTGCGCCTGCCCCTGGACCTGGAACACGCCGGCAAGTCGCCGGAGGTGGACCAGAAGATTGACGATGCCCTCGACATGGTCGGACTGAAAGGCTTTGACAACAGCTTTCCACGGGAGCTGTCCGGCGGTATGCAGATGCGGGCCTCCATTGCCCGTGCCATGATTACCGAGCCCAACCTGCTGCTGATGGACGAGCCTTTCGGCGCCCTGGACGAAATGACCCGCAACAAGCTCAACGACGACGTGCTCCGGCTCTGGAAGGCCAAGGGCTGGACCATCGTGTTCGTTACTCACAGCGTCTATGAGGCGGTGTATCTGTCCAGTCGCGTGGTGGTGATGGCGGCCCGACCGGGGCGGATTGTGGATGACATCGCCATTGATGAACCGTACCCGCGGTCCCCCGACTTCCGGGTATCGACGGAATTTGCCGGCTACTGCCGTCAGGTCTCCCAGGCCCTGGAACGTGCCAGCGCCATGGGCGAAGACCGCAAGGAGGACCAGGCATGAGAACTCCCCTGATTCGCAATGAACGCTTCGTGCAGATTGCCGCGCCGGTTCTGGTCGGCGTACTGGTACTGTTGGTGTGGCAACTTTCGGTGATGGCATTCGACGTACCCAAGTACCTCGTGCCCAGTCCGGTGGATATCGGCCACTCCCTGGTGAACGATTTTTCCTCCCTCTTCAATGCGCTGCTGATGACCCTCAAGATTACCTTCCTGGCGTTTGCCATTGCGGTCATCCTGGGAGTGGCGGCGTCATTGCTGTTCGTGCAGAGCAAGTGGATCGAGATCAGCCTGTTTCCCTATGCCGTGTTGATGCAGGTAACGCCGGTGGTGGCCATTGCGCCGCTGATTATCATCTGGGTCAACGACACCACCTGGGCGCTGACCATCTGTGCGGTGATCGTCGCCATCTTCCCGATCATTTCCAATACCACCCTGGGCCTGCGCAGTGTCGACCCGAACCTGCTGAGCATGTTCCGCATGTACCGGGCCAGCCGCTGGCAGGAGCTGATTCGCCTGCGGATACCGGGCGCGCTGCCATACTTCTTCGGTGGTCTGCGCATCAGCTCAGGGCTGGCACTGATCGGGGCCGTGGTGGCGGAATTCGTGGCGGGCACCGGGGGCGCCAAAGCAGGGCTGGCCTACATGATCCTGCAGTCCGGCTATAACTTGCAGATTCCCAGGATGTTTGCCGCCCTGATCCTGATTACTGTCACCGGGATCCTGCTGTTTGCGCTGATGGTCTGGATGTCTGACAGGGCCCTGCGTAACTGGCATGAGAGCGCGCTGAAGGTTGAGCATTGATCATGTCCCGGGTCATCGCCCGGCACGCTGCTCCATCAGTCGGGCTATGTCCAGCAACAGCTCGCGGTCTTTCTGGAGGAGGGACACGAAGACAGCGTTGAGGGCGACCTGGGAGGTGTCCTGACTGGCCTTTTGATCGCCCGTTGCCAGGAAGATGTCCGCTACGGAATAACCCAGTGCGCCGGAAATGCGATACAGCAGCTCCAGGCTGGGGTTGGCAAGATCCCGCTCGATACGGGACAGGTTGCCCACGTAGGACCCGGTCTGTTCTGCCAGTTCTGACAGGGTAAGACCCTTCTGTTTCCTGAGTTGGCGTATTGCCTGACCTAGATTCATGGTGCCATTGCCTGCAACGAATGCGCATTTATCTCTTCAATAATGCATGGAGCGCACTTATTGCGGAAAACTATGCATTCATTAAAAAATACTATTAAACAGGTAAAATAATCTCAGGTTTTGAAGTCACCAGGCAAGAGGGATTGCGGTTAGTTGCAGGGTAATTGATGTGTATCACGCTTCGGTTGAATGGCGGATAAGCTGACAGGCATCGCTCACCGAAACAGGCCTCGACAGATAAAAGCCCTGTACCCGGTCACAGCCCATCTCTTCCAGCATAGTCAGCTGCGAGGCTGTTTCCACGCCTTCGGCGGTAACCAGCAGGTCAAAGGCCTTGGCAATCAGCACCACGGCCTGCAGCACGGTTTTACCAGTATGGGTCTCCAGTTCATCGGTAAACGACTTGTCGACCTTGAGCTCATCCACCTGCAGGTTCTTGATATAGCTGAGGGAAGAGTAGCCGGTGCCAAAGTCGTCGATGGCGACGCTGACGCCCGCGGCCCGCAGTGTGGCCAGGTTATTGGTGACGTTGGCATTGGGCGTCAGGAACACCCCTTCTGTCAGCTCGACCTCCAGCAGGTGCGGACTGAGTCCTGACCGTTGCAGCTGGTCCAGTATGAAGCCTGCCAGGTCCGGACTGGAAAAGTGTGGCGGGGTGATGTTGACCGCAACCGGTAGTGGCCTGTCGCTACTGGCGGCGACGTCCTGAATGGCTGCTATCGCTTTGCGGATCACGTAGCGGTCGAAACGCTGCCCGAGTTTGGCGTGCTCCACCAGTGGTACAAATTCCGCCGGTGAAATGGGACCCAGCTCCGGATCATTCCAGCGGATCAGTGCTTCGAATCCCGAGATGCGACGTGAGGGTATGGCGTATTTGGGTTGCAGGAGGATGTGCGGAATGCCTTCTTCCATCGCCCGTTTCAGCGCCTGTTCGATGTCGAGGCGGCGGCGAAGCTGACTGTGCGACTCCTTGTTGAACAGGGCGATTGCTTCCCTTTGTGTCCGGGCGTCTTTCATGGCCGATTCGGCCAGGTTCGGCAGGTGCTGGATATCATCGCTGTCGCCGGGATAGAAGGCCACGCCCATGGCCGCGTCGATAGACAGGGTTTCGCCGTCCACCTGGAGGTTCCGGCGGATGCCGGAAGCCAGGCGGCCGGTGAGGTTCTTTACCTCCCTCAAGGTGGAGACCGGAGCAGCGACCAGGAAGTCATCGGCCCCGCTCCTGGCAATCAGACAATTCTTGCCGGCGATGGTTCTCACCCGTTTGGCAACCTCCCTGAGCATATGATCGCCGGCCTCGAACCCATGTTTCTGGTTTACCAGCCCGAAGTTGTCCAGGTCGATGTGAATCAACGAGCAGGTTGACTCCGCTTCGGCCCAGGCGGGCAGCGCAGCCATGAACGCCTGCTTGTTGTAGAGGCCGGTCACCGTATCGAAATTGCGGAAGTAGTTCGCTTCGCGCCGGGCCTCCTCCCTCTCGGAGATATCGACACCAAAACCCTGGAGTTCGATGCTGTCACCGTTGCCGGTGCCTGGCCGGGTAAAGGTCCACTCCACCTGCGGGTTACCGGGCGGCGCCGCCATGGTCATCTTCACGGTAAGCTGCCGGACACCCCCGGACGTGAACAGCTGGGTCAACAGGTCGCGGATGGCGGCCTCGTTGTCTATCGCGAACTGATACAGGGGGGTGCCGATGAGTTCCCGGTGGGATTTGCCGAGGCAGTCCATGAATGAACGGTTAACGAAGGTGATGTTCAGGTCCGAGTCAACCCGGCAGATCATCTGGGTCTGGCTGTGGACGATATCCTTGTAGCGTTTCTCGGCCAGTGCCAGTTTCCGTAGTGCCTCGTGGTAGTCGGACAGGTCGTGGCAGATACCGATAAAGTGCTTCTCATCGTGGTGCCAGGCTTCGCCGACGGACAAGTGCAGGGGGAAGCGGGACCCGTCCTTCCGTTGTCCCACCACATCACGGCCGATGCCGATGATCCTGGCCTCGCCAGTGCGCAGGTAGTTGTCGATGTAGCTGTCGTGGTTCTTCGCGTAGTGCTCGGGCATCAGCATGGCGACATTCTGGTCCAGCACTTCAGCCCGGGTGAAGCCGAACAACGTCTCTGCGGCCTGGTTGAAAGAGCGTATACGTCCCTGGGAGTTGATAGTAATGATGCCGTCGACCGCAGCGTTAAACAGGGCGCGATTCAGGTTGATGGCGGACTGTCTTTCAAACCCGTTTTCGTACTGTGCAGAGAGGTCGCGGCAGACGCACACGAGCCGGCGGTATTCCGGCAGTTGCGTTTCACCGATTTCCAGGGCCATGGGGAATTCCGCTCCCTGGCTGCTCCGGGCCACAACCCGATAACAGGAGACGTTGGAAGACGTCCCGCCATTACCCAGTTCCGCCAGGCGTTCCCTGATCTCCTGGTCGTAGCCGGCGGCGAGGAGTGTTGTCAGGTGAGTGCCAACACAGGCGCTGGCCTCAACCCCGAACAGATTCCCGGCTGCCTGGGAAAGGTGTTCAATGTGCCCCCGGGTATCGACCATGATCATGGCCTCCGCGGTGGCATCCATCAGGTCCTGGGTGACGTCCCCCATCCGGGTTATGTCATTCATGGATCAGCTCCTGCCGTTAGCTGAATGACGGGCTGCTGTCGCCTGATGGATCCGTCACTGGTCCGGGAGTCGGTGAATGAAAAACAGGAGCGTAGGTATCACTCAAGAAGAGCTGCCTGACTTCCCCGACCTGCGATCCGTTCGATGCCGGCGACTCACGACAGTATGGTTCAGGATGTGCGTTCTGGAAAATATTTAATGTCCTGATTGCATTTTGTGGGCTCTCGATCTGGACGGTCGGGCACGGCCTATTGAGTTCTGCGGTTCAGTCACAGATGATTGTCCGCTGTTGTCGACCAGGAGCCGCAGGTTGTATGGGCTGCCCATGCTATAGGTCGTAATGACATCCGGACACGGGTACCGCAGGCTTCCGCATCGATAGTCAGCTATATTGCTACGCTCAACCAGAATGACGTATCTCTATCGGATTCGTCCTTTGCCCTGAATGGGCCCCGTTATATGTTTGCGAGTGTGTTATGCCGGTGCCTTTTTCAGGTCGTGTGGAGTTTACTGGGCAGTGGCGAGCCGGTCTTTTCCGGTGCCGTTTTACTATGGCCAGGGTGGTTTTTCTGCTGATCGTCCTGTGCCAGGTGGCAGAGGGCCATGCCGCCACGTCAACGTTGACACTGGGCCCCGATCTTTCCTATCGGGTCATTGCCGAGGACGGCAAGCCCCTCTCGTTTCAGGAGGTGAGGCAGAAGTTCGAGGAAGCTGACGCCGGCCCCTATCAGACGGACATTTTCTCGGCCGGATACTCAGACACCACCTACTGGCTGACTTTCCACCTGCCACAGAAGGCCTTCGCGGAGGGGAAACGGTTGCTCCGGCTGGCCCCGACCTATCTGGATCATGTGCGGGTGCACTACCGGGAAGTGGCCGCCGGCGATGCACCGTGGCGCATCTATAACACCGGTGACCTGTCTCCCATGCCGCGGGGAGACCTGGATTACCGGTTTGCCGTTATCGAACTGCCGGTTCCGGATGCCGGACGTGGCTATGAGTTCCTGATTCGCGTCCAGAGCACCAGTGCCACGCTTTTGCACGCAACCTTCTGGAGTGAAGCGAGCTTCGCCAACTCAACGGCATCCGCTGACAGTTTCTGGGGCTTCTATTTCGGACTTGCTATCTTCTCTTCAACTTTTGCTTTGTATCTCGCACTGGTGTTCTCAAGCCGACTTTTGTGGGCGGTGTTTTCATTTTCTGTGAGTTACGTGCTGGTTGCCTGTATCCAGGGCTACATTGACTGGCTGAGTCCGCTGCCATCACTGCACCTGCAACACTATCTGACCAGTACTTCGGTAATGTTGTCGTACCCCGTGCTGATCTGGATGGCTGCCGAGAGTATCCGCCTCCGTGAGCATCTTCCGGTGCTATACCGTTATGTCACCCGGACGGCGTTCGCCATGGCGTTTATTCTGCTTAGCATACCCTTGGGTTTTTTCGGTCAGGGGATGGCGATACTGGTCTCCATCTATCTTGTCCTGGTGTTGGTTCTGCTGGTTTCTACCGGTTATGTGATCTGGGTAGAGCGTTTCAGACTTTCCACGCTGCTACTGGCAGCGGGGCCTTTGATACTGATGGGGGTCAGTGGTATCGCCTTGTCATCGGCATTCGGGTTTATCAGGTTCAATGCCAACATCTATCTGATCTGGCAATACATGCTGGTGGTTAATATGATGTTGGCGATAGGCATCACGGTGGCCCGGATTGTCGGTCAGAAACGGGAACAAGCGGACAAGGAAAAGCTGGCCCTGGAGCTGGATATCGAGCGGGAAGCACGGTTCCATCAGCGGCAGTTTATGGGGCTGGTCTCCCATGAGTTCCGCACGCCGCTGTCGATCATTTCCGCGACACTCCAGAATCTTGAGGGGGGCGAGGTACAGAGTGAGGCGCTGGCGATGCGGTACCGCAAGATGAGCCGCGCCATAGACCGCTTGATCCAACTGACCGATAATTGTCTCGCCGATGCACGCCTGGCAGCACAGTCGTTATATGTGGATCGACAGCCCACACTCCTGCATGTTCTGGTTCATTCTGCGGCTGCGATTGTCGGCCTCTCTGAACGGCACCAGCTCCGGGTGACCGTGGACGGATTAGATCGTTCCGACACCGAGGTGTTCGGGCCGACGGTGCTGGTAGATACCGCCCTGATGAAGATTGCCTTGTCCAATGTTCTCGATAACGCCGTAAAGTATTCGGAGGGCGGCGTGGTACACCTTGACTGCAGGACTGGCCGGGAGAGACTGACGATGTCGGTGATTGATCAGGGCTGTGGCATATCGGAATCGGAAGCCCCTTACGTCTTCGAACAGTATCACAGGGTGAGTGCCGGTGGCGGCTCTGGAAGGCAGGGCGTAGGGCTGGGGTTATTCGTTGCGCGACAGATCGCGGAGTCCCACGGCGGTAAACTCGAACTCACCGATTCCGGGGCGGAAGGGTGTCGCTTTGAGTTTACGATCCCTTTCAGGGAAGAAAGTGACCGGGTGCAGTGATCTGGCTGCCCCGCAAGCGTAACCGTTGCCCCTGATCGACAGTGAACCCTACGGAGGAGGGATGGTACTTCAATGAATGTTTCAAAGCCGGCAGTGGCGGTGATCGAAGACAATGAAGACCTCCAGGAAGAGTTGGTCTTTTTCCTGGAAAACAGAGGGTACAGTGCCTGGGGCGTGAACAGCGCTGAAGCATTCTGGAAGCAGCTGCATGTTCAGGGCACCGATATTGTCCTTGTCGATATCAGCCTGCCGGGTGAAAACGGCTTCCGTGTGGTTGAGTACCTCAGGCAGATGGACCGTCACGGGCTGATTATTGTCTCGGCCCGGGGAGATCAGGAGTCCAGCTCAAAGGGACTGGAGCTGGGGGCGGACCTGTATCTCGTGAAGCCAATCAGCTTTCCGCACCTGCTCTCGTCCATCGAATCCCTTTGGCATCGCATGGTTAAGCACAATGATGCTGCAGCTGGTGACAATGCCCGGAATCCGGTTCGTGCCGGTCAGTGGAAGGTGGACCCTGTCGCGAATACGCTGGTCGCTCCGTCGGGCTCAACGATCAGGCTCTCGCATCAGGAGTACGCCCTGATGGCTATCCTGCTTCAGTCCCCCGATGTGGTGATGTCGAAAGAGTCTCTGGGCGAGCAGATGTTCCGGCATGACAATGAACCCGATGGTCACCGGATTGATGTCATTATGAGCCGGCTGCGGAAAAAGGCCCGCGAGCAGAAGCTCAGGCTGCCCATAAACGCGATATTCGGGAAAGGCCTGGTGTTTGTCAGCAACGGAGCCTGACAGTCGTAATGGTTATCATTTTGGGACGGCAGATCAAGATTTTACAACGGTTAACAAGAAAAGACAGATGCCACCCCTGTTATCGAGAGTTTTGAGAGTTTTGTGAGTGGGGGGGCGTAAGCGTCTCGCGTAGATTTCCCTGTAAGCCTTTTCACCCCCTGCGGGTAAAAACAACAGGACCGAAATCTCCGATGTTCTCCAAAAAAATTCTCGTTGCTTGTATTTCCTTCGCCGTCGCCGGTTGTTCCGTTTCCCCTGAGCAAATCAGTCAGCAGGAGGTCAGTCGTGTTGTCGACTCTGACGTCAGCCAATTGTCAGAGCACCCTCCGGTAACGCGGCCTGTCACGCTGGAAGATGCCATCGCCCGCGGCCTGCTGAACAACCGCGACAAGCAGCTGAAGGCCCTGGAGGCCGCCCTGGCCCAGGGGCAGATTAGCCTGGTACGCCACGAAATGCTGCCCAGCCTGACCGCTTCGGCCGGCTACTCAAGGCGCGACGAATACGCCGCCTCCGCCAGCGTCAACTTTACCGACGGGGAGCCGGATGCCCTGGGGTCAGACCCTTCCTATTCCATCTCCCAGGAGCGTGAACGGTACACCTCGGATGTGACCTTTTCCTGGAATGTTCTGGAT
Organism: Marinobacter lacisalsi; assembly: GCF_042651045.1. NCBI lineage: Bacteria > Pseudomonadati > Pseudomonadota > Gammaproteobacteria > Pseudomonadales > Marinobacteraceae > Marinobacter > Marinobacter lacisalsi. The sequence continues at coordinate 38,337 of NZ_JBHSDI010000062.1, forward strand.
TTCGGGCTGTCCTACGTGCGCGCCAAGCAGCACGCCGACCGCTACCTGATTGCCAAGGAGCGCGAGCGCAAGGTCGTTCACAATATCTCCCAGGATGTGCGTGCGGCATACTGGCGGGCGGTTTCCGCCGAGCGCCTGCTGGTCAAGATCAATCCTCTTATCGATCAAGTGAACGAAGCTCTGGGCCAGTCCCGGGAAGTGGAAAGCCGCCAACTCCGGTCGCCCCTGGAAGCCCTTTATTACCAGCGGGAACTGCTGGATATCCTGCGGGCGCTCCAGTCCATCCGGCAGGATCTCATGGGTGCGAGAACCGAGCTGGCCAGTCTGATGGGGCTCAGGCCCGGAACCGCCTTCGAACTGGCCGACGTCGAGGCGCCTTCCTTTGAGGTACCGGCCTTCCAGCTGCAGCTTGAGCGCATGGAAGAGCTGGCGCTCAACCAGCGCCCCGAGCTGAAGGAAACCCATTACCAGAAGCGGATTTCCGCGGCTGATACCCGGGCGGCCCTGATTGATATGTTGCCTGGCATCAATCTGACAGCCGGTATCTATCAGGACAGCAACGACTATCTGCTTAATCAGGACTGGACCAGTGTGGGCGCGCAGGTCAGCTGGAACCTGCTCGATGTGTTCAAGTACGGGGCAGAGCGTGACCTGGCCGAGACCCGGGAGGCACTGGCCGAACAGCGTCGACTGGCCACGTCCATGGCGGTACTGACCCAGGTCCACCTGTCGCGGATCCGCTACCAGCAGGCCGTCAAAACCTTCGACCTTTCCGATGATTACCTGCAGGTGGCGCGCCGTATCGGTGAGCATACCGAAAACTCGGCCCGCGCCCAGCGCTCTTCAAAGCTTGACCTGATCCGGGAGTCGCTCAACACCGTGCTGGCAGAGCTCCGCCGTGATGTCGCCTACGCCGAGGTACAGAACAGCTATGGTCGTCTGTTTGTGACCATCGGTATGGACCTCGTGCCGGAAGCGTACAACGGGTTGTCGATAGACGAGCTTAGCCAGCAGGTGGGGACACGATTTGAAGACTGGAAATCAGGCCAGATGACCCCGGTTCCCGAGGCGCCCCTGCCCGAGTCAGGCGCGGAGAAAGGTGTCTGACCATGAAAATTGCCGCCATGTTGATCGCTTTCGGGGTCGGTTGCTCGGCTGTCACGCCGGCTCTGGCCGAGTATAAGGCCAGGGCGGTGGTTCAGGCGGTCAATCGCGCCGAGCTGTCCAGTGAGCTGGCCGGCAGAATCACCCGCCTGCCGCATCGTATGGGTGATGCTTTCAGCAAAGGCGACGTGCTGGTCGGTCTGGATTGCCGGCTGTACGAGGCCCAGGCCTCCAAAGTGGCGGCTGAGCTGGACGCCGCCAAGGTAAAGCTGGAGAGCACGGAGGAGCTGAAGGAACTCAACGCCATTGGCGATATGGACGTGGCCCTGGCGGAGTCGGAATACGCCCAGTCCAGGGCGGAGCTGTCTATCGCCCGGATCAACACGCGCCGGTGTAATGTCCAGGCCCCGTGGGATGGTCGCGTGTCCGAGCTTCGGGTCAGCCGCCATGAAAACGTCCAACAGCAGCAGCCTCTGATCATCATTGTCGATGACTCATCACTGGAAGCTGAAGTGGTGGTCCCGGCTGCCTGGCTGGCCTGGCTTGAGCCGGGCCAGGAGGTGGAGCTTCGGGCTGAAAGTCTTGGGGTGACAGCCGAGGCCAGGGTTTCTGCCATTTCCCCGGCCATTGATGCTGTCAGTCAAACCGTTCTTTTACGCGCGACTCTGTCGCCGGATGCCGCGCTGGTGCCTGGTATCACCGCCACTGCGGTCTTCCTGCCAACGTTATCGAAAGATCAATAAGAAAGGACGCCTGTCCTCTCGTGGAGAATAGCTATGAGTAACCGTTTCCCCCATGCTCTGGAAAAATTTCGCCGCAAGCCTCTGATCACGGCGCTGGAACCACGGGTGCTGCTCGATGGCGCTGCTCTCGCTACCACGATGGAGATGGCGACAGACGTTGATCATCAGGTAAGCGATTCCCAGGCCACAACTGAGTCGATGGTCCACTTTGCCGCCCCTGCACCCACGGGTGGTGACGCCAGCCAACGTCGTGAAATCGCCTTCGTCGATCGGGGAGTAGAGGATAGCCAGGCGCTGGCCGACGGCCTTGGTGACAATGTCGAGGTGATCTACCTGGACGCCGACACCAACGGCCTTGAACAGATGGTTGCGGCTCTTGAAGGGCAGCAGGGTATCGATGCGGTGCACGTGCTGTCCCATGGTGATGTCGGCGAACTGAAACTGGGCACACTTACGCTCAACGGCGATAACCTCTCAGACCATGCCTCAACACTGGAAACCCTTGGCCAGAGCCTGAGCGAATCCGGCGATGTGATGCTGTATGGCTGCTATGTGGGCGCAGATGACAGTGGTCGCCATTTTATAGACGCCTTTGCTGGCTTGACCGGCGCGGACGTGGCCGCCTCCGATGACCTGACCGGGGCAGCGGCTCTCGGCGGGGACTGGAACCTGGAGGTGGAGAGCGGATCCATCGAAACCAGCGGCGCGGTTGTTGCGGAGTACAGCAGGACACTCGCTCCTCTGGTGGTTTCGAACCTTTCTGATCTCAATTATGTGGAAGGCGACGGGACCGTGCTGATCGATGGCGATGTGGCTATCGGCGGCAGCACTGACTACACCGGTGGCTATATTGACTTCGCCATCGATAGTGCCACCACCGACGAGTCGCTGGGTTTTCAGACCGATAATGCGCCTTCCATCGTTAGCGGTCAGATTTCTATCGTAGGCTCGACGGTATTTCGTGGCGATGGCACCAATTCCGTCGTTATCGGCAGCGTCGATGCCACCCTGAACGGCCAGAACGGTCAGCCATTACGCATCAACTTCTCCAATGCGTTCGAGAACGGCGACTTCCAGGATGGTACTGACGGGTCCACTGTCATCAAGGGCTGGACGTCCGTCCAGCAAAGCGTCCGCCTGGATGGAGTTGATCAGATAGCAGGCCAGAATACGCCGATTGACCAGACCTACACGAACGAAAACCTCACCGATGCCAAAAATAATAACGGTGGTCAGCCTATTTACGATGACACCAGTGGAGGGTCTTTCACTAAGACTGCAACGCTTTCCAGTTATGACGCAACAACGGCTGATGATCTCGCGATACGCATGAACACCGGTGAGTCCTCCATCAGTGAGGGCTATGGCGTGATACGGGGGCCGTATGTGTATAGCGATGGGACAGTCTCATTGCAGGCGGGTGACTCGGTATCATTTGACTGGAAAGCGTTGAGCGGTGGCGACGCCTATGATGCCTACGGCTATATAATTGACGTCAATACCGGCGATACGATAACCATTCTGGATTCCACTGGTAGCAGCTCCAACCAGGAAACCAATTGGGCCAACGAGGTTATTACCATCGGTCAGGGAGACGAGGGCGTGTATCGTTTCGTCTTTGTGGCAGGCTCGTATGACTTTACTGGCGGGCGCCTGCTGGGTGGCGAGCTGATGATCGACGACATCCAGGTCACTCAGGCCAATCCGCCCGGTTCCGTTGGCGATTCAGACATAACCTCAATCTCTCAGCGTGTTACCTATACAAATACGGCTGTTGACCACCAAACCCTGACCCGCAATCTGACGGTATCCGTTAGGGATAAGGCTGGAAATACCGGCGCAGACACAAGCACGATCAACCTTTCCGAGCAAAACAACGCCCCAGCTTTCAGCGGAGACGCCAGTCTTACCCCGGTGGCTGAAGATACGGCGGCTCCATCCGGAGACTCGGTCGTGAATCTGTTCGGGGCGCTGTTTTCCGATGTTGATACCCAGTACGAGCCCAGGGACGACCTGGCCGGAATCGTGATCACAGGTGACGCCAGCTCCGCCTCGGAGGGGGAATGGCAGTACTCGACCGATGGCAGTACCTGGTATTCGGTGGGAGCCGTATCGAATGACGCTGGCCTGTTGCTTTCTGGCAGTTCCAGCCTTCGTTTCGCCCCAGCTGCCGACTACAACGGCACTCCGGGCAGCCTCAGTGTCCACGCGGTAGATAGCTCCAATTCAGCCATTACGTTCACCAATGGCCTAACGCGCGCGACGTTCGACACCCTTGCCACTAATGCCACTGGAGGAGTATCTGCCGTTTCAGCCGGGTCGGTCAGCCTGGACACCAGCATCACCCCTGTAAACGACGCTGCGGCTATTACCAGCAGCCCCGTGACGATTACGCACACTGATACGGCTACCAACGACAGCTTCGGGGTGGTCAACGGCACGGTGACGGCCAGCGATGTGCACGGCAGCGCCCCCAATGAAAATGGAACGCTGAGCTTCAGTCTTCTGGGTGGCACGGTCGGCAACGGCGAGTCCGTTCTGGCGGGCAGTTATGGCTCGCTGACACTGAACACCCTCACCGGCGATTACACCTGGACCCCGGACAGCGCCGTGATCAACAGCCTGCCGGCAGGCAGTCGTGTAACGGACAGCTTTACCGTTCAGGTGTCGGACGGACAGGGCGGGCTTACCGATCAGACCTTTACCGTCAATGTGGACCCGGCCAATGACACACCCACGGTAACGACCCCGGCTGACATCAATATCACCGAAACATCCGGGGCGACGATCGTTGGCACCATTGCCGATACCCTGCAGGCCAGCGACCTGGATACCGGCGCCGCTCTGGTTTTTGCGATCAAGAGCGCTTCGGGCTCCCTCCAGTCATCCAATGGTCAATTTGGCAGGCTGGAGCTGGATTCTGGCACCGGCCAGTACACCTTTACCCCGGATCTGGCGGCGCTGAACGCCCTCGACAGCGATACCACCGAGACCTTCACCCTGGAGGTGAGCGACGGTACCGATACGGTTGAGACAGCGCTGAACATCAATGTCACCGCGGCCCCGGACACGGCTGCCAACTATGTGGAGCAGGGCTCGGCCATCCCGGTGCTCGACGACACCGCCATCGATACGGACCTGTCCTACGGTGGTGGTTACATCGATTTTGACCTGGATAGCAGCCAGGGCACTGAAACCCTGGGGCTACAGCGCGTGGCCCAGGCGGATACCACTGCCGGGGCCGTCAGCATCGTGGATAATGCGGTGTACCTGGGCGACGGCAACGCCGCACGGGTGATCGGCCAGGTGGACAGTGTCCGCAACGGACTGGATGGCCAGCCGCTGAGAATCAATTTCAGCGTGGATTTCGTCAACGGCAGCTTTGAAGACAGTTCCGCTGGCCGCGTGACCTCGACGCTGGGTGAAAAGGTGGAAATCACCGGCTGGACGGTCGTCAATGACCGCGTCACCCTGGGGGCGGAACAGCACTACGACTATGTGCAGGACAAGTGGATCGACAACACCATTGCCGGTCTGGCCACTCCGGAGGACACCACCTATCCCACCGGCAACCTCAACCGCACGCAGCCGGATTCCGGCAGCATCGGGTCTGAAGCGACTACGGACAATGGTGGTACCAACCCGTACGCCGGTGGCATGCAGGACTTCGGTAACCTGGATAGCCAGAGCTACTACTCCAATATTGCCTCAGGCACTGTGTCTAATGGTGGTAGCGGCAACTCACTGCAGATGGGTAGCCGCCTGAATTCCGAGGCCGGATATGAAGTGATCCGGGGTCCATACGTCCACAGTACCGGTACGGTCAGTCTTGAGGCCGGGGACGAGGTCGCCTTCAGCTGGAAAGCTGAGGGAGGCGGTGATGCCTACGACGTATTCGGCTACATCGTTAACGTCGAAGACGCCAGCGACTACCAGGTCATCCTGGATGCCACCGGAAACAGTCCCCGTGCCCAGACGGCCTGGGCCCGTGAGTCAGTGTCGGCGGACAGCGCGGGTGAATACCGCTTTGTGTTCGTCTCCGGCACCTTCGATGCGACCGGTGGCGAGGTCCTTGGGGCCCAGTTGTACATCGATGACGTTGAGGTTCAGCAACAGAACCCGGCCGGCAACATCGGTTCGGATGTTCTGCAAGCCCTGGCGCGTCAGGTTACTTTCGCCGACAGCTCGGATCTTTCGGCAATCAATGGCACCGACAGCCGTGTTCTCAAGGTAACCACTGCCACGGGCGGGGATTCTCCTGAAGTTCATACCAGTGAGAAGGCCATTGCCATCGGCGAGGTGAACGATCCGGTTGCCCTGGATACCCCGGCCACGATTCGCTACACCGACACCGCGGCCATCGACAGTTTTGTCGCCACGTCCGGGCAGCTGAAGGCTACCGATGCGGATGCCGGAACCACCTTCGAGTTCGGGCTGGGCGGCAATGACGTAACCATCGAGAATGGTCTGGTGACGCAGACCGGAGCGTACGGCACGCTCAGCGTGGATTCCACCACTGGCGAATACACCTACACGCCGGATGCCAGCAAGCTGAATGCCCTGGTTTCGGATGCCACGGATACCTTTGTCGTGCGGGTAGCGGACGGCAGTGGTTCTTCCGACGAGCAGACCCTGACGGTGGAACTGCAGGCGGCCAACGATGCGCCGCTGCTGGGGGGTAACGCTTCTACTCCTGTCTTTGTGGAAAATGGCGCCCCTGTCCAGGTGGATGCGGGCATCACCATTGCCGATCCCGAAGGTCTGCCCTTTGACGGTGGCAGCCTCACGGTCTCCAATACCGGTGGCGGCGAATCCTCTGACCAGTTGTCCGTGCTGGCCCTTAACGGCGTCAGCCGTGACGGGGCTGAGGTGAGCGTGGGCGGCGTAGTGGTCGGTCGCATCGACAGCCATTATAACGGTGACAATGGCAAGGCGCTGCGGATCGACCTGAATGGCAACGCCAATGCGCTGCAGGTACAGGCACTGGCAAGGGCCATTGCCTTCAGCAACGATACGGACACCGTCGGTGAGTCGGTTCGCGATTTCCACATCGAAGTCAGCGATGGCGGCGGTGCAGAAAAGCCGCTGTACAGCAGCCGGTCCGCCCAGGTAGAGGTTCAGGCGATCAACGATCTGCCGGAAATCACCCTGTCCGACAACGCGTATGTGGTTGAAAAGGTGGTGGGCACCAACCCGGACGGCCGCATGCAGCTGACTGGACTGCAGGTCAGTGACGCCGACCATGATACGCTGAGCGTCACGCTTGCCACTTCGCAATACGGTTCCTTGACCGTGCTGGATAATGTCCCGGGCGGGCTTGCCCCAGCACAGATTAGCGACAATGGCAGCCGGTCCCTGACCCTGACCGGCACCCAGGCAGCGATCAATGCAACGCTGGCCGCCTCCCTGGTGTACGAAGCGGGAAGCGGCAATGACATCGTGACCCCTGGTGCAGACTACTTGCAAGTGACCGCCCGTGATGCGGCCAACGGCGAAACCCTGGCCAGTAAGCTGGTGACTGTGGTGCCGGCTGTGCCAAATGCCGACAGCGCGGCTCGGGTGGCGGCGGAAGATGCTGTGATCTCGGTGAACCTGCGTGACCTGGTGGCGGATATCAACGACAACGCTGGCTATTACGAGCTGGGAACAGGCACTGCCGATCAGACCGATGGCAATGATCAGGTGATGGCACCGGGCAGCCTGTCCGCTTTTGATCCCGCACGCCTTATCTATGCCGATCACGATATCGATGGCGATGGCGACATTGACGCCAGTCAGGCGATCGGTTTCCGGCTGGATCACGGACAGCTGATTCTGGGCAATGACGAAGTCCTTGAGCAGGTCAACGGCAACTGGCGAATCCCCGGGGACGCCCTGGCCAACCTGACCTACACGCCGGATGCCGACTGGTCGGGTACCGAACAGTTCGTTTACCAGTACACCTCAGGCGATGGCAACCGGCAGTCCCATATTGCCGAAGTCGCTTTCTATGTCACCGCCGTGAATGATGCGCCGGAGCTGGAGGCGCCATCCGCCCAAACCGTTAATGAGGACACACCGCTGGTATTCTCGGCGGCCCAGGGCAACGGTATCGGCCTGGCGGATGTTGATGCGCAGGGCGGTGAGCTTGCCCTCAGTCTCAAGGTTGACCGGGGTACTCTCAGCCTCTCCGGCGAACAGGGTCTCACGGTGCTGGAAGGCAGCAATAACAGCGGTCAGATGACGGTGAAAGGAACCCTGGCGGACCTGCAGGCGGCCCTTGAGGGCCTGACCTACACCGCCATGGCGGACTACCACGGGCAGGATATCCTGGCCGTCACCCTGGACGATCTGGGTGGCAGTGGTGATGGCGGTGCTGCCTTCGCCACGGATCAGGTCAGCCTCACGGTCGCGCCGGTGAATGACGCGCCCCAGGTGGGTGTTGTGGATGCCAGCGGTTCCGTTCAGGAAGACGTGGCTACCGTCACCGATAACCCGAATACCGTTGAGGTTGAGGGAGGATCCTTCCTCGTCGATAGCGGCGCCATAACGTTCAGTGATGTGGATGTGAGTGATAGCTCAACCGTAACCTGGACTCTCAGTGACGGAGGCATTCGCTACAGCAGCGGCGTTGAAGGCACTGCGGCTTTCGAGGCTGCATTGGCCGGCGCCCTGAAGTTGTCAGGCGATACCCGGGGTCAGCAATTCGGTACCGTGAACTGGCAGTTTGCACTGGACAACAGCCTGGCTCAGTTTTTACCGGAGAACGGATCCGCTGAGGCTGAATACACCCTGACGGTCACCGACAGTCAGGGCGCGACAGCGAGCTCGACGGTGACCCTGACGATCACCGGTACGAATGATGCACCGGCTTTAGCAGCTGACGTGGCAAACGACATTGCAGAAGTGGCGGGTGATTCCAGTACCCAGAGTCTCGGCGATAGCGGCGTTGTCCGTTTTGATGATCTCGACCAGACCGATGTCGTGGATGTCAGTTTTGTTTCCAATAGCGATACTGCCTGGAAGCGTTCGGATGGAAGCCTGGTTGAAGGCTTGCCGACTGACCTGGCCAGTACGCTCGTTGCCGGTTTCAGTACCGGAGCCAATGGTCTGCCGAACACCGGCCAGATCGACTGGAGTTATGAGGCTGCCAATCTCGATCTGGACTTTCTCAATGCCGGTGACACTCTGAGCTTCAGCTATACGGTCACAGCGAAAGACAGCCAGGGCGCCAGTGCTTCGGAGGTTGTCAGGGTCACCGTGGTCGGCACCAATGACGCACCGGAAGTGGCCCGTCAGTTCACCAGAGAGGACAGCAACGTTCAGAAAGGGGCTGACTACCGAGTGGATGTCGGCACCCTGTTCACGGACAAGGACAGTAAACTCAGTGGCGAAAGCCTGGGCTACAGCGTTACAGGCCTGCCGCGCGGAGTTGTCTTTGATCCGTCGACCAATACCATCAGCGGAAAGCCCTCCGAAGCGGGCGTGTTCACAATCACCGTGACAGCCGTTGACGCCGAGGGGGCCACTCTCTCGCGGACCTATGGGTTGACCGTAACGGCGGTCGTCGACGGTGACACACCAACCACCCCTGGTGAGACAAATCCGCCACCAGCGCCTGACACCACCTATCAGCCTGTGGATGTTGGCAGCGTCGCGTCCGACGGCCTGCCAGACGGTCTGGTCGGTCAGGTTGAATCCGGTGACCCGGCAGACAGCAGCGGGTTCGTCTCCAGTGAGCCGGTAACGGAACGATTGGAGTCCCCGGACACGGACGGTGAACTCGGAGAACCGGTCGAGGAGTCAGCTGAATCCGGAGCCCGGCCGGGTGAGCGGGTGCTGCTTGCAGAGGAGGGAGCCCTGGTTGTCCAGAACCAGAACCCGGATGGCAACACCACAACCCGGGCCTCGGTGGATGTGAATGTGGGTGACGACGGCCAGGTGGTGTTCACGGACGTCCAGCGGGAAGCCTTCAGCACCGTGAGCCTGTCGGTGGCGAGCATCGGGCGTACATCCGACGCCACCATCGAGATTGATATCGAGGACACCAGTCCCAATGCCAGTGCCCAGCAATACAGTGGCAGCCTGGCCGGCGGTCAGAGTCTGCCGTCCTGGATACAGGTGGACCCATCCACCGGCTCGGTGACCATTGATAATCCCCCGGCCGGACAGTCGAAGGTGGACATCCGTGTTCAGGCCATTGGCAGCGATGGTCAGGTGCGGATCCTCGAGCTCAAACTTGATCTGGAGGAGTTGCTCAGGCGCCAGCAGATGGATGCCCAGCCGGAGGCAATGGTCCCGGACGATGTTTCCGCGTACCGACCCCTGGCAGACCAGCTGGAAGCTGAACTGGCGTCCCGGGATAACTATGGAAGCCGGCTTGTGGCGATGCTGGGAGCCTGATCGGGTGCAACCTTGAGCGAAGCAGTTGCGGCCCTGCTGGGCCTCGAACAACAGTTGCGCCGGGCGACGGACCCGTCGCAGCTGTATTTCACGGTGGTCAACCAGCTTGACCGGTGTGTGCCTTTCACCCTCGCGGTCATGCTTGTGGGCGACCAGCCCGGGCGGGCCGACGTCATGGCGATTTCGGACGTGCCGACGGTGGACTACACGTCGCCCTTTGTGCTCTGGGTAGAGCGGCTGGCAAAGCACTGCGCGAGTAAAGCCGATGACACCACGCAGCAGGTACTGACGCCCTCGGGTGTTCCTGCTGAACTGGCGTCGGAATGGCGCGAGCTAGGCCTGCCGGAATGCCTGCTGTGGCAGCCCTTGCCCGTGGAGGCGCGTGACAACACGCCGGCCGGTGTGTTGCTGCTTTTTGCGGAGCAGGAATGGACCAGCGAAGAGTTGGGTGTCAGCGGCCACCTGTCGGCCAGCATCGGCCATGCCCTGTTTGCCCTGCGTCGCCACCGTCCCCTGGCGGGTCTGTGGCAGCGTTTGCGTCAGCGTCGTCTCTTTTTCGCACTTGTGCTGCTGGTGCTGGTTATCCTGTTCCTCCCGGTACGGCTGACCACGCTGGCACCGGCCGAGGTCATTGCGGACAGCCCGGCCATTGTCGCCGCGCCCCTGGACGGAGTGGTGGCGTCGGTGGACGTGATGCCGAACCAGCAGGTGGTGCCGGGTGATGTTCTGGCCCGTATGGAAAACAGCGATCTGGAAAGCGAGGCGGAGGTGGCCAGGCAGGCACTGGCCGTGGCGCGGGCCCGGCTCCTTACCGCCCAGCAAAGCGGCTTCATGGACCCCACCCAGAAAGCCAGGCTGGCTGAGTTGCAGGCGGATGTCAGCCTCAATGACTCCCGATTGAAGTATGCCGAGGCCCGTCTTCAGCGTTCGGTCATCCGGGCTGAATCGGCAGGCATTGCGGTGCTGGAGGACCCGGCCGAATGGCGTGGGCGCCCGGTAAAGACCGGGGAGCGGATACTGCAGGTGGCTGATCCGGATAGGGTGGCCTTCGAAATCAGTCTCCCGGTCAAGGATTCCGTTGCCCTGGAAACGGGCACTGAGGTGAAAGTCTTTCTGGACAATGATCCCCTGCACCCCTGGCGTGGAACTCTCAGGCATGCCGGGTATGAGCCCCGACCCTCACCGGACCAGCAGATGGTCTATCGCCTGGTTGCCGAGCTTGAAGCGACCCCGTCCGCCGAAGCCGCCTTCCCGCGGATCGGGTTACGGGGCACGGCCAGGATTCACGGCGACAAGGTCAGCGTGTTCTTCTTTCTGTTCCGGCGACCGATTACCGCCGTGAGGCAGTGGCTGGGATGGTAGAAGCTCGCCTGCCCCGGTTGCGCCCGGACCTGAAGTTGCTGCCGGGAAGTCACGATGAAGACGGCGCCCCGCGCTGGCTACTCTACGATGTGGTGAGTAACCGCTACTTTTCCCTGTTCGAGCGCACCCTGAAGCTGATTCGTCACTGGCAGCCTGGTGTGCTGGTGGACGAGATGGTGGCAAGCCTTGGTAAGCAGGGCCTTGATTTCGACGCGGATGAGATACGCTCCTTCGCCCATTTTCTGGTGACTAACCACCTGGTCCAGGCCCGTACCGACGGCGCGGCTGGCCATTTTGCCGGACAGAAACGGGCCCAGCGCAAGGGCGTCTGGAGCTGGCTACTCCACAATTATCTGTTCATCAAGATTCCGCTGGTGCGGCCCGAACCCTGGCTGAGGAAGGTCATGCCCCGCATGGGCTGGCTGTTCCAGCCCTGGCTGTCCCGTCTGATCATCATGCTTGGGGTGATCGGTGGTTTTATGGTGTTGCGCCAGTGGGACACGTTCACCGCCACGTTCCTGTATTTCTTCAGCCTCGAAGGCATGGTGCTCTACGCCCTCACCCTGGTGCTGGTCAAGAGTGCCCACGAGCTGGGCCACGCCATGGTTTCCCATCGGCTGGGTTGTCGGGTGGCCTCCATGGGCGTGGCTTTCCTGGTGATGATGCCGGTGCTCTATACCGATACCACCGATGCCTGGAAGCTCAGGCGCAAGAAGGATCGTCTGAGAATTGTGACCGCCGGTGTCCGGACCGAACTCTATATAGCCATGCTGGCGACGTTCCTGTGGTCCGTATTGCCCGACGGCGCCCTGCGCAGTGCGGCATTCTTCCTGGCCACAACCAGTTGGGTGACGTCGCTGTTGGTCAACGTCAGTCCTTTTCTCCGGTTTGACGGCTACTACGCGTTCTCGGACCTTATCGGCGTGGAGAACCTTCAGCAGCGGGGTTTCGCTCTGGGCCGCTGGAAGATGCGCCAGTGGCTGTGGGGGCTCAGGGATCCGATGCCAGAGCCGATGCCCAGGCCCCGTGCCCGGCTGCTGATCCTCTACGCCTGGGGCACCTGGGTTTACCGTTTCGTGCTGTTTCTGGGTATTGCCCTGCTGGTCTATCACCTGTTCTTCAAGGTGCTGGGTATTCTGCTGTTTGTGGTCGAACTTCTCTGGTTTATCGCTATGCCAATCTATCGGGAACTCAAGGCCTGGTGGGAACGCAAAGAGCAGTTCCAGTGGGGGGCGGGTCGCCTGCTGGCCTGGTTAATCCCGGTGGCGTTGCTGGTCTATGCGGCTATCCCTCTGCCGTCGGAAGTAAAGATGCCTGCGGTGGTACGGGCGGCTGAGATTCAGGACCTGTTTGCGCCGGAAGCGGGCCGGATCGTGAGGCTGCCGATTGTCGACGGGCAACGGGTCGAGCGGGGTGAAGTTTTACTGGAACTCCACTCGCCGGAACTGGAGCAGCGTCTGGAAGAGACCTCTCTTGAGCTGAGGATGGTCAATGAGCGTCTGTCACGGCAGGCATCGTCTGCGGAGCAGCGGTCACTGGTAGCGGTCAATGAGCAGATGCTCCGACAGTTGCAGGGACGTCTGGAAGGGCTGCAGGCTCGACTGGACCGACTGACCCTGCGTGCGCCCTTTGCCGGCATCGTCGATACGAGGCGCGCCCTTCATGAAGGCCAATGGATAGGGGAAGATGCTGACCTGATAACGGTCCACGGCACGGCCGAGGTTGTCATTGATGGTCTGGTCGTCGAGCAGGACCTGGTAATGCTGGAGGCCGGTCAGTCCGGCGTGTTTATCGCTGATAGTGGTGAACATGCTGCCTTGCCGGTAAGGCTGTCGGATATCAGTGTCAGCGCCATCCCGTTCCTGCGTTACCGGGAATTGGCCTCTGATCATGGCGGCCCGGTTGCCGTCCGTTCTTCCGAAGACCGGCTGGTGCCCGAGTCGGCGTATTATCGCATCCAGGCCGTACCGCAGGCGGGCACTCCACCGTGGGCCCCGGATCGGCGACAGTCAGGGTTACTGGTGGTTGAGGGTGCGACCCGAAGCTGGCTGGTGCACCAGGCACGTAGGGTTGTTGTGGTCTTTCTCAGGGAAACCGGCTTTTGACACTGGAACGCCCTTATTTCGCAGCTATGGGAAGGAATTGCCTCATTCCTCGATACAGATCGCCCGACGCTTGATCGCCTGCGCCGTCTTCATCAGCAGAATGATGATCAGCAATGTCAGCACTCCTAAAAGCACCATGCCGAGGCCCAGGAAGAAGCGAAGCTGCAGTTGCTGGTAAAGCAGTAGTGTGGCGATGGTGATCGCTGCCATGGGGAACGAATAGGCCCACCAGGACAGGAAGAACTCCAGTTTCGTGAAGCGGTTTACCTGGGTCAGGAGCATCAACGTCAGGAAGAGAGCGATGTAGTAAAGGATGCGGGCAAAAGCATCCACTTCGCCCGTCAGCTGTAGCCAGGAGACGAAGCCGACAGCTGGCGGCGCAATCAGGATGAACAGTGTTGGCAGCAGCTTGGCCGGCAACGGCTGATGGAAAAACATGCGGTAGAAGATGATGGTCAGCAGCACCAGCCAGAACACCAGGCCGATACTGAAGAAGAACCAGGAAATCTCCGGCGAGGCGTGATGGATACCGGCAATCGGTACCAGGATGTTGCCGACAATGGGAATGAACCAGGCAGGGCTGATGTGGTTGATTTCAAAATGCGTCTGGTGCATCCAGGCGGACAGTACGTACAGGGTAAAGATCAGGTGCAGGGTGGTCCCGACACACCAGCAGATTGCCGATATGGCAGGGTTGTAGGGCATGATGGCGATACTCAGCAGGATCAGGCCAATGGAAATGGTGGGGAAGAAGTTCAGCTTCACCGGGTGAGCAAACTCGGCCTTTACCTGTTGTGGATATTTCGCCAGTTTGGCGGCATAGAAGATCAGCAGCAGGATAAACAGACCGATGGTCAGCGTCAGTAGGACCGGGCTAGGCTCTACCGGCAGGGTCAGCAGTGATTCGGCACGGTGCCAGGCAATGGTGAAGCCGGTCATGCCCATGACCATGGCAAACCAGGAAATGGGAAAGTTCTGCAATCGGGATGGCTGGATGTCAGTCATTGCGGGCTAATGCTCTTCGATCATACAAGCCGTTTGCCGGAACGCGGTGTCCGGCAAACGGGTGTGGATGGTTCAGAAGCTGAAGATGCGGATCTCCGGGTCGAGCATCTGCCCGGCCATGTCCGGCGGCGTCGCGACGCCAACACCTTCCATCAGGTCTTCCTGAGTGTAGTCGCTGTTGGGCAGGTACAGGGCGCAGACATTGATCTCGCCACCCTGTTTGGCCAGGCCACGGAGCATCTGGCCGGGCGTGAGATCTTTCGGCTTCAGGGCGTCCGCACTGTAGGACTTGAGAGCAAGGTCCCCGGCCTGGTCACAAAGCAGAACGTTTACCTGCGCACCCTGCTGCGCCATGGTATTGGACAGCACCATGGCCATGCCCTGGGTCTGCAGCGAGTCGCTGGAAAGAATGACCAGCACTTTGTCGGCGGTGTCACCGTGTTGGTCAGCATGGGATATCAGGGGGGCGGTGGCCAGCAGCGTGGCGGCCACCAGTGTGGTTAGCAGGCGTGGCATGGGTTTTCTCCTGTGGCAGTGGCAAGACGTCATGACACTTTAGGGAGAAAGCTGCTGCGGCTCAGTGACTAAGTCACCATGGGTGGGATTTCAGTTTACGCAATGGCTGTCAGCCACCCCGGTGAAACGCATCCGCCCAGGCCAGGGCCTCGGCGGATGGCAAAGGCCTGGTGAAGTAAAACCCCTGCGCCAGATAACATCCCATTTCCAGCAGCCGGTCCCTGGTGGCCTCGTCCTCGATGCCTTCGGCCACTACCCGGCGGTGGAAGTTCTGTGAGAGGGCGATGATGGCCCCCACCACCTTTTCATCGTCGGGGTCGTTGAGCATATCCGTGACAAAGGACCGATCAATCTTGATTTCCTGTACCGGCAGCCGGCGAAAGTAATCCAGGGAGGAATAACCGGTACCGAAATCGTCCAGCGACAGATCCACTCCAAGCGCCCGGCAGGTTTTTAGGCGTTTGATGACGATGCTGGCATCATCCAGGGCTGTGGTCTCGAGCAGTTCCAGGGTGAGCCGCGAGCACAGGGACTTGTCACAGTCAGCCAGGGCGTCCTTCAGGTCCTGGCTGAAGCGTTCGCTCAGGAAATGCGACGGGCTGAGGTTAATGCTCAGGGAGTAGTTCTGGCCTTCGGCTTGCCAGGACTGCAGCTTCCCGATGGCATCTGCCATGACAAAGCGACTGATGTCAGCGGCATACTCCGTGTACTCGATATAGGGCAGGAATTCGAAGGGGCCGACTAGCCCACGCTCCGGGTGGTTCCAGCGAATCAGTGCCTCGAAACCTTCCACCTTGTTCTCCCGCAGGTTGATTCTGGGTTGGAGGAAGAGTTCGAACTGTTGCTGTTCAAGCGCTGCGGAGATCTGTTCCACCACCTGGAGTTTTTTCTTGCGGCTGACATGACTCCTGACGTCAAAGACACGGTGCTGGTTCCTGCCCTGCTCCTTGGCGGCGTACATGGCCTGGTCTGCGTGCCTCAGGAGGAGGTCTGGTCCCGCCTGGTCATCGGGGTAGACAGTAATGCCCAGGCTTCCGGACAGCTGAAGATGGTAGTGGCTGTGGGGTATCGTCTGCCGGATGGTTTCCAGCATCCGGTGATAGACGCCGTCATCGCTCACGTCCCGCAGGATGGCAACAAACTCGTCACCCCCCAGCCGCGCCACCAGATCGTGCTCCCGCATGGATGTTTTCAGTCTTTCGGCCACGGTCTTGAGTACCATGTCGCCCACGGAGTGCCCGAACTGGTCGTTGATTTCCTTGAAGCCATCCAGGTCGATGAAGCACACGGACAGCCGCCCCTGACGCCTGTCGGCTTCCACCAGTTCCTGCTCGAACAGTTCCGTGAGTCGTCGTCGGTTGGGCAGGCCGGTAAGCGAGTCGTAATTGGCGGCCTTTTCGAGACTTTTCTTGTGATCCAGCCTTTCCTTGTAGAGGCGTTTTCGCTCGATCAGCTGGCCGACAGTCTGTAGCAGCGGTTCCAGGGCGAGGGCGAGCTCTTCCGAATAGCCCTCGACCCGGTTTCCCAGGCCCACCAGGCCGATCAGCTGGTCGCCGGAATGGATCGGAATGCCCTGGTAGGCTTTGATCGCCGGATGGCCCTCCGGCAGTCCGCCACGACGCGGGTCGGAATCGAAATGGTTGGCGATGACCAACTGCCCGGTAGCGAGGGACGCACCGATCAGGTTGCTGCTGTTTTCGAAGATCATGCCCCTGCGCTTGACCTGCTGGTAGAGCCCTTCGGTTTCCGGGCTCCAGGCGATATTGGTGATGGCGCCGATCTTCAGGTAGGGCGTGTTGTCGGGATGGTGCAGTACCTCCCCGATAAAGCCGAACTGGCTGTCAGTCAGAGCCAGCAGGTCATTGAGCATGAGCTCGAAGGCGGCGCTTTCGTCCTCATGGGTCAGGAAGACGTTCTGGGCCCGGTAGATCGCCCGGGTCAGCTGGGACACCGGGAAGAACTCCTGGCTCTGCGCTCCCTGGTAGGCCCGCTCGATTTCGTCTTCCACCAGGCTGGCGAGACTTCGCAGCACGTCGAGTTCGAACTCGGGGATTCGGCGAGGTACCCGGTCGAGGATGCAGAGGGTGCCGATCTTGAAACCGCTGGGTTCCCTTACCGGCATGCCGGCGTAGAAGCGGATGTGGTGCTCGCCCGTGACCAGCGGGTTATTGCGAAAGCGTACGTCGTGGGAGGCGTCCTCCACGATAAAAAGCTTGTCCTCACGGATGGCGTAGTCGCAGAACGCAATGGAACGTGGTGTTTCCTCAATGACCAGTCCCTGCTTCGACTTGAACCATTGACGGTGGTCATCGATGAGGGTGAACAGGGCAACCGGGACCTCATAGAACCGTTGGGCAATGCGTGTCAGGCGCTCGAAGCGCTCATCCGGAGGAGTGTCGAGAATGCCAAGGCGTTTGAGTGCTTCAAGCCTGCGTTGTTCGGCCCTGGATCTTTCCACGGATACTCCTGGGTAGACGGCCTCAGCCACATGCATTGACCTGGGAGTCTTATAGTGTAGGCAGAAAGGTCGCTTTTATCTTCCCTGTTCTTTGATTCGGATGGCCCGGCGTTTGAGCGCCGCTGGCATGCCGACAGGGCAGACGTCTACGGCTCAGGCTGTCTCTCTTTCAGCAAGGCGCCGGAGGGTTGCGATAACAGTTCTTTCAGCGCCGGTGTTTCGAATTGCCGCCGGATGTTGATGGCGTAGAACTCCTCGTATACGCCTGGCAGTACACCATACTCCTGTAGCACGCCATTGGTGAGTTCGTCCCGCACAACTACCGGCGGCAGTATGGCGAGGTGCCCGGTGTCCCGGGTCAGCAGTCGCATCAGGGCCATGTCATCCACTTCCGCTGCGATGGTGGGCCTGATGCGGTGGTATTCGCAGATCTGCTCGAACGCCTGGCGTATGTTGTTGTTGGCACCCGGCACGATCAGGCTGCGTTCCAGCAGTATCCGTGGTAGCTCTTTCGACAGTTCCAGGTCTGGCGGGCCGATGACACTGACCGACTGCCGCCCGATGAGGCGGGATCGCCAGGGGTATTGTTCATCGCCCTGGACGGACTGGTTGGAAAGGATCAGGTCCAGCCTGTGAGCCGACAGGCGCCGCAACAGTTCATCCAGGTGGCCGCTCTGCAGGCTCAGCTCCAGGTCCTCGCGCCCCAGCAGTGGCTGCAGGAAACCTTCCTGGAAATTCCGCGACAGGGTGGCAACGGCGCCCACCCGCAGTACTTCCCGGTTGGGCTGAGCCCCGGACGCAAACATGGCGGTCAGCTCTTCTCCCTGCCGGAAAATGTCCTCGGCGTAGGAAAACGCCAGCCGTCCGGCTTCGGATAACTTCAGGCGACGGCCTTCACGGATGAACAGGTCATGCCCAAGGCTCTCCTCAAGCTTGCGGATCTGGCCGGACAGGGCCGACTGGGAGATGTGCAGGGCATCCGCCGTGCGCGTCAGGTGCCCGGCCCGCGCCACCCGCCAGAAGTAATAGAGGTGATGGTAATTAAGCTTCACGGTGATTCATTCTCTATAAGTGAACGGATGGTTCGATATAAACTATTTTATCTATGATTGTGGGTTGCGCAAACTGGTCTCGACATCAAGGAGACTGGCACTCATGAACTCACTTATGGATATTCCTGCCTTTGGCCTGCTGGCAGCGTGGCTGCTACCCGTTGCCCTGATGCTGCTGCTCGCGGCTGGCTGTGGCTGGTTGCAGAATCCCCTCAAACTGGCGCACTGCTGGCGGATCGCCCAGCGGCTGCTGCTGATTTCCATGGCTGCCTCGGCAGCGGTCGGAGCCTGGTTGCTCACGGAATCTGTCTGGTCAGCAACGACTCGACTGCAGGACAGCGCCCGAGCCCTGGGGCTTTACCCAGACGGTATCAGCGTCTGGATGGCGCTGATGGTGAGTTTTATCGGCTGGGTCATTCTTCGTTTCGCGGATACCTACCTGCGGGCTGATCCCGGTCATCAGCGGTTCCTGCCCTGGCTGCTGGTGATCATCGGGTCGGTGCTGGTGCTGGTGTTCACCAATCACCTGCTGATACTGGCTTTCGCCTGGGTCGCCATCAGCCTGGCACTCCACCATTTGCTGACGCTCTACCAGGATCGACCCCAGGCACGCCTGGCAGCGGTGCAGAAGTTCATTGTCAGCCGGCTGGGCGACGGGTTTGTCTTCCTGGGCGTCGGTCTGCTCTATGCGGAGCATGGCACCTTTATTCTGCCGGATATCATCGCGCAAAGTGGCGCGGTTGCCACCAATGGCGTCTATGCCTGGTGGGCCTCAGTGGCCCTGGCGCTGGCCGCGGTGCTCAAGTGTGCCCAGATTCCCTTTCATGGCTGGTTGCTGCGGGTCATGGAGGCGCCAACCCCCGTGTCGGCGCTGCTTCACGCCGGAGTTATCAACCTGGGTGGTTTTCTCTGGCTTCGGCTGTTTCCTGTCTTTGATGGCTTTACGCCTGGCCACATGATCCTGCTGGCAGTCGGGGGCACTACGGCGGTTGTCGCGGTGCTTACCATGATGACCCATTATTCCGTCAAGCATGCCCTGGCCTGGTCCACCTGTGCCCAGATGGGTTTCATGTTGTTCGAGATCGGCATGGGCGCCTATACCCTGGCCCTGCTTCATCTGCTCGCCCACTCTGTCTACAAGGCCCATTCGTTCCTGGCTTCCGGGCGTACGGTGGCGGTGTCCGCAACCCATGGTTTTCCTCCCGCGCCCTGGCAGGTTCGCTTTCTCAGGGCCGGGGTCTGTGCTGGTGTCGCCGGTGTTGTGATTGTGCTGGCGCCGCAGATCGTCCAATACAACCCTGTGCTTGGTGCGGTGCTGGTGCTGGCGGTGGGTGCGGCCGTTCTGGGTATACCCGGTGGCACCTCGCCTCTGGTGGCGGGACGCCTGTGCCTGCTGGCTGTGGCGCTGGTGCCGGGCTACTTCCTGCTCCACCTGTTGCTGGGGCCGGCATTGCCTGACCACCAGCCGGTGCTACTGCCGCTGGCGGCACAGTGGGTGGGATGGCTGGTGGTTGCGGCGCTGCTGACAGGCACCGTCATGACCCATCTCAGCCCCCGGTACCGTCTGGTCCGGGCACTCTGCACCCACTTCCGTCACGGGCTTTACCTGGACGTACCCTTTGACCGGGTAACCGGTTTCCTGGCCGCCAGGGCCCTTCGTGCACCCTACGCATTGCGTCGCGTGCCTCATCATCCCTTCAGAGTGGAGGATCGGTCATGACTCTTCCCGCCATGGCAACCGCCGCTGTGCAGCCATTGTCCGGTGACTGGCAAGAGCGGCTCAGGTCTGTCTGCCCCCGTATTGCGCCGGTCTGGCCGCTGGATCAGTGGATTGCGGTGAATCCGTTCTGGGGGCTGAAACATCTGCCGGCGCCGACCGCAGACCGACTCCTGAGGCAGCGGGGTGGTTTTTCCATCCTGATGCCGCCCGCCTTTTACAAGGAGGCCTGGGATGGTGGGCGGATCCGCCGCGGAGACCTGGAGCAGGCCCTGCGCGAACGGGAGAGCACGGAGGATCCGGATGCGCTCGTACGCTGGCTGTCGTTGGCGCCTCCGGTTGATGTGGGCGGTTGTGCCGCATCCGTGCTGGAAACCTATGCTCCCGTGCGTGAGGGCGAGCCGGTCATCAACGTGGTGCGGGATCAGATTGCAGAAACCTGTGCCGCGTTCTTTGATGGACGCCAGGCCGGCTGGTCCATGAGCCGTGATACCGATTGCCTTTACCGGTTCTGGCTCGAATCCAGCCGGAACAGCCTGCTGCTGGACACCGCTACGGGTGTCGGCGGGGCGCGGAATTGCCTGCGGTCCATGCCCGAGGACCCGGCCGCGGCCATCCGGCAGGCGGTCTCAACCCTGAATCTCAATGGGGAGACCCTTGAGGCCATGGGCCACTACTGGCTGCTGCAGGTCAATGGCTGGGCCTCCTGGTGCCGGGGCGAGGACTGGCGGGCCAACCTTGGGAAAGGCGGTTCCGATCGTGTCTGGGAGCTTCTGGCCATCACCCTGGTCTGGGAAGCGACGGGTCTGGTATGCGCCTCGATGGAGCAGAAAGTCCGGTACCGTAAAAACCGTGCCGGTCTGAACAGGCTGCCCCCGGCGGGCCGTTCTGATCAGCTATGGCTGTGGCATCGTGCCTTTGAAATCGGCTACCAGAGGACACTCTGGCAATCGCTGATGCGTCCACGGAACGAAAGCGCCAGTGATACAGGGCCGGTAGCCCTGCAGGCGGTGTTCTGTATAGATGTGCGTTCGGAAGTGATGCGTCGTCACCTGGAAAGGGTGCTACCCCAGGCACGGACACTGGGTTTTGCCGGCTTCTTCGGGCTGCCCATGGAGCACCAGGCCCACGGGCCGTTCCGGCCTGTCCGGCGCCTGCCGGGCCTGCTGTCAGCGAATTATCGTCTGATGGACACCTGCGGCAGTCCGGGGCAGGACCGTCAGGTGAACCGGATGCTGGACCAGCGGGAGATCGGCCGGGGCTCGGTCCGAAAGGCCAAGTACGGCAGCCTGTCGACCTTCACGCTGGTGGAAACCACCGGCCTGGCGTGGGCCTGGAAACTGGTGCGTGACAGTCTGAAGCGCCCGGAAGGAAACCACACCCCGGCCACACCGCCGGAAGGACGGCTGGTTCACGCCACCGGCGGTGATCCCCTGAGCGACGCCGAGAAAGCGGGGCTGCTGGCCGGCGCTCTGCGCGGTATGTCCCTGACCCGGGATTTCGCGCCCCTGGTGGCCTTTATCGGGCACGGCAGCCGAACCGACAATAACCCGAACCAGGCCGGTCTCGACTGCGGCGCCTGCGGCGGCCAGAGTGGTGCCGTCAACGCCCGTCTGACCGCCCGCCTGTTCAATGATCCCTCGGTGCGGGCGGCGCTTTCGGGGCAGGGCATCCGCATACCGGACTATTGCTGGGCGGTGGCCGGCGAACATTGCACGTTGACGGATACGGTCTCGCTGCTGGAAACCGACCGCGTACCTGACACCCACTTGTCCCGTGTGGAGGCGTTGTCCCGGGCCTTCGCGAAGGCCAGTGTCGAGGCACGGCGGGAAAGGGCCACGGCGCTGGGGCTCAACGGGCTGGGTGACGGACAGCTGCTCGAGATGATGGAGCGCAGGGGGCGTGACTGGTCCGAGGTTCGACCGGAGTGGGGCCTGGCGAATAACGGTGCCATTGTCTTCGCCCGGCGGGACTTTACCCGTGGTGCAGACCTGGGTGGGCGGGTGTTCCTGCATGAATACGACGCAGCTCAGGACAGCGACGGCAGCATTCTGGAAGCGCTGCTGACTGCTCCCATGGTGGTGGCTAACTGGATCAACCTGCAGTATTTCGCCTCCGTCACGGCGCCGCAGGTACACGGTGCGGGTAACAAACTCCTGCATTCCGTGGTGGGCGGGAACGTCGGCGTGATTGAAGGCAACAGCCCGCAGCTGAGGATCGGCCTGCCTCTGCAGTCCGTGCATGATGGCACGCTCTGGCGCCATGAGCCGGTGCGTCTGACCGTGGTGATCGATGCTCCGGCGGACCGGATCGAGGGTATTCTCAGCCGGCAACGGAATGTCGCCGACCTTGTGGAAAACCAGTGGCTGTTCCTATGCCGGTATACGGAGCAGGGCGTGGCGCAATACCGCGATGGCCAGTGGGATGAGGCGATGGCACAGCGGTAGACGGTCGTGTCTGCCGCTGTCGGGTCCGGCCTCAGTAGGCGCCGCGGATCAGATCAATGCCCGGCCGCAGCACCTCGTGCCATTCCTCCTCAAGGGCGGGTGAGTATTCGGGGTCGTGGTGTCGCACGGCTTTCATCAGCGCCGTCAGCCACAGCTCGTACCAGGCCGGGTCAATATTGTAGTGGTGACGGTCGTGGCTCTCGCCCAGTGCCCTGAGCTTGCGGTCGGACATGCCTCGCGCCGTCAGTATCAGCTGCATGATGCCATTGCGCAGCAGGTGGCGCTGGGCGGCCATGTCGGTATTGGCAAATCGCTCCCGGATCTGTTCCGAGCTGTCCATGAAGAAGGTATAGAAGTTGATAAAGAACTGCTCGTCGCGGCAGCAGCGTCCATAGCTCTGGAAGACGTTGTCGGTCGGGTTCATCCTTGCTCACTCCTGATAAATTAGGGGGCTATCTTAATCACGCGCTCCCGAATAGCAAGTAGCCGAAAGTCACAGGCGGTCAGGATATCCACGCCCGTTTGCCAATACCGGCAGCGATGCTGTGGTACCGTCATGACCGCGCTGGCTCGTGTTACTGAACCGTCGCTCAGCGGGCTGAACAACGGCCTGTAATGTCCAGGGCCATAGCCACTTCCACTCTACTCTCTCCATCAGCTCTCCCCGACGATGCTCGCAGTTGAGCAGGACAAGGTGCAAGGGCCCTGCCCCCCGTTTCCCTCTGCGCTGGCGCCTTGGGTATGCTGGCTCACCTAATATAATTAAATAATCTAAGGTTATGCCTAAAAAGATGGTAGGCTTTGACAATCATCAATCAACGACGCCACACCGATAAACACAAGAGGGCCGAGTTATGACCAGCAGCACACAGCAGCCTGTTGCAGGCACACAGTACAGCATCGTTATCGTGGGTGGCGGCGCTGCCGGCATTTCTGTCGCCGCCAGTATTCACAGGCGCGACCGGAACATCGACATCGCCGTTATCGAGCCGTCCGACACGCACCACTACCAGCCGGGCTGGACCATGGTGGGTGGCGGGGTGTTCGCGCCGGAGGTCACAGCCCGACCAACATCCGAAGTCATGCCCGGGTATGTCACCTGGGTCCGGCAGACGGTGACCGACGTGGACCATGACGCGAACCAGGTTCGTCTGGGAGATGGGTCGGTGATTTCCTACCAGGCGCTGATCCTCGCCCCCGGGCTTGAACTGAACTGGGCCGCCGTCGATGGCCTGGAGGCTGCCCTGGGGTCCAATGGCGTGACCTCAAACTATCGTCAGGGTATGGCGCAATACACCTGGGACAGGGTGCAGCACCTCAAGAAGGGCACGGCGCTGTTCACTCAGCCGCCCATGCCCATCAAATGTGCCGGGACTCCCCAGAAAGCCATGTATCTGTCCGCAGACCATTGGTTGAAGGCGGGAGCGCTGGGGGAAGTGGACGTCCAGTTCCACAATGCCGGTGCGGTGCTGTTTGGCGTCCCGGCCTATGTTCCGGCGCTGCAGGAATACATCGACAAATACGGTATTGATGTGAACTTCCAGAGCAACCTGGTGGCCGTGAATGGTCCCGCCAGAAAAGCCACCTTCCGGGTGACCGATGGGGAGGGGGCCGTGAGCGAGCGGGAAGTGGGGTTTGATCTGCTCCATGCCGTACCGCCCCAGCGGGCGCCAGCGTTCATCCGTGAGTCGGCGCTGGCCAACGACGGCGGCTGGCTGGACCTGGCTGACGATACCCTCCAGCACAAAACCTGCAATAACGTCTTCGGCCTGGGGGATGTCAGCGGTACCAGCAATGCCAAGACGGCCGCCGCCGTGCGTAAGCAGGCGCCGGTGGTGGCCGAAAACGTGATTTCAGCGTTGCGGGGGCAGCCGCTGCAGGCCGCGTACCTGGGCTATGGCTCCTGCCCGCTGACGGTGGAAAACGGTCGTATTGTGCTGGCGGAATTCGGCTACAACGGTGTTCTGCAGCCGAGTTTCCCCAAGTGGATCAATGATGGCACCAAAGCTACCCGCGCGGCCTGGTGGCTCAAGGCCAAACAGCTGCCGACGCTGTACTGGCACGGGATGCTGAAGGGGCGGGAGTGGCTGGCACACCCGGCTACGCGGACCGTGGAGTGATCCGTGACCATCAGGTGGGTTCTGAGTCCGGTTTGGTGGTCTGCCATGACCAAATGTCAGTTTTGGTTGCTCTGGATCAACCCAGGCTATCGACGGCATTGCTTTGGTATGTCTAAATCGCATATGAATAGAACCAAAAGTATGATTTGGTGTGTGAGTGAATGACACTCCATACGGAGGATTGAGTATGAACAAGCCACTTGTGACCCATTTTTTCGATGAGCCCACCAACACCTTCAGCTATGTGGTTCAGGACCCGGACAGTGACGCCTGCGCCATCATCGACTCGGTGCTGGACTTTGACTATGCCGCTGGCCGCACCGATGTAAGATCCGCCGACGAAATCATCCGATTCGTGACAGACAACGGGCTGAGTGTTGAGTGGATTCTGGAAACCCATGTCCACGCTGATCACCTGTCCGCGGCTCCCTACCTCCACCAAAAGCTGGGTGGCAAGACCGGCATTGGCGCCAGGATCGTTGAGGTACAGAACATCTTTGGCAAGGCCTTTAATGCCGGCACCGACTTTGCCCGCGATGGCAGCCAGTTCGACCGGCTGTTCGAAGAGGGTGATTCCTTCCGGATCGGCAACCTGGAGGGCAGCGTCCTGCATACGCCCGGACATACCCCGGCCTGCCTGACCTATGTGATCGGCGATGCTGCTTTTGTGGGGGACACCCTGTTCGCCCCGGACGCCGGCACGGCCCGCTGTGATTTCCCCGGTGGTGATGCTCATACCTTGTTCCAGTCGGTCAAGAAGGTACTGGCCCTGCCGAGGGAAACCCGGATCTTCCTGTGCCATGACTATAAGGCACCGGGGCGCGACGAGTTCATGCACGAAACCACGGTGGCCGAGCAGCGGACCAGCAATATCCACGTCCGCGAGGGTATGACAGAGGACGACTTCGTTCGCCTGCGGACCGAACGCGACGCCACGCTGGATATGCCGCGGCTGATCCTGCCATCGGTGCAGGTCAACATGAGGGCAGGGGAGATGCCTCCGGCCGAGGACAACGGCCAGGTCTACCTCAAGGTTCCCATCAACCTGTTCTGAGGATGGAGAACATGAGGATGCATAACCGCGCAGCGCATCGGGCCGTGGCGCACACCGGCCACCGGACAACGCTGGCACCGGAGTGAACACCATGACCAATCGATTGGCCCGGCTGCTGCCCATCGCAGGCTGGCTCAGGGACTACCAGGGACAGACGTTCGTCAGTGATGCTCTGGCGGCGGTGATCGTCACGCTGATGCTGGTGCCCCAGGCCCTGGCCTATGCCCTGCTGGCGGGGCTACCGCCCGAAGTGGGTCTGTATGCCAGCATGTTGCCCCTGGTGGCCTATGCGGTG
Source organism: Marinobacter lacisalsi (assembly GCF_042651045.1). Lineage (NCBI taxonomy): Bacteria > Pseudomonadati > Pseudomonadota > Gammaproteobacteria > Pseudomonadales > Marinobacteraceae > Marinobacter > Marinobacter lacisalsi. The sequence continues at coordinate 64,697 of NZ_JBHSDI010000062.1, forward strand.
TTCGGCACCAGCGCCACGCTTGCCGTCGGGCCGGTGGCGGTGGCGTCACTGATGACAGCCTCCGCCCTTGGGGGGATCGCCCAGGCCGGCTCGCCGGAATATGTGGGTGCGGCCCTGGTGCTGGCAGCCCTGTCAGGGCTGATCCTGTTCGGGATGGGCCTGCTGCGCCTGGGATTTCTGGCCAACTTCCTCAGTCATCCGGTGATCTCCGGCTTTGTCACCGCGTCCGGGATCCTGATCGCCGGTAGTCAGCTCGGTCACATCCTGGGCATCCAGGGCGGTGGCCACAATCTTCTGGCGATGGTTCAGGGGCTGCTGTCACAGCTGGATCGCATCAATCCGATCACCCTGACCATTGGTGGTGGAGCGCTGGTCTTCCTGTACCTGTGCCGGACGTTCCTGAAACGGGGTCTGGTCGGCCTGGGTATGGGCGAACGGCTGGCGGATCTGACTGCCAAGGCGGCACCGGTCACCGCGGTGATGGTGACCACAGCGGTTGCCTGGGTTTTCGAGCTCGGTGCCAAAGGCGTCAATCTGGTGGGTGAAGTGCCCAGCGGCCTGCCAGACATTGCCCTGCCATCCCTGGCCCCGGACATCTGGGCAACACTGTTACCGGCTGCTGTGCTGATCAGCCTGGTGGGGTTTGTGGAGTCCGTGTCCGTGGCCCAGACGCTTGCAGCGAAGCGACGTCAGAGGATCGATCCGAACGCCGAGCTGATTGCCCTCGGCCTGGCTAACATGACAGCCGGCGTCAGCGGCGGTTCTCCCGTTTCAGGGGGATTTTCCCGCTCCGTGGTCAACTTTGAGGCCGGTGCCCAGACTCCGGTTGCCGGTGCCCTGACGGCCGTCGGCATCGCGGTGGCGACGCTGACGCTGACGGGGCTGCTGGCATTCCTGCCCAAGGCCACCCTGGCTGCCACCATTATCATCGCCGTGAGTACACTGATCGACCTGCCGGCGATCCGGCGAACCCTCAGTTACTCGAAATCCGATGGCGCCGCGATGCTGGCCACGATCCTCCTCACCCTGGGGCAGGGGGTGGAAGCGGGTATTGTGGTCGGCGTGGTGCTATCTATCGGTCTGCACCTGTATCGCACCAGCCGTCCCCACAGTGCGGTCGTTGGCCGGATGCCGGGTACTGAGCATTTCCGCAACGTGCAGCGGCATGAAGTGGAAGTGGACGACTGTACGGTGGTGTTACGGGTGGACGAGAGTCTGTATTTCGCCAACGCCCGCTATCTCGAGGAAACGGTCCTGCAACTGGTGTCCGATCATCCGTTGATGAAGAACCTGGTGCTGGCCTGCCAGGCGGTCAACGATATTGATGCCTCTGCCCTGGAAAGTCTCGAAGCGATCAACCGGCGGCTCAGCGATGCGGGTATCAGACTGCATCTGGCCGAGGTTAAGGGGCCGGTCATGGACTGTCTGAAGCGGACACCTTTCTGTGACGAGCTGACCGGCCAGGTATTCCTGAGCACCTATGACGCCTGGAAGGCATTGGTGACTACCGCTGACGGTTTCCTCAAGACGGGGTGAAGCCAATCCTGACCGGCGGAGGGGAAGGTCCAGGCCGCCTGGAGCCGGCTGGCGGTCTGGTGGTTATTCATTAGCTGGCTGACGACTCGTAGTCGCGGATCATGGCGGACAATTGATCCTTGAGATGGAGGCGCTGCTTCTTGAGATTTTCAAGGTGGTCATCGGAGGTGTTTTCCGCACCCGTCTCGTAGCGATGCACCTCATGTTCAATGTCATGATATTCATCGAAAAGCTTCGCGAAATGCGTGCTGCTGCTTTTCAGGTGATGAATGGCGTCTTTTGATTCGGGCATTTCATGAACCAGATCGTGCTTTTCTACAGGCATATAGAAAATCCTATGATTGGCGGGAAGTGGAATTGCCCTAGCGTACGTTTTTCATGCTACGCCCTTTGAGACACTCGTCAATGGCTCCACGGCTCAGCAGCGAACTCAAGTATCACCGTGGAATCTTTCCCACGGTGATACTTTCCGGGTCAGAGTTCCTTCATCGCTCCGGTAGTCGCCTGGAGAACGTCTTTGGCATCCCCCTTCACCATCAGGCTGTTGTCGCGGATGAACAGGCCATTGGGTATGCCTGCAAAACCCGGTGAAAGACTGCGTTTGACAACAACCACGGTCCTGGCCTTATGCACATCCAGAATCGGCATACCAAAGATGGGTGAACCGGGGTCTTCGGCGGCCGCCGGATTCACCACATCGTTGGCGCCGAGGACAATGGCGACATCCGCCTGGGGCAGTTCGGGGTTGATGGCCTCCATATCCTTGAGCTGGTCATACGGGATTTCCGCCTCGGCCAGCAGCACGTTCATGTGGCCGGGCATACGGCCGGCTACCGGGTGAATGGCGTAGCTGACTTTCACGCCGCGTGCTTCCAGCTGGCTGGCCAGTTCCTTCACGGCATGCTGGGCCTGGGCCACGGCAAGTCCGTACCCCGGCACCATGACCACGCTCCTGGCGCCATCAAGCAGCAGCGCCAGGTCATCCGGGGTCGCGTACTTGACCTTGCCTTCGTAGAAGTCGCCCTCGTCCTGACGACCGGTAGCCTGGTCGGTCTGGCCAAAGGCGCCGCCGAACAGGACGTTGGGCAGTGACCGGTTCATGGCCTTGCACATAACGGCCGTCAGGATCAGCCCCGAGGCGCCGACCAGCGATCCGGTGATAATCAGTCCCTGGTTGCCCAGGACAAAACCTGTGGCCGCGCCGGCCAGTCCGGAGTAGGCGTTGAGCAGCGCCACCACCACCGGCATGTCAGCACCACCGATGGGTTGCACCAGTCCCACTCCAAGTAGCAGGCACAGCCCGACCACGACCGCCAGAACCATGGGATTGGGGGTGGCACTGGTGATGAAGGACGCGCCGCCCCCAACGATGGCAACCAGGCAGGTGAGTGCCACGATCTGCCAGAGGCGATTGTTGCGACTGTCACCAAGATTGCCCTTGAGTTTCAGCACGGCCACCAATGAACCGGTCAGGGTAACCGAGCCAATGACAATGGAAGCCATGATGGCGGTGGTCCAGCCACTGCCACCGAGCATGCCGGCGCCCTGGGCATTGAACCAGGTGCTGGTGGCTACCGCGACGGAGGCGGCACCACCGATACCGTTGAGACTGGCCACCAGCTCCGGCATCTGGGTCATGGCAGTGCGTTTTGCCAGCCAGACACCGATGCCGCCGCCCAGCAGCATGCCCGCGATGATACTGGCGTAGCTGACCACCTGGTGGTGGAGCAGTGCGGCCACTATCGCAATCAGCATGCCCACTGCAGCCATCTGGTTGCCGCGAACCGCAGTTTTCGGTTTGGTCATGCCCTTGATGCCGAGGATGAAGCACACAGCCGCGGCGAGATAGGAAAAATTCAGCAGAGCAAACATGATTACCCCTTCCTTTTGAACATGTTCAGCATGCGGTCAGTGACCAGGAAACCGGCCACGATGTTGATACTGGCGAGCGTGACCGCCACAAAACCCAGGATGGCGGCCAGTGTCGGTGACAGGTTCGAGCTGCCGGCACTGATGATGGCGCCAACAACCACAATGCCGGAGATGGCGTTGGTGCCGCTCATCAGCGGTGTGTGCAGGGTTGGAGGTACCTTGTTGATCAGCTCGACGCCGACAAACAGCGCAAGAATGAAAATGGTGAAACTCAGGACAAAGACTTCCATCAGGCGTTCTCCTCGACGTCTGTGGCGGGTTCTTCAGTGATCTCTGGTTGGGCGCCGTGCAGCACCTGGCCGTGATGGGTGACCAGGGTCGCCGATACGATGTCGTCATCCAGGTCGGGGGCCAGGTGACCGTCCTCTGTCATATTGAAGAGGAAGGCGCTGATGTTCCGGGTCAGCAACTGGGAGGCATGGACGGGCACACGGGATGGATGATTGACGTGTCCCACCAGGGTGACGCCGTCGATATCCACCTTCTGGTTGAGCCGGGTTCCCTCCACATTGCCGCCTCTTTCGGCAGCCAGGTCGACCACAACGGAACCGCCCTTCATGCGGTGGAGCATGTCCTGGTCGATCAGTTTCGGGGCCGGTTTGCCGGGCACCGAGGCGGTGGTAACCACCAGGTCAGCCCGGGCGACACAGTCCGCGAGTTGCTGACGCTGCGCCGCATAGAAGGCCTCATCCTGGGCCTTTGCGTAACCGCCGTCGCCGGAGGTATCCGCCTCTGGCACCTCAATGGCGATGAAGTCGGCGCCAAGGCTCTCCACCTGCTCTTTCACTTCGGGGCGCAGGTCGTAGGCTTCCACCACCGCGCCCAGGCGACGGGCGGTGGCAATCGCCATCAGTCCCGCCACGCCAGCTCCGATCACCAGCACCCGGGCGGGGTGGATGGTGCCGGCGGCGGTCATCAGCATCGGGAAATAGCGGGGCAGAGCCATGGCGCCGCTCAGCACGGCGCGATAACCGCTGATGCCGGCCATGGCGCTCAAGACATCCATCGACTGGGCCCGGGTGGTCCTGGGCACCAGATCCAGGGCGAAGGCCTGGACCGACCTGGCGGCCAGCTGCTCAAGCAACGGGCGATTGAACCAGGGGTCGAGGAGGCAGATCAGGGTGGACTCGGGCTGGAGCAGGTCCGCCTCTTCCGAGTCCGGTGCCAGAACCTTCAGAATGACCTGTGCCTGCCGGTACAGGGATTCGGCATCACCGGCAATAATAGCGCCGGCGTGGCGGTACTCGTCATCGGAAAAATGGGCCGGTAGTCCCGCTCCGCTTTCGACCACGACCTCGTAGCCGGCTTCCAGCAGGGGGGTAATACCAGACGGTATGATAGCGACGCGGTTTTCACCACTCTTCCGCTCTCTGGGAATGCCAATCATCATGCGTACAGGCTCCGTTCAGAGTCAGGTTGGTTGGTCCCGGAGGTGAGTCCGAGGGTGCTCAGGGTGTGATTTCTGACATCGGCGAGCAGGCCATGGTCTTCCCGCAGGGACTGGCCGTAGCTCGGAATCATGGCCTGCAGGGTTTGCCGGCGCTCACCTGTCACCAGGTCCGGCAGGCAGCGTTCGATGACGTCCAGCATTGCGGGGACACAGGTGGAAGCCCCTGGTGAAGCCCCCAGCAGCGCCGCCAGGGAGCGATCGCCGGAGGTCAGTACCTCGGTGCCGAACTCCAGGGTGCCCCTGCGGTTGTGGTCGGGTTTGATGATCTGCACTCGCTGTCCGGCACGAACCAGTTTCCAGGCGTCCGGATTCACCTCGGGCAGGAAACTGCCGAGTTGTGCCAGGCGTGACTCGCGAGAGCTAAGGGCTTCCCGGATCAGGTACCGGGTCAGGGGCCAGTTGCCCCGGGCCACGTCCATCATCGGGCGGAGGTTGTCACGCCGTACCGAGGCGGGCAGGTCCAGCGGGCTTCCCCGCTTCAGGAAGCGGGTGGTAAACCCGGCAAACGGCCCGAAGAGCAATGCCGCCTTGCCATCGATGTAGCGGGTATCCAGGTGAGGGACCGACATGGGGGGTGCGCCCACCGGAGCCTGGCTGTAGACCTTGGCGTTGTGGGCCGTTGCCAGGGCTTCGTCCTCACAGGCCAGCCACAGGCCGGATACCGGAAAGCCGCCATACCCCCTGGCTTCACGAACACCCGCCTTCTGGAGCAGCGAAAGCGAAGCACCACCCGCACCGATGAACAGGAAGCGGGCGGTCAGCTCCCGGGTCTCGGACGTGGCAGGGTTCCATAGTGTCACCTTCCAGTGATCGCCAGGCCGCTCAATGTCGGTTACCTGCCAGCCGAGGTTGATCTCGCAGTTATCCCGTTGTGCCAGGGACCGCCCCAGCAGACGGGTCAGTGCACCGAAGTTCACGTCGCTGCCGTGGGCAACCCGGGTCGCCGCCGCCGGCTCGAACACCGAGCGGGAGCGGGTCACCAGGGGCAGCCACTGGTTCAGTGTTGATGACTGGTCCGAGAACTCCATGTCGGCAAACAGCGGGTGCTCCTGCAGGGCGGAATGCCGGTTCTTCAGGAATCGGCAGGCCTCCTGGCCCTGCACCCAGCTCAGGTGAGGCACATTGCGAATGAAGTTCTCCGGCGCGGGTAGCCGGCCACTGGCCACCAGTGAGCTCCAGAACTGCAGCGACACTTCGAACTGCTCATTGATGGTCAACGCACGGTCGATGGATACGGTGCCGTCGGGCTGCTCCGGGGTGTAGTTGAGTTCGCAGTAGCCGGCATGACCGGTACCGGCGTTGTTCCAGGCATCGGAACTCTCCGGAGCCAGCTGGCTGGACTGCTCAACCACGGTAATGGTGCGGGAGGTGTCGAGTTCGGCGATGAGGGACGCCAGGGTAACGCTCATGACGCCCCCGCCAATCAGCAGGACATCGGTGTGTTGGCTCGACATATTGAAACCTCGTAGGTAGTTACCGAAACAGGAGGGCGGAGTCTAGACGGATCCGGTCCGTAAAAAACTCGATTTATTGATGGGGATAGTTCGAGAAAATCGATGAATAGAAGGTTTTGGCAGCTGGAAGGCTTACGTAATCCGTGGGAACGTCAGGAAAGGTCGCCGCTGCTCATGGTAGCGACGACCTTAATAGGGGAAGTGGTTTTCGTGGTGAGAGACGAGAGGTGTTCAGGCAGGCATGCAGTTGAAGGTAACGCCACACAGCCGGAATCCGTCGGGCCCGGTCGGTAGCCCGCTGGCCTTCGCCCGGGCCAGTATGTCGCACGGGTCCGCTACGTTCACGTCGACACCGGTCAACCCCTGCCCGGATGCTGTGTCCCCTTTTGAGAAACGCAGAACCGCGTTGGCCAGCTCAATGGCAGGCAGCCCGTTGTGAACCTGGACGGGTTCCCCGAGCACCCGGGACCAATGTTGCGCCAGGCGCTGGGGATCGTTGCCTGACAGTTCCAGGCCGACGATCCCCCTGACCGATTCGTTGCGGCCCATCCCGGTCCACGCCAGGCCACCGGCCGGCTGCCAGTTGCCTGTCATGTCGGCCTGCTGGTCCCAGTCCACCTCAAGAAAGGCGGCTTCCATGTCCCGGGGATGCAGTTGCATGATGTTCCAGGTGCCCCGGTCTGATTCGTAGGCCACCCGGACCTGGTTGTCTGCCGCCCGGGCCCGAAGCTGTGCCTGTTCTTCCAGCGTCGGAGCCTGGCAGATCACCATATAGCCACCGTCTCCGCCTTTGCGCTCGAGAAAGCGACCGGCCGCGGTACCAGGCTGTGTTGGTGCCACCACCTCCAGGAACTGGCTGCCCAGGGCAAACAGGGCATTCTCCAGGCCAAAGGTGGCCACCTCGGGGTCCCGGTGGCAGACAGGGGTCCGGAACACCGCTTCGATGTCACGCCGGCAGGGTTCCAGTTTTTCGGCAACCAGGCAGACCTGGCGAAGGTGGATAGGCATGGAGGGGCTCCTTTTATTCGGTATGTTGCCGGGTATGTCCAAGCATGAGCTCCGCCAGCTTTGGCACCAGCGCCGGTGAGATCTCGTGGCCCATCTCCGGTATTACCACATGTTGTGCGTTGGGAATGGCTTTGGCCGTCGCGTCTCCGCCGCTGGGCGTCACCAGCGGGTCGCGGTCACCATGGATAACCAGCGTGGGTGCCTGGATGGTTTTGACCTGATTCGTTCGGTCCCCACTTTTGAAGATGGCACCCACCTGCCGTGACATGGCGTGAACCAGGTCCGGGGCGCCGCGGTCCCAGGCCTGCCTGAACAGTTCCCTGTTGGCCTCAGGGTCTGAGGGAAAACCGGGCCCGCCAGCCAGTTTGATGGTTTTCAGGTTCCATGCGATGTAGGCCTCACGGCTCTTCTCGGTGGGTTTCGCGAAGTGCAGCATCAGCCGGGGGACCGGTTGCCCGACGTTGCGGGCCCCGGTGGTGGAGAAAATGGAGATGAGGCTCTTGACCCGTTCCGGATACCGGGCCGCGATAACCTGGGCAATCATGCCGCCCATGGACATGCCCGCCACATGGGCCCGGTCCAGGTCCAGGTGATCCAGCAGTTGCATGGCATCTTCGGCCATATCATCCAGGCCATAGGCCCCTTTCGGTGCTTTTCCGGTGAGCTTCTGCCAGAGCGATGGTTCCGGTCCGTCGATTCGTGAGGAACGTCCGGAGTCGCGGTTGTCGAAGGTGATGACGCGATGGCCGTTCTGGCACAACGTTTCAATCAGCTCGCCCGGCCAGTGGATCAGCTGAAAACCCAGACCAATGACCAGCAGGATGGGGTCGCCGCTGCTTTTGCCGTAATCGCGATAGCACAGATTGACGCCGGTCTTGAGTTCAACGAACTTGTCTTCGCTCATGTGATGTCCTTGAGGGGATGACTTGTTATTGTGTTTGTAGGGGGCGTCGCAGGGATAACACCCAGGTAACAAGGGCAGACGCCACCAGCGCACCGGCGAAGGGCGCCAGCGTTGGCGCGCCACCGGGGAAGCTGGCGATGTGGAAGGCCTCGGTAATGCTCCCGGTGATGACCCAGCTGGGCAGGATCGCCCCGGCCAGGCCTGCCAGTACACCGCCCATTGCCGCCGCCGTTGTGACCCGGGACCAGAGTCCCATCAGCACCGGAATGATGGCCGTCGCGCACAGCAGGTCGGCAATCAGGAACAGCCGCAGAACCGATACGCCCTGCAGTGCCACCGCAATGACTGGCACCATGAGTACCACGGTCACCCAGCGGGCCGAGGTCAGCGTCAGGCCTTGTTTTTCGGCCACCGCCAGGGAGGCGATACCGTTCTGCAGGGTGTCCACCGACGAGGCGACCAGCGTCACCGCCAGGACCAGGGCGACGGCTCCCAACCATTGCGGCGCTTCACTGAGCAGTGCAAAAAAAGGAATAGGTGGCGTGCCCAGGTCCAGTCCCGCCATGGCGGCACTCATGCCCAGACCACCAACCACGGCCACCACGACGATGGTCGTTCCCCCGCCGAGGATTGCCCCCTTCCAGAGGGAGGCGCTGTCCCGCGCCGCCCATACCCGTTGCCAGTAACCCTGGTGGAACAGGTTGGCGGCGGTCACCGCAAGTACCAGCGTCAGGGCAACACTGACTGCGCTCCAGAAGGGGATGCCGGGCATGTCGGCCGTTCCGGCCGTAACCGGCAGGTGTTTCCAGTCCACAAACAGCACGGCGGCCAGCAGTGCCATCAGCATGAGCGCCTGCCAGCGATCCGTGGCGAGGCTGGCCCGTAACCCGCCCCAGGTGGTGTAGACCAGGGTGGTCAGCGCGACGGCAATGATCACGAGCTGGCCGTTGAGGTCTGACAGCAACCCGGTAATGGCTCCTATAGCCGTCAGCTCCGCCGCCAGGAAACAGAGCATATAGAGGACCGAAATCACCGACACCCACCGGCGCATGCCCTTACCGAAGCGCTGCTCTGCAAACTCGCTGATACTGCGCCCTTTGGGCAGTTGCTTTCGGATCAGTGGGCCCAGGGCGGCGAACACGATGAAGGGCAGCGCCGCACCCAGGGCATAGCCTGCGAGGGCGACCGGACCGACGAATGCGCCCACCTCCGGCGGCGCAAACAGAATCCAGGCGCCCATGCCGGAGGCCAGGAAGGAAAGGCCGATGGTTGTGGCGCCCTGACTGTTGCGGGCAGTCATGTAGTCGTCGAGGCCGTTCGCTGTTTTACGGGCACGCAGCCCCAGCCAGGCGAAAAGGCATAAAGCTGCCACTATGGCAGCCAGGTGTGTCATCATCATGTCGCACTTCCTCCGCCGGTATGAACCGGATCAGGTTCCAGGGTCTGTCCACTGTCCCGTCCGGTCAACGCAACGGGATACCAGGACACTCTCAGCCCCGACCACGAAGATCGGGACTCCCCTGTCGACTGGATTGAATTGTCAGCTTGTCATATTTCAGCCCCTCAGGGCCTTGGGGCACTGTAAGGTGACAGGAAGTCAAGGTCCAGCCAACGAGTGGTGCTCAATGACTTGCAATCGCGCCTTGTGGCCCTTATACCATCATATCAGGCGACATAACGGCAGTTGCTGTTCCAGTCTTTCTGAAAAACATGCCTGGGTGATGCCAACCGGTGCGCCCATCGATTCGTATACATGTATCCATAACCAGAAGAGAGCCTGACGCCATTTATGGCCATACACTTTTATGAAGAAGGTGACCTGTCATCCGGATTTCATGGTTGGCGGGTTGCCGTGATGATCCGCGGCAAGCGCTACCAGAAGTACCTGAGCCTGCGCCCGCCCAGTGATAACGTGCCCCCGGAGCTCTGGAAGCGGTACCAGAAAACCCGAGCCGAGTACTACGACGCCCGCTGGTCCATGCGTGCAGCGGCCGTAAAATACCTGGACTTCATTCGCACCGAACATGCCCGAACCAAACCCTGCAGGGGCGTGGGATTTCAGGGGATCACCCTGGGCATTGGTACCATTGGTGGGGGCCAGACCGAGCAGTGTTACTTCCAGGTGAACGTGCCGGGCAACCCGGTCCGGATTGCGATCACCGAACATCAGACCCTGTCACGGGCCTGGGACCAGGCGGTGACGCTATGGGGTGAAACCTTCGGGATCCGTCCCCGGGACATTGAGAAGAAACGTCAGACTCCACCCACGCCAGAGCAGTTCAAACAGTTGCGCAAGCACCTGAACGACGAGCAGAACGCCAGTCTGGGGGTGGGGGTGCTGCACCATGTCTATGCCGAACAGCGGGCCGAACTCGAGCGCAACAAAGCCCGCATCAGGCTCAAGGACCAGCCGGTTGAGAAGGATGAGCTGTTGGAGGTGCACTCCCGTCTGGAGCGTGAGATCAGCAAATACATGGATAAGTCCCGGGCGCGGGCCTGAGCAGTGAAGAGACTGGGCCGGTGTGACGGCGTATCCGGCTCTTGGCATAGAGGTCGGTTAAGGCCTGCCGGCGATGCCCTTTGTACCGCAGAATGAAGATCTGGTTTTAAGTGCTGAAGATTCGTGTTCGCGAATCATGCCGGCCAACCGATCCTTGAGGTTCAGGCGCTGCTTCTTGAGATCTTCCAGGGGCTCGTCGGAGGTTTTCTCTGCGCCTACTTCGAAGTGGTGAACGGCATGATCTACCTCATGGTACTCGTCAACTGCTGACACCTTGCCCGTTTTGTGTAACTGACGCCTTTTCCGGGATGCTTGCTTTCTTCCTGCCATGAACAGTCGCCGCTGACAGGGAATGTAATCCCGATGTCATAAACGGTGCGCAGTATCAGACCTTCATCTGACGATGATGGAGTGGTCGTTGCTTCGACGGTTCAGAGTTCCTGAAGAGCAGGAGGTCAGCATGTCGAGAGAATTCCTGGTTCTCTTCCTTCGCTCCTGGTTGCCGGCACCGGACCAGCCAGTTTATCAACTGTGGCGGCGCTGGCTGGTATTGCTGCTGTTCTGGCCGTTGCTGCTGGCCCTGTTGCTGATCAATGGCAGCGGACTGGCCCTGGATCGCCTGTTCTTTCCCGGTTATCGCCATGTCCGCATCCGGGCCCCGGTGTTTGTCATTGGCATACCCCGCAGCGGCACCACGTTTCTGCACCGGTTGCTGGCACTGGACCGGCGCTTCAGCACCACGGCGTTGTGGGAACTGGTGTTCGCACCCTCCATTACCCAGCGCTATTTCTGGCTGGGCTTTGCGCGACTGGACCGGCTGGCAGGCGCACCTCTGGCCCGATTGTTGGCAAGTGTCGAGCGGCGGGTGCTCGGCAAGCTGGATGATATCCACGGCACCGGCCTGGCTGCCCCGGAGGAGGACTATCTTGCCCTGGCGCCGGTGTTGGGCTGTTTCCTGCTGGTGCTGCCACTGCCGGACGAGCGGCTCTGGCGACTGGCCCGGGGCGACCAGGCGCTTTCCGGGCGGGAGAAACGTCGTATCCTTGGCTTCTACCGGGGCATTGTGCAGCGGCATCTCTGGTTTCATGGCCCCGAGCGGACCCTGCTATCCAAGAACCCCTCCTTTACACCCCTGATCGAAAGTCTGGTGGCGGAGTTTCCGGATGCCCGCTTCGTGGCCTGTTTCCGCAATCCCACACGGGCGGTGCCCTCGCAGATCAATGCCATTCTGGTGGGTGCGCGCATCTTCCGTGGCCGTGACATTGATGCGGATTACTGGCGCGACCGGCTGACCGACATGCTCTGTTTCTATTACCGCCACCTTTTCGAGACCTTGCCGAACCTGCCAGGTTGCGTATACGCACAGGTCCTGCTGGAAGAACTGGCGCCCCGCCCTTATGCCGCCGTGATGTCCGTGTACCAGCAGTTCGGGTGGACGCCGGATGAAGGCTTTGATTCTGCGCTGAAAAAAGAGGAGGAACGCGCCCGGCATTACCAGAGCAATCATCAGTATTCGCTGACCGGAGTGGCCCTGCCCCCCCAGCGCCTGTCGCGGGATTTCGGCTTTGTTTATCGGCACCTGGGCTATCCCTTGCCTGAATCCGAGCAACCGTGATTACCGGAGTGCCGGCACAGGTCTGTCTTGTGACCCCAGTTTGGCCAGTAATACTTTCGACATAAAACGGGCTCAAACTGAATGAATGGAAACACAAGACCTGCGCATACTTTTCGTCGTGGACGCCATCAAGGGTCGAAACGGAGTGGGCACCTACTACCAGGACCTGGTGGGCCTGCTGGGAGGGCGCATTGCTCGTGCAGAGCTGGTCGCGCCATCGCTGGACCACCCCCATACCTGTCAGGGCGGTTCTCTTCCAATGCCGGGGGACACCACCCAGCGCCTGTTTTTTCCACACATGCGAGCATTGACCCGGCTGATGGAAGAGATGCAGCCTCACGTAGTGGTGGTTCCCGGACCCGCATCTTTTCTCTCGGCGGTTACTGGCTGGCCAGCAAGATGGGTATTCCAGTCTGTGTGACCTTCCAGACCGACTACACCCATCTGGTGCGGCTATATTGGGGCCCCTGTCTGGCACGGCTGGCCAGCGTACTGCTCAACCGGTTAAATCGGGCCATGTTCCGCGGCGCGTCCTCGGTGGTCACAATCAGTGAGCCCATGGCGCGATTAGCCCGCGCCATCGGTGTGCTCCGGCCACAGATGGTGGGCACCCCCGTGGCGCGGGAATTCACCCGCACTCCGGCCGAGCCTCCGCGAGACGGCGTCCGGTCGGTGCTCTATGTGGGACGGCTGGCAGCGGAAAAGCATATTGACGCCTTTCTGGAACTCGCAGCTCGTCGTCCGGACCTGACCTTCACAGTACTCGGCGACGGCCCCTTGCGAAGTGAGGTTCAGGCCAGTGCCCGGCGGCTGAACAACCTGTTTTTTGCCGGCTGGCTTTCCCGCGAGGAGGTCATGGCCTTTCTCGACGATCATGACGTGCTGATACTGCCCTCGTCGGTGGAAGCCTTCGGTACTGTGGCCCTGGAAGCCATGGCCCGGGCGCGCTGGGTGATCACCTCACACGCCTGTGGCATCAATCAGTGGCCCGGACTGGTCCGGGGCCTGCTGCCGCTTCACGAAGGGGAGACCCTCGGCCAGGGCCTGCGGCGGCTCGAGCGGATGGAGCCGGACCGGCGCACCGAGCTCGCCAGGCGTGCCCGCCATCTGGCGTTTGCGGTGAATGACGAGACCCTGGCGAGCTGGGAAGACGTATTGTGTCAGACCGCGATGCGCGTGCCTGAGCGGCCTGCACCGTCAGCTACCCTGGGATTGCTGCGTCGACTTGGCGCCCGAACCTCGGTATGAACGCTGTGGCTGACGGGCTCGAGGCCCTGATCTCGATTCATGACGTGATGCCGGAAACCCGACAACAGGTCCAGGCCCTGCTGGACCGGCTGCCGCCGGCAGTGCCCACAGGTTCGGTTCTGTTGCTGGTGGTTCCCGGTCAGGATTGGTCCCCAGGGGATCGGGCCTGGTTGGCCTCGTTGCAACGTCAGGGGTATCCCCTCGCCGGCCACGGCTGGTGTCATCAATGCGCGTCGCCGCGCACGGTCTATCATCGCCTGCATAGTGCGCTGCTTTCCCGTGACGCGGCGGAGCACCTCTCCCTGGACGCCGGGGCGATCGCCAGACTGATCCGGGCCAATTATCAGTGGTTTGAACAACACGGCCTGGAGCCACCGGAACTCTATGTGCCGCCCGCCTGGGCACTGGGGTCTATCGAACGCGAAACATTGCCTACGCTGCCGTTTCGCTTCTATGAAACCCTGACCGGGATCTATGATGCGGATCGGGACGACTTTTGTCGTTTACCGGTCATTGGCTTTGAGGCGGATACTACCGTTCGGGCTCGACTGCTAAGGTCGATCAACAATGTGCAGCTATGCCTGGCGCGGTGGCAGCGCCAGCCGGTACGCATTGCCATTCATCCCCACGACGCGGAGCTGTATCTGGCGAGGGATCTGCAAGCGGCCCTGGCGTCGGTGCGGAACCCACTGCCTCTGTCCTCTTCCTGCCGGGATGGAGCGGGCCGGGCTCTCTTTGCGGAGGGTCTTAGCGCCTCTGGATCTGTTCGATCAATTCGGCACGCTCGGAAGCAGTCCTGGAGTCTACCGGAGTAGTTCCGGAGGAGTCTGAGGTAAACGCAACCAGAACAATTGCCATGATCGCAAAAAGCAGGGGAACGACAAGCCCGGCAATCTCGACCCCATCAAAGGCGACTTCTTTGAGTTCAGGGGCGCCAAGGTCCTTTGCGTTTTCCATTATCGAGTGCCTTGTGTTTCCGGTATGCCAGGCTGCGGGCCTGGCGAGTGTGTCTGGAAGCTGTTTGTGCCGCGAATGTTAGGGGCTGATGAGGGGGTGGGCAATCGATTTTTTCACGTGATGAAGGCACGTATGGGTATTCGCCTACTCGCTGTCTTCAGTGGCGTAAGTGTTTGTTACAGAGTGCTTCTCTTTGGTTCGATCGTGTCATTCTGATGTCATTTCAGAGTGGACTTTGACATTGAACTGGTCCGGATATAGCAACACTTCTATGCGACGGTTCATGCGCCGGGTGGCGGCGTCAGTTTCCTCCACCAGCGGACGGGTGTCCGCGTAGCCTGCTGCCTGCATTCGCTCGCGGGCTATGCCGGTGATCTCCAGCACCCGCACCGCTGAGGCGGCTCGGGCGGCCGACAGCTCCCAGTTGCTGGGATACCGGTCTTGCAGGATGGGGGATATGGGGCGGCTGTCACTGTGGCCCTGAACGCTGATGAGGTGGTCAGGGAAGCTTTCCAGCGCAGTGGCGAGCAGTTTCAGGGTCTCACGACCGGGCTTGCCTATACGGGCGGAGCCGGAATCAAACACGATTCTTTCCGGTAGTTTGATGACGGTGGTGCCGTCTTCCAGTCGCGATACCAGTGTCTGCTTCTCGTTGCTCAGGTCCTCCAGCTGGGTCTGCAGGTTATCCATGGCAGAGCGCTCACGCTGCAGACGGGCCTCCAGTTCCTCGATGGTTTCGCTGGCACTGCGTCTCTGGGCCTGCTGCAGGGCCAGCTGCTCCCGCGCTTCCCGGTACTGTTCAGCAACCGACTGGCGCTCTTCGGCCACCTCCTCCAGGGCCGCTTTTCGTTGTGCGAGTTGTTCGCGGGCCTGTTGCCGTTCGGTCCGCGCCGTTTCCAGCTCATCGGCGAGCTCATCCGCCTGGGCGCGGGTGCGGGTCTGCTCCTCTGTGGCTGCGGCCAGGGAGGATTCCAGTTTTTCGCGGCTGGCAAGCAGTTTCGTGATTCGGGATTTGCTTAGTGCCAGCTCCTCATCGAGTGCTTCGATCCGGGCCTGGCCCTGTTCCAACCGATCGCCCCGGGCGCTGGCCTGCTTCTGGCTGGCGGACAGGTCGGCCTCCAGGTCAGCAATACGCTCTTTCAGGTCTTCAATCTGGCTCCGCGAAGCTTCCAGTTCATTGTCAGAACGGGCAAGAGACTGCTGCGCTTCATTGAGCCGGGCTTCCAGCCGGTCTGCACTGGTACTCCGCTGGGCCAGGCGTTGCCGGGCCCGGGAAAGTTCCTGCTGCAGGTCTTCGGCGTCGGACAGGGCTTCTTCCCGGGCGTTTTCAAGCTGCGCCATTTCCGAGTAAAGGGACCGATAGAAATAGACGCTGGCAATAGCTGCCAGCACCAGGAGAATAATCAGTGTTATGGAGAACCAACCTTGTCGCGCCATAGCGATGCCCACATGCTGTTATCAACTACATATATTTTAAAGGCCAGTCTAGCAGTTGTTGGGATCAAGGCGTCGATCCCATAACGTCGCCGATTTCCCGGGCCCAAAGAAGCCCGTGGAGTGTTCTCGGAACTACCCAATCATGGACTCGATACCGTTTCGTTGGTGTTACTGAGGAATGCGCCTTGCCAGGCCCTGCAACGCGCGCTTATTCCGGGTGGGGCATGCCAAAAAGTGATGCTAGATCGAATGGATAGCTGTATCGGTAAAACAGGTCATTGTGTAGTTCCAAACCTGAAACGTGACCGGTACTCCGTCGGCGTCAATCCCGTCCAGCGTTTGAACATACGGCGAAAGTTGGCACTATCACAGCACTCGAGCCATTTTGCCACCTCATCGTGGCTCCAGCCTTTAACGTAGAACTGGTACAGGCTCAGGTGCAGCCGCGCCTCGTCGTAGATGATCTGGTACGAGGTTTCACACTCTTTTAAACGGCGTTTTAGTGTAGCTGGGCTCGTGCCCAGATAATCGCTAACGACGCTAAGGCTTCTGAAATTGGCAGGATCACTCAAAATGACCCGGTAAACGAGTTCCGGTAGGCCATGGGCAGGCTGGGCGTTATTCAGAAGCTCTGCAGATTCCGATAGAACAGACGCACGAACCAGCTCTGATACATTTTTCCAGGGTTCGAAAAGCGCTCGGCTTTCGATACGCATCAGGTCTATTCCGGCTGAGAACCGTAGCGTTTCACCAAACGCAACAAGGTACTCGGAGGTGTTTTTGGGCTGGGGCTGCTTCAGATAGATTTGCCAGGGAAGCGTTCTGCCGGCCAACCAGTTGGAAGCACTGCGCACTCCGGACATCAGCGCCGTAACCACAAAGGGTTTGGCTTTTCCTAAGCCGCCGGCGTCGGTCCAGTAGAGGTAGGTCCATTGATCGTCCTTGACCAGGTTGGGAGCCATGAAGGGGCACAGAAAAAAACGAAACCGGACCAACGTTTCCAGAAACGCCATCAGGTTTCCGGAGTGCGCCAGAAGCGTACTGGGTGAGCCATAGTGCCCTGGGAAGAGCTGGCTGCCCCACAACAGGTTCAGCGCAGAACTGCTGTCCATGCCCGAAACATTCGTGATCAGGCGCCGGAAAGCGCTTGCCGAGAGCTTCTGACTGGCGTTGCGAATATCGGAAGGAAACAAGCCCGTGTTCCTGAGCAAGCGATCCTCAGCAATATTCCTGGACATGGCCAGTTCTATTAACAAAGCCACCTGATGATGCGCCGCCAGCACCCGGTCCTCCGCGGTATAGAACCGGGGCGCCTCTCCACTGGACGTCATGCCGCATACTCCTTGCGTGAGGCACCTTTCGCCTGCGCAAGAGAACGGTTTGCCCGCTCCATCAATTCCGTTGCATCTGAAGACTTTGCCTGAGCCACTCCGACACTGACCGAAACCGGGATTGTGTTGCCCTGCACCGCAGATTTGTGGGCCAGGTGAGCAACGGCATCGGAAATCTCGCTTGCTATCAGTCTTGCAGCGGCTTCTCCGGTCCCAGGTAGCAGTATTGCGAAACGGTCTCCAGCAAACCTGCACACCAGGTCGTGCCTGCGAACGTTCATAAGTAACAGTTCGCCGATCACTTTGAGCAGACGATCTCCCTCCAGCGTACCGTATTCCCGGTTAATCAGATCGAACCCGTCCACATCCACCATTAACAACGATGGGGGAACGATCCTGTCATCCAGGCTTTGAAGTTCCGTCTCAATCTGGGATTTCAGATAGTCTGATCGGGAGAGTTTGGTAACCGAATCCACCTGCCTATGTTCTCTGACGGAGAGCTCTCGTCCGCGCAACTGATCCTGAATCACCAATTGTTCCTGGTGCCAGTGATACATTCCCCAGGTAACCAGCAGCATTCCGATCGGTAACGGGACGGACTCCAGCCAGGTATCCCACCATTGTGAGTTGGCGAAACGTATGAATTCGTCCAGGTTGTCTTGCCAGAGCGCGAGAAATACCAGACCGAAGCCAGCGGTGAGAATAGTACTGACCCGCCCGGCTGGCCGGCTGCGGAGGATGAAGATCAGCCAGGTCAGGAGCATGGCCGCCGTCCCACCTTCGCCAAACACATCGAGCCAGTCGATCTCGCCCCAGGTTTTCACATCACCCAGTATCAGGCTCGCGACCAGCGTGGTGTTTGCAATAACGGCAAGTAGCAGCAGTTTCGCACGATGAGGTTTCAGGCCTGTCAGACTCATGCTTACATCCAGTGAGTTAGTGAACGAGGGCAGCTATATCAGGCCGTCATTTCATTTCCGTGACACATGGTGGGGGTCAAATTGGCTCAGTGTTTCGGTGAAGTCGGATGTAAAAAAATATCTGCAGGCCGCATGCGCGGCGAGAGAGGCCATGTTGAATGGCTTCTGGTGAGGATGGTTGAGAGTCATTTGAGCTCATTCGCGGTCAGAAATGTCGTGTAACTTATTGAATAAAAAAGCTGTTCAAAAAAATGTAACCGTTCAGACACATTTGAATCCTAAGGTCTGCGTCACCAGTCGGAAGCAAGCAAAAGGATTCAAAGATGTACCCCAGGTTATTGCCAGCCCTGTTGGCACTCTTCTTGTCAGTCGTTGTAAGCGGCTGCACGACGCTCTTCCCCGGGAGCGACGCTACCCCAGTCCGCTTTGCTGTACTCGGCGATGCCGAGCCAAAACCAAAAGCAGCATTTCCAAACGTCGAAGCCGCAGTTCAAGACGTCAACAAACTGGCCAAACAGCAGAAGGTGGAATTTGTATTGGGTGTCGGTGACATCGCTCACAAGGGCACCTTGCTTCAATACGACAATGTAACGCCTGTCCTGCAGCAGCTGTCTCTGCCTTTCTATCCGATCATGGGTAATGAGGAGCATGGCAGTACTGTGGATCGATTCCTGCAGTACGCAACCCGTTGGAACAACGGGAAGATTGAAGTTACAGCCCCAAGCTATGTCCTCGAACAGGAAAACGTCGCCATTGTGATGGCTTCGCCGGATTTTGGCAGGGACTTTAATGACTCCGGGATTACCTGGATGTTGGAGCAGATCGAAGCCCTCAGTCCAAAGCCGGTTCTGCTGGTGGTTCATGGCGCCCAGGCGGGGATATATCCGGAACGGGCTGACAAAGGGATCAAGCACCCAGGGTTTTCCGACGTAGTTGCCCAGCCAAATCTGACTGCGGTGATCTCTGGTGATCTTCACATGGATATGGATCGGGTCGTTCATTCCAAGCAAATCGACGGCGTTCACTATCTGCATATTCCGGCACTTGAGCGCACCAAGATTCCTGATGAAAGCCGTCACAACCCCATGTTTCGTGTTTTCAATGTTCACGCCGATGGCACCGTCACAGTAGACACCTACCAGGTTGGCTTGCCAGAGCCGCTTCAGCGCCACGCCTATCAGTTCGACCTCAGGCGCTAACGCTTTATTGGGACAGATAACGATCACCTGAATCAATCATCTCCAATGACAGAGGCCTTACCAATGAAAATGGAAACAACCAGCTTCAAACGCTCCCGCCTGGCGTTCGCTATTGCCGCTCTGTGCATCGGTTCAACGACTTCCATGGCCGGTGCACAGGAGAGTGCCGCACCGGTATCTGCGGAAGAAACGGTGACGGTCGTCGGGCAGGCTGCCCGGCTCCGGACCTCGCTGAATCAGCAAAGGATGTCCGACAACCTTCAAACGATTGTCACATCCGATTCCATTAACGCACTTCCGGATGCGAACGTTTCTGAATCCCTGCAACGATTGCCCGGCATTTCGATTGAGCGAGATCAGGGCGAGGGCCGGTTTGTTCGTATTCGCGGCCTGGGGCCGGATCTGAACAGCGTGAGTGTAAACGGTACGCAATTGCCGGCTCCAGAGGGCGACCGGCGGGCTGTGGCCCTGGATGTTCTGCCTTCGGGCCTGGTTTCCTCGTTGGTTGTTACCAAAGCACCTACGCCGGATATGGACGCAAACGGTATTGGTGGAAACATCAACATAAAAAGCATCTCCGCACTTGATAAGGATGGGCCTTTTGGCAAAGCCAAAATCGAAATGAGCCACAACGAGCTTGTGGACAAGACCAGCCCGGCAGGGGCGCTGTCTGGTGGAACAACGTTAGATCTGGGAACTGACGGTGCTCGCCTGGGTGTTGCCGCGGCTCTTAGTTGGGAAGAGCGTGAGTTCGGGTCTGACAACGTGGAGACGGGAGGCGCCTGGGACTTTGGCGAAGACCCCGCCGTGCTTGAGGAAATTGAGCAGCGGGATTACCTCATAACCCGTGAACGCCTTGGTGCGGCACTGAACCTGGATCTGGAACTCAATCCGGACAACCTTCTGTACCTGCGAACCATGTACAGCCGTTATTCGGATGATGAGAAACGGGTAGGCAACATTTTTGAGTTTGAAGATCATCTGGCCGAAGGCGCCACCGGGTCTGCTGAAGTTGAGCGAGAGCTTAAAGCCCGCGAAGAAGTTCAGGAAATACTCTCCGCCTCTTTGGGTGGTGAGCACCGGCTGCGTGAATGGTTGGTCGAGTACAGCATCAGCGCCAGTGAAGCCTCTGAGAAAGAAGACGATGGCCTGGGCGGCGCTGTTTTTGTTGCGGAAGATTCCTTTGATGGCGTGGGATTCCGGGGTACACGAAAGCCGGATGTGTCTGGCCCTGCCTCCTTGTACCAGGCAACCACTTTCAGTCTTGATGAGGTGGAGCTGGCGGACAGCGAAGCTACCGACGAAGAGCAGAACGTTCGCTTCGATATTACGCGGGATCTGAGCTTTGGGGCTCACCCGGGGCTCGTCAAATTTGGTGCGAAAGCGAGCCAAAGAACCAAGGAAACAGACGAGAACGTCTGGGTTTATGACGACTTTGAAAGCGCGGGAATCAGCGCAGACCGTTTAGGGATGGAAAACTTTGCCGGCGGTGAGCTGGATTACAACCCAGGGCGAGTGGGTAGCGATCTCAAGGCCGATGCAATCAGGGATCTCGTTTCAGGCCTGAATAAAGCTGACTATTTTGATGAAGAAGAATCTCGCATCAACGACTACCGCATTGATGAAGACATCACTGCCGCCTATCTGATGGGCCGGGTGGACGTGCGTGGTCTACGTCTTCTGGGTGGCTTCCGCTACGAACATACGGATCTGAGCGCTGAAGGCACCAGGCTTGAAGATGGTGAGTTCCTCGATAACCGGGTATCCAATGACTATGGCAACCTGCTGGGTTCTCTTCACGCCCGATACGAGATAGGTGATCGCACCCAGTTACGGGCATCGCTGACTCAGTCTCTGGCGCGTCCGACATTCGAGCAGCTGTCACCAGCATTTGTGATCGAAGATGATGAAGCCGAGTTTGGTAACCCCAATCTTGATCCGCTGGAGTCCGATAACTTCGATATCGGGATTGAACATTACATGGGGCCAACCAGTGCCATCTCGGCCTACGCGTTTTACAAGCGTATCGACAACTTCATTTATTCCACCGATGTTGCTGGCACCGGTGAATGGGCCGACTTCTCCGAAGCCAAAACCTTTGACAATGGCGACACCGCCGAACTGCGTGGGGTAGAGCTGGCGGTCTCTCACAAGTTCAGCAGCCTGCCTGCGCCGTGGAATGGCGTCATCGTCGGTGCCAACGGTACCTGGACCCGATCAGATGCCACGGTTACCTCAACTGACGACGGCACGCCTGTTCGCCGAAACGTGCGTCTGCCTGGGCAGTCGGACACCACCGGTAACCTGACACTGGGCTATGAAACCGACCGTGCCAGTATCCGCCTTGCGGGTAACTACAAGTCTGATTACCTGATGGAAATCCCCGATGTGGCCGATGAGCGTTACGACCTCTACGAGGATGATCATTTTCAGCTTGATCTGACCGCAAGCTACTACCTCATGGATAACCTCATGATTCAGTTTGATGCGGTGAACCTCACGGACCGTCCTTATTACGCCTATACCGGCAGTGAGCAGTACAACGCCCAGTATGAAGAGTACGGCCGCACCTACCGCCTGTCTTTGACCATGACCAGTTTCTGAAGCCATGTGTTCCCCGGCCATTCCGGCCGGGGCCAGAAATCAATCGCACTCATGAATTGGAAAAACCGAATGTCAGCAACACGAAAACGTCTTTTCTCGGCAGCCATCGCCATCGCTACCCTGGCCGGCTGCTCATCTTCTTCAGAGTTACCCGAGGAGGCTCCGGTTCTGGATACTCTGCCATTGTCTGGCGAATGGGCCCGCGCCACAGAAAGCAAGCAAGGTTGGGTGGTAACCAATGAACAGAATGGTATTGCATTAGTCGAATTGGATGGCGATGTGGTCGATAGCTGGGAGACGAATGCTGAGTTCCTGGACGCACGGAGCGTTCGCGGGAATGCAGGTTCTCTGGAAGTATTCGCAAGCTATAACCCCGAATCGGGCGAGCCACTGCTGTTCACCGTGTCACCTCAGGGAAAAACAATAGAGAACCGCACCACGGTGACTTCGTTAGGGTTCCCCATCGAAGGTTTGTGTCTGTTCAACGACACAGACAACGGCGATCTCTACCTTTTTGCTCTAAGTGAAAAGTTCCTCGCCCATCAGTATCTGGTTACACAGTCTGCAAATCATGGTTTTCAGCTAGTGGAGGTGCGGAATCTTCCCATACCTGCTGGCGCCGAAACCTGTGCAGCGAATGATGTGACCGACACCCTGTTTGTGGCAGAGGAGGGGGTTGGCATCTGGGCTTACAGTGCGAATCCGGAGGCCGATCTGGCCCGAAGTCCGGTTGCCATGGCGGAGCCATTTGGCGCACTTGGTAACGGTCCCAAAGGTCTCGATACGATTCCCGGCGGCATCGTTGCGTTCGAACTGGGTCGCCCGTTCATTCATCTTGTGCAGGCTACAGGGGACGGCTACAAACACCACAGCAGTGTGAATCTGGGCGAGGACACAGCGCCGGATTCCATTACCGCAACAGCCAGCAGTGACCAAGTCAGGGCGGTTCTGTTCGATGAGAACAGCGAACAACTCAAGCAGACAAACCTGTCCTTTACGGCAACAGATTCCTCGCAGTCGGCCGGTTTCAAGAAGGTGCTTCCGGTGGTTGAAACAGATCCTGTGCCAGTCATCGGTGATGCTGCCGATGATCCCGAGATCTGGGTCAATGAAAGAGCCCCCGGCAAAAGCCTGATTCTCGGCACGGACAAGCGCAATGGTCTGCTTGTCTACAACCTGGAAGGAGAGGAGCTTCAGAGTCTGAATGTCGGGCGCATTAACAACGTCGATGTTCGTTACGGTGTGCCCTATCAGGGGAAAAACGCCGACATCGCCGTTGGCACCAATCGAACCCGAAACAGCCTCAGCCTGTTTGCCATCGACCGGGAACGCTCTTCAGTTATTCCGGTTACAGAAGTGCCGACAGGGCTGTCCGAGATCTATGGGTTCTGCATGTACCAGTCGGACACGGGCACCTACGCTATTGCCAACGACAAGGATGGTCGCTTCCATCAGTTGCGGTTGACCCTCACAGACAAGAGCTGGACTGGCGAGCTGGTACGGGAGTTCAAGGTAGCGTCACAGCCTGAGGGCTGCGTCGCCGATGATCGCCGGAAAACCCTGTTTGTGGGCGAGGAAGACGAGGCTATCTGGGCCCTGGGCGCCGAACCTGATTCCGGCCATGAAATGTTGAAGGTGGACAGTGTTGGCGAGCATCTCACTGATGACATTGAGGGTCTGACATTCTATCGCGGCGAAACGCAGGACTACCTTGTTGCCTCCAGCCAGGGCGATAACACCTACGTCATCTACAACGCCAAGGCCCCCCACCAGTTCCGTGGCAAGTTCCGGATTGGTATCAACCACGACAAGCTCATCGACGGTGCCTCTGAGACCGACGGTATTGCAGCCACGTCGGCGGATATGGGCGGTATCTGGAGTGAGGGCATGCTGGTTGTTCAGGACGGGCGGAATGTACTTCCCTCAGAGGCCCAGAATTTCAAATACGTGCCATGGAGCCATATCCGAAGCGCTTTGGATCTCGAGCGCTGAGGCTTGGTACAGGGACGTCGTGGGTGTCCCTGTGCTGTCACAAATCAGCCATAGCATTGACACAGTCATCGAATAACCGAGGAGCTTCCCGTGTCTTATCTCTACCTCAAGGCGCCCGTCTGTGCAGGTCTGGCTCTGTGTCTGACCGCAATATCGGGCTTGTATGCCCCCCATGTTACGGCTGCAGACCTGGACGATGTCACCCGCCAGGCTGCTGACCGAGTTGCCCAAACGACGAAAGCGGAAAAGGCAGTGGCCGGGCTGGATCAACAAACCCGACAGATCGCGGCGGAGTATCGACAGCTGCTCATGGAAGCGGAGCAGCTGAGCGCCTATAACCGGCTTGTCGCTCAGCAAGTGGCGAATCAGGAAGACGACATTCAGCGCCTTGAACAAACTGTTCAGAACGCCGAGGGGATGGAGCAGAAGCTGCTGCCCATTGTGACTGACATGATGTCGAGCCTGGAGAACTTTGTCGAGCTGGATAAGCCGTTTTTGCTGGAAGAGCGCCAGCGCAGCATTGAAGAGCTCTACGAAAGTCTTGAAGACCCCAGCGAGTCCCTTGCGATCACGTTGCGACGAGTGATCGACACCTATCAGGCGGAGATTGAATACGGCCGAAATCTTCAGTCCTGGCGTCAGTCTCTGGCAACAGGCAGCAGCGAGCGTGAAGTCGACATGTTACGGGTTGGTCGGCTGGCTCTGATGTACCGGACGCTGGACCGGAAGGAAATCGCCCTCTGGCAGCCTGACTCCAGAGAATGGCAAATCCTGGACGCAAACCAGTGGAATCGTGCCTTTGATCAAGCCCGAAAAATTGCCCGCAAACAGGCGGCACCGGACCTGGTCACCATTCCTGTGTTCGCCACCAGTACCGCTTTTAAGAAAGAAGGAGTCCAGCCATGAAGCAACCATATCTGGCGTGCCTGATGCTGGGCGTTTTTCTGTTCGCTGGCGTGGTTCAAGCCCAGCAAAACGAACCGCAACGCCCCATGTCCATGACTCAGTTGCTGGACCGGGTTCGAGCCGCAGCCAGCGAGGAACGCTCTGCTCAAGAAGCTCGAGTCAATCGTTTTGTGCAGCAGCGAGACAAACAGGCAGAGCGGCTTGAAGCTCTACGACGAGAGGTCGCAGAGGCGCGTGCTGAAAGTGAGTCGCTTGAGCGGCAATTCGAAAAAAACGAGCAAAACCTGGTTACCCTCCGGCAATCAAGAGATGAAGCGCTTGGGGATTTGCAGGAACTCTCTGGTGTACTGGCCAACTCAGCCGGTCAGATTCGCGCGACGTTGAAGGACTCACCAATACACCTTCAGTTCCCGGAACGGGATGGCTTTCTGCAGGAGTTGATCCACTCACTGGAAACGGATACCGGACTTCCTGATGTCAGTGACATACGCCAGTTCTGGTATGAGCTGCATCGTGAGCTGGTTGCCTCCGGGGAAACTCATACGTTTGAGACCACCGTTACGTCTTTGTCTGGAGACTCGGTTTCCAGGCCCGTATCGCGTCTGGGTACGTTCAATGTTGTCAGTGAGGGTGAGTATCTCCAGTACCTCCCCGCAACCGGAACATTAACCGAGCTGGCGAAGCAGCCAGGTCGCCAGTACCAGGTACCGGATAATCTGCTTGAGGCGTCCCAGCCTGTGAGTGTTTCCCTTGATCCAACCCGTGGCCAGTTGCTGGATATGCTCCTTCAGGTGCCCGATCTGTCTGAACGGATACGGCAGGGTGGCGTTGTTGGGTATGTGATCCTGGCACTGGGCGCGGTAGGCCTGTTGCTGGCCTTGGAGCGACTTCTGGTGTTGGGGCTGATGGGCAGCCGGGTAAACCGGCAGGCTCGTAAACCTGATTCTCCGGGGAAGAATCCACTGGGAAGGATTCTGACTGCGGCCCGCAGCTGGCAAGGAGCTGACGCGGAATCACTGGAAGTCGCGATGGGGGAGGCATTGCTCAAGGAGCGGCCGGCAATTCATCGAGGGCTGGCGCTGATGAAGATCATCGCGACCGTAGCCCCGCTTCTCGGCCTATTGGGTACCGTGGTTGGCATGATCCTCACCTTCCAGTCCATCACGCTTTTCGGCAACGGAGACCCGAAAATGATGGCGGGTGGGATCTCCCAGGCATTGGTAACCACCGTTCTGGGTCTGGCTACGGCCATCCCCGTTCTGTTCATGCACACCCTGGTCAGCGCAAGAGCCAGGACCATTTGGCAGGTGCTGGAAGAACAAGCAGCCGGTGTTATCGCCGAGAGCTTCAGAGGTACCAGCCAGGGCCGGGTTAAACCGTCCGTATCTTCATCCCAGCCAGAGCCGGAGCTTTCCCCGTCATGAATGCAGAGATAGAAACCTTGCTTCTGGATATTGCGGCCTTTCTGGATCAGGGCGGCCCGGTGATGTGGGTAATTGCGCTGACCAGTGCTCTGCTCTGGGCTTTGGTAGTAGAGCGGATTCTGTATGTGCTGGTAGCGTTTCCGCGCTACCGCAACAGGATCCTGCGGGTCTGGCACGAACTCCAGCCAGAATCCAGATGGGTAAAGCAGAAGATGAGAAGCAGGTTGGCCTCTGTCACCCGCCAACGCCTTGAACGCAATCAGCCGGTCATCCGTGTTCTGGTCGCCATCTGCCCGCTGTTGGGCCTTTTGGGAACAGTAACCGGCATGCTGACGGTTTTTGATGTGCTGGCGTTTACCGGTACCGGGAACGCTAGAGCCATGGCGGATGGCGTTTCGCGAGCCACCCTGCCGACACTCGCCGGGATGGTCGTCAGTCTGGTTGGTCTGGTGGCTATTTTGTTGCTGGCGAGATTGAGCCTGCGGGCTGAAATGCAGATCAAGCACCTTCTCAACGACACCCCTTCCGGCACCGCTCAGGAGGTAGCCAGACATGCGTAAGTTTGCATGGAATGAACACGAAACGGCTGATGAAAGTACGATCGATGTGACACCCATGCTGGATGTGGTGTTCATCCTGCTGATCTTCTTTCTGGTAACAGCGTCCTTCGTTCGCGAGTCTGGTATCGAAGTGGAGAGGCCCCAGGCAACCACGGCGGAATCGAAGGATAACGCAGCTATACTGATCGCGATCGACAGCTCTGACAGTGTGTGGATTGACCGCCGAAAAGTGGCAACGGATTCCATCACCGGCATGGTGGCCCGTCTGCACTCCGAGAGTCCGAAAGGGTCGGTCGTGATTCAGGCGGATGCTGACGCTTCTACGCGAGCTCTGGTTGCGGTCATGGATGCAACTCGCCGGGCCGGTGTATCGGATATCGCGTTGGCGACGGAGCAGTAATCGTTTATGACTTCCCAGCACCCAACGCCAATTGCGACCGCGCTTAAGCCACGGCGTCACCCTGCATTCTGGTTTATGTCGATTACCCTCGGTTTGTCGCTTGCAGTGATTTTGGTCGCAGGCATACGACAACTGGTGCTTACCGACAATGTCGATGATGGAGGCTCAAGCCAACGTGTGTCTCTGGATTTCGTACACATTCCACCGGAACCGCCGGCAAGAGAACAGCGGCAAAAGCCCGAACCGCCACCAAAGCCAAAGCCTCCTCCCAAAACTCCGGAGGTGCCCTCTGTTACTGCAGACCTACCGGCGCCTTCTCCCTTGCCCACACCGGCAATGCCAGCCTTTGGAGGACTAGCGCTGGATGCTGGCGGCTTCAACCTGGGAGCAAGAAAGCAGGGAGAGTTCCAGCCATTGGTGAAAATCGCTCCTCGCTATCCAGAAAGAGCGTTGATGAGGGGAATAGAGGGTGACTGCACCGTTGAATACACGGTTCGAGAGGATGGCACGGTTGAGGACATCAAGGTCCTGGAATCGGCCTGCGACAGCTATCTCTTTGAGAAGCCGGCCGTCGCTGCTGCTGCCCGTTTCCGTTATCAGCCACGCACATCCGACGGTCAGCCGGTTGCGGTTAAAGGGGTACGCAACACTTTCGAATTCCGCATAGAGGAACAGTAACGTGAAAACTCACCTGTACTGTCTGATATTCGCTGGGCTTTTGGGGATGTCGTCTTTTTCCTCCGCCGATGCAATGAGGGAGTCTGTTTATGACAAACTGAATTCGGCCAAGGTGCTGATTGAGAAGGGGCAGCTTGAAACGGCCAGCCAAAAATTGGGCACGTTGGCCGGGCAGAAGAACCTGACCACGTATGAACGTTCCCAGGTGCTGAATCTGAGCGGGTACCTGGCTATTCAACAGACAGATTACCCCAATGCTATCCGTCACTATCGAGCCCTATTGGCGCTTGCAGAGGTTCCTGAAGGACTGCAGCTCAGTACCCAACGAAATCTTGCCCAACTGCACTATCAGACAGCTGATTGGCAAAAGGCACTGACAGTGTTGGGCAACATGCCTGCAGAGTCTGTGAGTAAAGACTCACAGTTGTTGATGCTGAAGGCCCATAGCCTCTTCCAACTTGACCGGTACAGGCAAGCAGCGACGGTGCTTGAAGCCCTTGATAGTCGAAGGTCATCGGAACAAGCGCTGAATCTCCTCCGGGCCTGCTATCAACAGCTGAAGGATCACAAGGGTGCCATCCGGGTGCTGGAAGTCCTCGCTGAACGCTTTCCTGATACGGATTATCTTAAAGCGCTGGCCAGTCTCTACGGAACGCAGGGTAATTACCGTTATCAGCTGGCTTTGCTTGAAACCCTGTATACCGACGGGCGGTTGGAGTCTGAAAGTGAGTGGCACGCACTGATTACGTTGCACCTTCATCAGAACCAGCCGGGCAAGGCTGCACTCCGGCTCCGGGAGGCCATTGATCGCGGCATCTTGCCGGTATCAGATAAGAACCAGTTCAAGCTGGCTCAGGCCTGGATACAGGCCCGGGAAACAGACAAGGCAATCGCCATTCTCGAAGAACTTTCCGGCCGCACCAGTAACGGCGAGAGTGAACTGATGGCGGGGCGCCTCTTGTTGCAGTACGACCAGTGGAAAAAGGCTGTGCCGTGGCTGCGAAAAGCATTGGACAAAACACCATCGGAAGATCCTGAAATCTCACTTCTGCTCGGCATTGCCGAGTTGCGCAGCGGCCAGCACATTCACGCCAGGCAATCACTCCAGCGCGCTGCACACAACCCGAAGACAAAAGAGCGCGCCAGACAATGGCTGTCGTATCTGGACCAGATTTCGACGCCTGTGACCGTCCTCCACGAGTAAGCTCTCAACTCATGCAAAAGGAATATAAACATGACCATCACTCGCAATGATCATGGGTTTCATCAGGAAATGGAGCGTCTTGATGACGTTCCGGATAACCGGTCAAGCAGCCGGAACCTTGCCGACCGTGTTCAACAGGATCGACGCAGATTCCTGCAAGGCAGTCTCGCCACGGCAGTGGCGTCGTTTTTTATGGCACCTCCGCAGATAGCCATGGCCAGCGGTACTGCGAGTTATGCCGGCCTGACCGGTGCAAAGATCGGGTTCAGGCCCGTGCCTCCTCAAATGGCTGCTGATTTCGATTCGGTGGTGGTTCCGGAGGGCTATAAGGCCCAACCGTTTTTCTCCTGGGGCGACCCGGTTGTGCGTGGCGCGAGCCCGTGGCAGCCGGATGCTTCGGATGACTGGCAGAGCCAGGCGTTGCAGGCGGGTCAGAATCATGACGGAATGGCGTACTTTTCATTCCCCGAAAATCCGAAAACTCACGGCTTGCTCGTGATCAACCACGAGTACATCAATCCCACCCTCCACCCCAATGGCTTCAACAGCAACAAACTTGAAGATGGGTCAATCCAACGGTCGGAAGCTGAAGTGCGCAAGGAACAAATGGCCCATGGTGTGAGCGTGATTGAGGTCAAAAAGAGCGGTAGCCAATGGGAGATTGTCAAGGATTCCCGTTATGGACGCCGTGTTACTGCGCAAACCCCCATGAACTTGACAGGGCCTGCGGCCGGTGTGGATTTGCTCAAGACCGCGTCTGACATTACCGGCAAACGAGTACTTGGGACTATCAATAACTGCGCTATGGGCCAGACGCCCTGGGGAACCTACCTGACGTGTGAGGAAAACTGGAAGAACTACTTCGTAAACCGCGACCCTGACGATTACTCGAGCCGCCGCGAACACCATCGCTATGGTGTGGCTCAGGGCCTGAACAGCAAAAACTACGCCTGGGATTCTGTCGATGCCCGGTTCAATGCGACGCCAGATGAGAGTCAGCGCTACCTGGGCCAGGTCAACGAACCGAACCGGTTTGGTTGGGTGGTGGAGTTTGACCCTTTTGATCCCGAGTCCGTGCCGAAGAAGCGCACAGCCCTCGGTCGGCTGGTCAGGGAGTGTGCTACCGTCACCCATGATGAAGAAGGCCGAGTAGCCATTTACTCCGGTGACGACACACGGGGCGAGTACGTTTACAAGTTTGTTCCGAAAGGACGTTACCAGCGGGGAAACGCGGCAGCCAACACTGACCTTCTGGACGAAGGCACGCTCTATGTGGCTGTGTTCCATGAAGATGGTGAAGGCGAGTGGCGGGCTCTGGAACTCGGCCGCTATGGCCTGACTCCCCGTAATGGCTTTCATACCCAGGCTGATGTTCTGATCAATGCCCGGATGGCGGCAGATATTGTTGGCGCAACCCCCATGGACCGTCCCGAGTGGGTTGCGGTTCACCCGGCTTCTAAGGAGGTCTACGTTGCGCTCACCAACAATAAGCACAGAGGGCATAAACCTGACCAGCCCGTTGACGCGGCAAACCCCCGCAAAGACAACCTCCATGGCCAGATCGTCAGATGGCGTGAAAAGAACGATCGAGTAGATGCTACCAGCTTCCGATGGGAAATCTTTCTTCTGGCAGGGGACACCTCCGACGCTGGCGCGCCCGAACACTTAACAGGAACAATCAATGGTGATGTCTTTTCCTCGCCAGATGGACTCTGGTTTGACCCTCAGGGTCGACTGTGGATTCAGACAGACTACGGAGACGACGATGCCCAGAACGCCAACATGGGTACCAACCAGATGCTTTGCGCCGACCCGGGAACCCGAGAGGTCAAGCGGTTCCTCGCAGGGCCAAGGGGCTGCGAAGTAACTGGTGTTACAACTACGCCGGATGGCAAAGCCATGTGGGTGAACATTCAGCATCCGGGGTTAAGTTATCCTGCCTCCGATGGGAAAACCCGAGCACGCTCTACAACCGTATTGATCACGAAAACGGACGGTGGCGTTATTGGCACGTGATACCGCTGGTAGTATCGCCTCGGTGTAGTGAATTTGCGGCAAGGCGTGATCTGCTTGTCTATTTCTGAAACTCCACTTCAGGATGCATGGCGTCCTGTTTTTGGGCAAAATCAGAGGTTGATGCTCTATTTCGTTTGGTTTAGCGGGAGCAACCACACGAGCCAATCATCGGGCGCTTGATTTCCCGGTCGTGAACGGACTCCGGAGCTGTGAGCAGAAAGGGGGTGTCCTTGCGGGCTGCCATTGCTGATCGACTGAACTGCGGTCTGGGACTGCTGCGGTCCGTGGTTATATATCGACGTCCTGGGCGCCAGAGATCCTTGCGCCGGCTCTACCGTGAATTCATCCTCCCCGGGGATCTGGTGTTCGACATCGGCGCCCACCTGGGGGATCGCAGCTCGGCGTTTGCTGCACTGGGCGCGCGAGTGGTGGCCCTGGAGCCGCAGCCCCAACTTCTGCCCTGGCTGAGATGGCTGACCCGGCATCAACCCGGGATAGAGTGCCTGCCACAGGCGGTGGGGCGGGCTCCGGGTAACGCTGAACTGGCGCTGAGCCAACGCAATCCCACGGTGGCGTCACTGGATGCTCGCTGGCGCAAGCACCTGCGTGCAACCGCTGCCGGATTCCGGCATGTGCGCTGGGAAGACTCGGTCACTGTGACGGTCACCACGATGGACGAGCTGATTCGACAGTATGGCCGGCCCGGCTTCTGCAAGATTGATGTGGAAGGCTTCGAGGTGGAGGTGCTGGCGGGACTGAGCCAGCCGTTGCCGGCACTGTCCTTTGAGTTCGTGAACGGTACCCTGGAGCAGGCAGTGAAATGCCTGGACGAACTGGAGAGGCTCGGCCGGCACGAGTTCAATGTGATTGCCGGCGAGCAGCGCCGTTTTATCTGGTCTTCCTGGCAGGATCCCGAAGCACTCCGGCAATGGCTTTACACGGGCGCTGACGGGATCGCTTCGGGGGATATCTATGCCCGGTTAACCGCCTGAATGTCTGTTGCTGCAGGTCAGGAATGCCCTTGCGGAGTTCCCGAATACGTCCGATGCTGAAATCAGCACCTGATCGACAGGAAATGCCGTGGCGGTCTGAACCGGACATCTGATCGCGTTGTCGCTACGGTCACAGGGGAGGGCAAGGCATGCCGCAGATTCAGAAATACCCCGCCGGCTGGCGGGTACTGCATTGGCTAATGGCGCTGATGGTTCTGACGTTGATACCGGTTGGACTCTGGATGGCTTCACGGGCGGAAGCCGACATCTGGGGAGCGCTGACGAATACACTGTACAGCTCGCATAAGGCCATTGGATTCAGTGTGCTGTTACTGATGATCCTGCGGATCGGCATGAAAATCCGGCTACAGGCGCCGCCTTACCCGGAGCACATGCCACGCACATTGCAGATTGCCGCAAAGAGCTTACATCACCTGATCTATATCCTGCTGGTCGTGACGCCGTTGTTTGGCTGGGCCGGTGTGACAGCTTATCCGGCGCTGGACATCGTGGGCGGTTACGGCCTGCCGGCCATGCCTTTTGTGCCGCAGAGTGAAGATCTGGCCGGCAGCCTGTTTTATATACACGGGTGGCTTGCCATCACACTGAGTGTGCTGATTGCCGGTCATATCGCGGCAGCTTTGCGCCATATGGTCCGTAAAGACGGTATTTTTCGCCGGATGGTCTGAGCCAGGCAATGCAACGCTGCAGGCACGTAACCTGGAGTGCGAGGTGTTTTCAGGCATACGGTTTTTGCCCGCCGGAGAAGCCATGCCCGCTATCCTGAGCTCAGGGAGTCCAGGGCCCTGAGGATGGCGGGCCCAAGACGGTTGAGACGTGTGAGATTACCTTTCTCAGACGAACTTAACATACTGACCAGGTTGCGCTCACCGTGCCGTTTATAGTCTTTGTAGACCTTGAACAGTGTTTCCAGCGTTTTGGGGCCAATGCCGGGGATGGCCCGTAGTGCCTGTCTGACTTCGCCCGTTCCCCTTTCGGAGTGTCCCAGGACATCGTCCAGTTTGTTGGTGATGGCGCTGTCGAGCCGGTAGTCGCCCATGCGGGCGGGCATACGGATATCCGCATCCCGATCCTCCTGGCGTGTCTCAACCGTCGTCTGTTCCGCTTCGGTCGCGTCTGTCACCGGTTGAAAATCAGTGTCCTGGGTTTCGGCCGGTGGGGTATAGCGGGACACGATGGTGGCGCTGATCTGATTAACCTTCCGGTTATCCAGGGTGTAGACCGCGGCTTCGCAGTGAAAGCTGGCATTGACCGAATTGAGCTCTATACGGCCAGTGGGGTGGGACAGGTCGGCATCCTGAACGCTGACCCTGACCCGGTAATAGGTCCAGTAGCGGTTGGTGTTCACCCATTGCTTGACCCGGCTTTCGATCTGGCTTTCATGGGCCTGGTTCGCCTGGTGGGTGATCGGGAACAGATTGATATCACGGCCGACACCGCCCAGCTGGTCATTGAGCAGGTGCCCACGAATGAAGCGGCGGTCGCCCTCCGCTGAGGTATCTGTGACCAGTTTTCCCATCAGGCTGCGTTGACCGCTGGGGCCTGATCCCCGGGGGTGATCGGGGCCGAGCGGGTCCGCGGTCATTTCAGCCCCCACGGTGTGGCCCTGCAGATCACCACTGCCATAGCGGATCTCGGTTGTTTTTCCTGCCAGGCCGGTTCCGGCGGCCATTTCAGACATCGTAACCTCAAGGTCGGGGTTGATGGCCAGCGCCACTTTTGTCTGTTCACCCACGGTCACATAGGCCACGCGGCTAAGCCGGAAGCGACGCTTGATGCGCAGGAAATAGTCGTCCAGGCTCTCGGAATCGTCCACTTGCCTGGCGGCCAGTTCCAGGACCTGGCGCGCGGCATCCAGGTCTTCCCGTTGCTGGGCAGCCGTGCGGGGCTGCGGGGCCGGAGGTTCCTGCAGGGTGCCCAGATTCACTCCACGGGGATAGCGGGGCTGGTTTGCGGTCGGGGTTTCGTCCTCCGTCACGGTCCTTTCCTGGCCCGTGGGGCGTTCGGCCGCTGCCTCCCGGTCCTGTTCCCGTTCGGAATCACGACGTTGATCCCTGCCCTGATCGTTACCCCGGTCCCGCGATGGTGTGCCACGGTCCGGCCTGTCTGATGTGCGCTGACGGCCCCCGGACGCCGGGGATTCGCTGCCTTGCGAACGCCGGTTTCCGCCATTGCCGCTCCCCTGCTGTGGCTGCTGCTGGTGCTGGGGGCTGGCTCCGCCACCGCCGGCGCTGGGCGACCCGGATCGGGCCCCGGGCTGCCGGGAGCGGTCGGCCAGTTCCCCTGGCACACGGTCGTTGCCGCCGCGCTCGCGGGTCGGGCCCTGCCATTGTGCTTCATTGCGCAGGGTTTCGCGGGCGCCGGAAGCGGGGGGGCCATCTTTGGGGATGGCGTCCTGGATCAGCTGCTCGGCGTTGGGGATATCTTCGGTGCTGACACTGATCTCCGGCGGTTCAGGGTTGGAAAAGTTGTAGCTGAGCTCAGCCTGCAGGGCCAGGTTGGGGCCCAGGTCCCAGACCCATTCCGCCAGTTCCCATTCCTCGTCCCAGACCGTGACGAACAGCGCTTCGATTTCGGCCCAGGCATTCAGGCCCAGTTTGAATTTGGCCCCGGCCGCCATGGTCGCTGTGCCTTCGATCAGGTAGTCGCCGTCATCGTAGGCCAGTTCCGGAATCACCGAGATGGCACCGTAGATGCCTGCGGTGGCCATGCCTTCGATGCCACCGGTGAGTGAGCCCAGCTTTACATCCAGACCCAGGCCGGCGCCGATGCCCAGGTAGGCTTCGGCAAACGCAGGGATATAGAGTTCGCCGGTAACGGCAAAGGACGGTTGTTCCTCCGCGCCAATGGTGTATTCACCGGTCACGGTAATGTCGCGCAGCACACCCGGCCCGACGCCGGCACGCATACCGGCGCGAAGACGGATGACCGCCACCAGGATGGCCCAGAGCGGGATGTTCTGGCTGCGCTGGAAGATTTCCCGTTCCACCCGTTCCTCGGGAAACAGTTCGATCGGTTCCGGCACCCGGATCTCGCCCACGGTATCGACGGTGCCGTCGGGGTTGATGGTGACCTGCAGGGTACCTTCCAGGTTGGGGGCTATCTCGGCAGTCACATCACCACCGCCGTGGATATTCAGTTCGTCGTTTTCGGCCTGTTGCAGGCCCAGGGTGATGGTGCCCTCGAGGCGGCCGTCGTCCACGCTGAACGAGACCTGCTGCTCCGCCGACCAGCGTTGGTCCCGGTATTCCACATGCAGTGTGGTACTGATGCCGGGCAGGCGTTCGCTGTCAATGGCGATGTCGGCCGAGCCTTCCAGCTGGCCGTTCACCAGGTTGACCTGCACGGTGGTCGACTGAAGTCCGGGCAGGTCCGTGAGTTCGACGGTTGCCCCGATGTCGGTGCGCCCCTGCTGATAGTCGGCGCTGAGTTCGCCGCCGCCTACGCTGCCCAGGGTGACGGTCCCCCGGCCCCGGAGGCTGGCCGCACCCTCTTCGTCGATACTGCCGCGGATGTTGGCACCACGCACCGGCAAACCGTCGGGGAAGTCCTCTGCGGAGAGGTTGAAGCGACCGAAGAACCGGCCCTGGCGATTGTAGCCTATCCGACCGGTGGTCTCGGAAAAGCCGGGCAGGTTGAGATTGAACTCCGTTGAGCCCTGTACATGGTCGTCGGCAATGCTGGCATTGAGAGTGGCCTCGCCCAGTTCCCGATAGACCAGTTTGACGCCTTCCAGGCCGCCGGACAGGGTCTGGTTGTCGTAGTTGAGGCTGACGGAGCCTTCGGTCAGGGACAGGCCGGGAACCGGAGGATCCAGGCGGGAAACCGGCGTGGACAGGGTGCCGGACAGACTGCCGTCTTCCTGAACGCGCAATTCAGTCCGGGTACCGGCAAGCACCGGATGGGTGATTTCCACGTAGCCATCGCCGCTGAGCTGGCCGGCGTCGTTAAAGCGCACGTTGGCCTGACCTTCGGCCAGGTGTTGGTACGCCAGGTCGACGGTGAGGTTGCCCGACAGGTGGCCGTCGGTCAGACGGATGGCGCCGCTGCCGGTGATCTCCAGTCGGGGCATTCGGGAGGGCTTGAGGTCCGCCCAGTCAAACTGCAGTTCTGCGCTGAGCTGCTGGTTGTCGTCCAGGCCCAGGTGACCGGTGGGATTGTTCAGGGCTGGCAGCTGGGTGTCGATCTCGACGTCGTTGAGATCGACATTGCCCTCCCGGTCGACAATGCTGAATCTGACTTCATCGGCCACGACATGGGGCAGGGCGAGCTCACCACGCACCTCGCCCCTTTCCCGTTCGGTGTTGTAAACGAACCTGGTCAGCCGGAGCCCGGGAATGCCCAGGTTGCGCTCCTGAAACTGAGCCGTCAGCCGCCGGTTACCTTCCAGGTCTTCCGCGTTCAGGCGGACACCCCCGCCCAGCTGGATGAGGAAACCGCCGTCTTCCAGCCTTCCGGTCATGGCGGTGTTGCCCGGGCCGGCGGGCTGGGGCCCGGTTGCTGCCGGGGCGGGCCGTGACGCCGGGGCAGGCGTCTGCGAGCCTTGCCGGTCCGGTTGCGGTGGTGCGGTGGCGCGTCCGTTACTCATGGGTCAGTCCACCTTCTTCAGGCGCTGGTAGTAGTCGCCGAACAGGTTCTTGGTGACCGGCCTGCCGAGTTTGCCGTACTCGCGGGCAATGGCCCGGACCAGGTGCCCCATGTTGATGGCGCGGTCCTCCTCGGCAGCATAGCAGCCGGCCAGAAGCAGGGTGTTCTTGATATGGCCCCCGGTCAGCTCGAACTGGCGGGCGAGGAAGTCCAGTTCCAGGTCTGTGGTCACCGGCGCTTCGGTGGTGAGCAGCTGTTGCCAGATACGGTGGCGCTCTTCCACGCCCGGCAGGGGGAATTCCACCACCACCTGGATACGTCGCATGAACGCTTCGTCGATGTTCTGGGCCAGGTTGGATGCCAGAATGCAGAGGCCGGCATGATCTTCAATCTGCTGCAACAGGTAGCTGGTTTCGATATTGGCGTAGCGGTCGTGGGCGTCTTTGACTTCCGAGCGCTTGCCAAACAGAGCATCCGCCTCATCGAAGAACAGCACCACCTCGGCCTGGGCCGCATGGTGGAAGATGTTCTGCAGGTTTTTTTCGGTTTCACCGATGTACTTGCTGACCACGGTGGCGAGGTCCACCCGGTAGAGTTCCAGTCCCAGGGTTCGGGCCACCACGCTGGCGGCGAGGGTCTTGCCGGTGCCGGACGGCCCCACGAACAGCGCGCTCAGGCCTGGGGGCTGGCTGAACAGCCGGGACAGGCCCCAGTCACTCAGTACCTGCTGCTGGTGGCTGGCACGGAGGGTCAGTTCCTGCAACATGGCCTTATTGGCCGCCGGCAGCACCAGCTGCTCCCAGTCCTGCTGACAGTCAACGCGCTGGGCACCTCCCTGCATCGGCTGGGCAGCGGTTTCCTTGCACAGCTGGCGCAGAGTGGTGGCATCCGCCTGGCCATCAAGGGCCAGCCGACTCTCCAGCCTGCGGCTGACCTCCCGGATCTGGGGGCTGGAGAAACGGTAGCGCCGGGCCAGTTGCCGGGGCATGTCCGCCGGTTGCCGGTTCAGCCATTGGGCAGGCAGGTGATGTTGCCAGTGTGTCGCCCGTTGATCATCGTCGGGCGTCTGCAGATGAATCTCCAGGGGTGGTGAGCAACTGGTGCCCGGCTGGTATCCACGGGGGTCGGTAATGATGAGGTTGTCGGGCAGGATCTGGTACAGCGCCGCCAGCTGGTCCCGGCTGAGGGGCGCTTCGGAGCCTGCGCTGACCAGGGCCTCCCTCAGCTGTTGTTCCCGCCGCACGCGTCGTAACAGATGCCGCCATGCCTCCTCATCGTCGCCGTTGCCTGCTTCTGGTCGCAGGCGAAGCAGGTCGGCGCCGCGCTTCCGGGCCAGCCACAGGTCCCATTCTTCACCGGATTCGTCCCGCAACAGTACCGGTGGCAGTGGCTGGTTGCCGGTAAAGTGGCGTGGCACTGCCGCCAGCGGCGGTGGCGCAGTCGTGTGCAGGCGCGGTTGTGGGTGGCGGAGCAGTTCCACGTCTGTCACCAGTTCCGCATCCAGGCAGTCATTGCCAAGGAGAAAATCGACAATGCGGTCGTCCAGCTTCAGTGGTCTGTCCAGCAGCGGCCGCGAGGGCTCCATCATGGTAACGATGCTTTGCCGCCGCAATGGCGCATCGGCGGCAAACAGGCGTCTTATGCGGGCATT
The DNA here is from genome assembly GCF_042651045.1 of Marinobacter lacisalsi. Taxonomy (NCBI): domain Bacteria; kingdom Pseudomonadati; phylum Pseudomonadota; class Gammaproteobacteria; order Pseudomonadales; family Marinobacteraceae; genus Marinobacter; species Marinobacter lacisalsi. The sequence goes on from NZ_JBHSDI010000062.1 coordinate 103,223, forward strand.
GAGGTCGCTCTGGCCGGCGTGGGGGAAAAGCTGGAGGGCCAGGCCCGGTGTCATATACCGGCGTTGTACATCGTCCTGCAGGAAGGCCCATACACGGGCAAAGCGCGGGTCCACTTCCCCGGCCAGCAGGTAGAGGATCAGGTCGGACTCCATCTGGCCAAGCCCCAGGGCTTCGGCCAGGCGTTGCGGTGGGAGGCGGGAGGCCGTGGCCCCGGCACGGGCCACGATACGCTGGCGCAGCGCCATGATGTCGTCGGTGGTGCCGCCGTAACTGGCGGCTTTGCCGGAGCCCAGCTCCCGCAGCAGGCGATTGATATCCGCATCGTCGAGGAACAGCCCCATGAAGCCTTCCTGGTGCTGGTCACCCCGAACGGCCCGGAAACGGGCAACGGCGTATTCCAGTTGCAGCGTAATCAGCTGCAGGACATCGTTCAGGTAGTCCTGATCATGATCATATCCGGGCAGGGGGTGTTCCGCTTCCGTCATGACATGGCTCCTGGCAGATGAAGTGTCAGCAGGCGGTCGCCGAGCCAGGGCAGGCGGCCCTGATCCCCGCTCAACCCGGCCATGCGCACCACCATGGACAGGGGAAGTTCGTCAAAGGACAGTTCCAGACTGCTGTCGCTGAGCCAGAGTTGCCCCGGCTGTTGCAGGAACTGCCTGCGCAGATAGTCGTGACTGCTGTGCCGGAAGCCCGGCAATCGTGCCCTGAGCCGTGCAGCCAGGTCGTCCGCCAGCTCACGTTCCGGGTCGTCGGCAGCGGCATTGGGCCAGGGCGGCAGGTGCTCGAGCTGGTGTGGCTTGTCGGCTTCCGGTATCTCCAGCAGGAGCTGCCACAACGCGGATTCGCTTCGTGCCAGGGGCGTCAGCTCGCCACCCGCCAGCCGGGTCAGCGCCAGGTACAGGTGCAGCGGGGAATAGGTCCGGTAAACTCCGTCATCGCGAATCAGCGGCAGCAGCAGGGCGGAACCGGCAAACGCTGTTCGTTGCGACATCGCAGATCGCCCGGCAGAGGTCAGGGGAGTGACGGCCCGGTGGCCGGTAGCCGGTCGTTCAGGGGCGGTGTCGGTGATCAGGTCCGCCCAGTCGTCTTTGCCTTCACCGTGCCTCTGGTACTGCAGGATCAGTTGACGTAGCGACAGTAACTCGGGCGAGGGCTGTCTGGCACAGAGTTCAGACAGGACAATGAGCCAGTCCCCGGGTTCGGTGACCCCGGGTTCCTGCAACAGCACCGCCTGCCAGCCACGACGTATCAATGCCCATTGCTGGATGGCCAGGACCCGTTCAGGTTGCAGCTCCTGCTGGCGGCGCGATACCTGGCAGAGCAGCGTGAACGCGGCCTGCCAGTAGCCGGCGACGACCGTATCCACCACCGTGAGGTCCTCCTGCGCCAGCGGTTCGAAGGCTGTCAGTGACAGCGGCCGGGCCAGCGTATCCTCGTCCCCGGCGGCCAGAAAGCCACGGCGGAAAATCTGCCGGATGTCCGCTGTGGCAACACGATCAACCAGCGCCTTCAGGTGGCCCAGTTTGCCGAGATGGTCGGCAACAGTACCCAGCCAGTGAGGGCGCGCGAGCAACAGTTCCGTGATCACGGTGCTGTCCGGCATTGTCCGCCAATGGCGCAGGCGCTGGTAGGGCCACTGGGACCAGGCCTCGCCCTGTAGCAGGTCAGCCATGAAATGGGCGCTGAAATCGGCTTCGCTGGCGTAGTAGCGCACCTGATCACGATTGCCCTGTTGCAGGGCCTGTTGCAACGCCCGGTGCAGGGCCTCGGCCCAGGATGAAGCCAGGGGCAGGCGGGTCCAGTCCACCGATGCCAGCAGCAGGGTGATATCCAGTTGCCGGATGCAGTACAGGCCCGGCCGGTCGGCCAGTTCCTTCTCCAGGAGGCGGGCCAGAGCCTGGGCCAGTTCTTCCTGTGCAGTACGATCCAGCCGCCGCCGGATACCAGCGGGATCGGTCATGCCGCTTGGCAACTGATAGTGATTGTCCAGGTGTTGTATCTCGAGCTTCATGAGTACGCCCTTCTACTCCGGCAGCAGCCCCAGGTAATCGCAGAACCAGTCCGTGCTTCGTGGAAACCGTTGCTGATAGGCGGTGCGATCTGCCTGGGTGGTCGGGTCAAGAAACTGCTCGGCCAGTGCGTGTTCCACCTGGGCGCTGCCGAACTGGTGGCGAAGTATCCGGGCCAGCCGTCGGCCCTCGAAGTGCATCAGGACCATGCGCACCCGGTTGTAGATAATCCGGTAGTGGTCGATCTGGTAGGGCGGCTTCTGGCGGAAATAATGGGCCACGGTACTGGCTGGCTGAACCCGGATATGCCAGCCCGCGCGCCAGACGCGGATGCAGAATTCCACATCCTCGCTGCCCCAGCGGCTCATGCGGCCGTCGTAGCCACCCGCATCGGTAAAGGCCTCCCGACGTACCAGTTGGCAGCCGGCCGGCTGGAACGGCACCTCCCGGACCTGGTCGGCGTGCGGCAGCCAGATCATATCCAGGCGAGCGTCACGCCAAGTGCCACCGTAACCACACATCCGCAGATTCTGGGTGTTGCTGATGGCCGGTCCCACCACTCCCGTTCCAGGGTGATCGTCCAGCGCATCAAGCAGCGGCTGCAGCCAGCCCTGGGGGGCGTAGCAGTGGGCATCCATAAACAGCAGCAGCCTGCCGTTGGCCATTTCCGCGCCGCGATTGCGGGCGCGGGCCGGGCCCTGCCGGGGGCCGGACAGGATTCGCAGCCGTGGGTCCGGATGCTGCTTCAGTCGATCTGCACTGCCGTCATCGGAGCCGTCATCCACCACGATCAGTTCGAAGTGGATACCCCTGGTGTTCTCCAGCAGAGAGCTAACGGTGTCCGCCAGATTGTCCCCCTCGTTACAGGCGGGCACGATGATACTGAGTTCAGGGTTGTGTGGCATGGCTGCTCCTACGCCAGTGGTGGCCCGATGTGTCAGCGTCGCCGGATCAGGTGGCGGGCATGATCAATCATGGTCCTGGCCTTGGCGTCGGAAACCCGTGCGGTACGGGCCACGGATCTCGCATCCGCGTTGGCGAGATCCGCCACCGAGGTATAACCGCGGCCCCGCAGTCGGTCGCCACGTGTGTCGCCCACGCCTTCGGCTTCCTCAATGGGCCGTCTGGTGCCGTCTTCGATATTGAATTCGTTCTCATCCAGGGTCAGGGGCTGCGGGCGTCTGATGCTTTCCAGGGCGTTGATTTTGTAACCGGCGGCCCGTACTTCCGAGACGCCCAGGATGTCGGTGAGCGCCTGGGTATCGGCCGCATGGAGTTCCAGCATGTTGTTGATGCCGGCCTCCTTGAGCCTTGCCTTCTCTCCGGCCCCGAGCAACGTGAGTTCATCGATGGATGTCTGGCGGCCACGCTCAATGTCGATGGTCCGACCATCCAGGGTGTTGATCAGGGTTTCGTCAATCAGTCCGGGGTTGGTGACCGGGCCAAGGGTCACGCCGGGGTTGAGCGGGCCCCCGGGGCCAACCGTGCCTATTGGGCCAATCGTCACTCCCGGGTTGATCGTCACGCCCGGGTCGATCGTCACTCCCGGGTCGATCGTCACTCCCGGGTCGATCGTCACTCCCGGGTCGATCGTTACTCCCGGGTCGATCGTTACTCCCGGGTCGATCGTTACTCCAGGATCGATGGTGACGCCGGGGTCGATGGTGACAATAGGGCCATCAGGCTCCTGGGTAACGGGGTCGTCAGGCTCCGGGGTCACGGGCTCGGGTGGATTCGGGGGCGATGTATTGGGTGGGTTTGTGGCCGGCGGCTCCTGCCCACAAAGGCACTGCAGATGGGCCTGGAGCATGGCGGTGCTGAACAGCCGTTTACGGGGGTACCGGTTGTCGATCTCGATGATCCGGCAATCCAGGATCAGCAACGTGGCCAGGACCAGGAAATTGTCCTCGTCCCGGCCCCGGGGTGGACAGTATGGCAGGGCGTCCCCACAGAGCAGGCTGCTCAGTTGCGAGCAATCGGTCTGCGTGGGCTGATGCAGTTCCGGCAACGCTTTGATCAGTTCAATACTGACACCGTGCCGGATACGGCTGACCTGGGGGAATCCTCCCGGATGCTGGCAGTCGATGGGTACCGGATGCCCGGCCGCGCAGGGTTCCTGGATGGGGCGGGCAATCAGGTAGACGCGACAGGTTTCGGCCTCGCTGTGGCCTTCGCGGCCGGGTTCCTCCAGGTTGTTGCAGTCTTCGGCCGACGGGCAGAGGTCTTTTATCTGAGGCTGCAGGTCAATGATGTCGGCGTCCGCTGGCAGGTAGAGCTCATCCCCCGCCGGCGTGAGGCCATAGCCCTCGCTGATCATGACCCTGGTGCCCAGCTCCGACTGGGTCCGGTCGACCCGCGCGCCGCAGACCACGCCCCAACCATGCAGGAAGCGATTCTGCCGCCGGAAACGCTGGTCCTGGTACTGCTGCTCCAGGCGCAGGTCATCGGCGCCCAGGCGCTGCCGTTCGAAGTAGGATGGCCGAACCGGTTGATTGGCCTTGCAGGCGTTGCTGTTGCTCATGGTCGGGCCTCCTGGCTCACTCTATGACGATTCGGGTGACGAAGAACCAACTGACAAAGACACCGCCCTCCCGGCCATTGCCCGTGGGACGGTAGCCAGGTTCATTCTTCAGGTTGTTGGACAGTGCCCCGCCCACATGCTGACCATCGATGGCCTTGCCGTCCGCCATCAGGAATTCACAGTTCAGGTTGAGCCGGAATGTCAGTCTGGTCGCCCGGCGGTCACCCAGATTGATGTCTTCCGGGAAGCGAATCAGTATGCCGTCCGCCTTGCCCTCCTCCGAATCAATAATGTCGAAGTCCTTGATGTATCCCTCTGGCTCTATGTCTGGCCGAATGGGCAGGATTTCGGACGGAGCCACGGTAATGACCTGGCCGGATACATGGAGCTCCAGGGTGGCGACGGGCGAGGGGCCACCTTTGATCATCAGAGGTGCCAGCTCGACCGGCCGGTCGAACGCGATGGCGAATCCGGTTCTGGAAGTAAATTCCACCGCCTCGTCCGGATTGCTGAGCCCTTCACTGTCGAAGCCTGAGTGTTCCCAGTTGATGGCGATGATGTGTCCAAGATCGGGGTCGTTGATGGGGCCCGGTTCCCCGCGTTGGCCACGCTGTCCCCGTTCACCCCGGGGGCCGGCCGGGCCTTGCGGACCAGCCGGTCCGGCCGGGCCTCGGGGGCCGGCAGGACCCAGGGGGCCCGCTGGTCCCTCAGGCCCCTCGGGGCCCTGTGCGCCCGCGGGGCCACGTGGTCCGGGGGTGCCTTCGGCAAAGCCCTCTTCCAGCATGCACAGGATGACGTCCTGGATCCGCTGGGTACTGGGCACGAAGCGCCGGTACGTGAGGTTGTCGATGGCAACGTCGTCGGTGCGCGCTTCACCAGGGTCCTGGATGACCTGACCGGGCTGGTAGAGGGGCAGATGGGCCAGCACCACGCAGTGATCGTCGCTGTCGCACCCAGGGCAACCGTCCAGCGCCTGCTGGAACAGGGCGCCGCATTCCGCCTCCTCGATGTCCACAATGGCCACCAGCCCACGGTCCGGCTGGCGTTCGTCGTCGCGATCGTCTGATACCACGTAGAGGCGCCCACCCAGGGGCATCAGGCGCTGCAGGCGGCCCTCGCCATGGATGTTTATCTGGGTGTCCAGCGCTTCATTCGAGGGCGTATCGCCGCTCACGCTGGCTACCTCGTCAATATCGATGGCGGCCACCCGGGTGGACCGCTGCTCACCCCCGGCCTGGAGCTCGACCACATAGGCCCAGCGTTCGTTGGGGGCCAGTGACAGGTCCAGGGGCGCACCATTCCAGACGGCGCCACGCCCTTCCGGGACCAGGGTTTTCTCTTCCACGTTCCAGCCGAACCGACGCAACAGGCCCTGGTGGTCGCTTCCCTCGCCCCGCCGGCTCAGGAGGTAGACATATTCGCTGTCGCGGCTGACCTTCAGGGCGATGGGGGTTTCTTCGGCGGCCACCTCGGGGGGCAGGTCCGGCGTTTCATCCGCACCGTCGCCGCCGGCGAGAAACCTGGCTACGTTGACGATCCGCAGCCGGTGCGCCGGTTCACTGTTGCCGGGGTCGGTCAGGAACAGGAATCGGCCATCTTCGGCAATGTCCATAACGGACGCCCCGGTGAGTGCCGGCGTGTCGCTGAATTCCGTGTTCAGGTCCAGTTCCAGCCGGTTTTCCGGACCACTCAGGGGGCGGCTTTCCGGGACTCTCGACAGCCAGTCATTGAGCGCGTCCTCGGTCCAGCCGACCAGTTTTCCGGACTCCAGCAAAAGCGCGAAAAGGGCGCCGTTGCGGGGTGATACCAGGAGCCTTGCCGGTTCGCCCAGTTCGATGCCGGCCGCCGGCAGGGTGGTCTCCCGGATCAGTTCCTGCCGATAGATGCCGATGCCGGTCACCGCTTCGTCACGCCCGGCAATGTCCAGTTGGGAGGCCGCAAGAAAAAGCCGGTCACCATGCAGGGACACGGCGACATCGGTGGGCGAGCGGCCCGCGTCGAGGGCGGTGACCAGGTCGTGGTTTTCCTGGGCGTAGACATAGATGCGCGCCTCGGAGTTCTCGTGGCCCTCGGCGGTGATATAGACCAGCCCGAACTCCGGGTCGATCGTGAGGCCGGTGATCGACTGGCGGCTGAGGGGCACACTGTGCTCCCACTCCAACTGGGCCTGGGCGGGAGGTCGTGCCGGGGTGCGGGTTTCAGGCCGTTCGGCCCGCAAGCGGAAGGTGACAGTTTCCTGGATGCGGTTGGGGGCATTGGCCTGGTCGGCGCAGTCGCAATCCGGTAACAGCACCGGTACCGGTTCGGCGGGCTCCTCGCCGTAGCAGGCGGTAATAAACAGGTGTTCACTGCCGTCCAGTTCCAGGCCCTGCTCCTCGATCAGCTCGGCGATCGGGATCAGGGTCTTTCTGGGGATGATGAGTTCCCGGCCGCAACAGTCCAGCGCCATGCCCGGTTCGATGTAGACAGCCTCGTCGCGGCATTCCGGGTTGGGGTGTGCACGGATACGGAGACCACACACCGTGCCGTGGCCATGGAGGTTCTGGTTGAGCAGTCGGGATTTCTGGACGTGGTAAACCTGCTCGTCAATCAGGTCACGCTCGACCAGCAGCTTGCCGTTGAAATAGTGATTGCGTTCAAGCCGCTCGAGGCCGCAGGGAATGCAGGCAGATTCGTTGTCCTTCATAACAGTCGTCCCTAGTGATCAATGGAGTGAGTGTCATGGCGACTGGGCTTCGGGCCCAATACTTCCACTGCTGCGCTGGAACCAATGGCCGCTGTCAGGCCATCGTCGCGCGGATCATCCAGTACGTTTGCTCCCAGGGGGAGTCGTGGGTTGTGTCCCAGCAGGGCGTCCACCCCCAGCGTGGCCTGTCGGGCCACACAGACACCCACTTCGAAGAGCCGCAGCTGGTAGTGGCTATGGGCGGGTTTCTGGGCGTCGATCAGTCTTTCCAGCTGCTCCCGCTCAGCCTGGTCGGAAGCAGCGAAGGCCGGCAGCACCAGCGTGAAACGGTGGGCCAGCGGCATTCCCTCCGGCACCAGTGACGCGTGGGCAACGGGCACCGTGGCGGGGTCACGTTCACGCAAGCGGTAGTGTTCAATGATCTGGGGCATGGGGTCGTTCAGACCGGTGTGCCACTGCACCATCTGCCTGAGTCCGGCGAGGGTGCCTCGCTGGCGGAAATGGGGAATGGCCTGGCTGATCATGGTGCGACGAAGGTCCGCCGGCCACTGGGCGAGGAATTGAAGGTTGAACCAGCTGCCCAGCCAGTCGAGAAACTCTCCGGGGGGCACGTTGTTGGTATCCAGCAGGCGCGCGAAATGGTCGATTTCATATTCCACCTCGGCAAACACGGTATCGAAGTAGCTGAGGAAACGGTCCAGGAAGTGGCGACTGTCCGGGTCCTGGTGAAACGGTGGCGGCAGGAAGCGCAGGGAAGACTGGCGCGGTGCCTGGATATCAATCGCGCGCACCAGCGGACTGGCCAGACCATCTCCCCGGAATTCGATACGCAGCCAGAGATAACGGGCCGGCTGGCTCTGCACCAGTATTTCCGGGGCCTGCCCCGGCTCGATCAACAGGGGGCGGGACCAGCGTTCGCCCAGCGTGTCCAGTTGCTCGTCGGTCAGTGGTGCCTTGTCAGTGAAGGTCTGTATCAGCAGTCGGGTGTTGGCGGGCAGCTCCGCTTCCAGCGATACCCGGTGCCAGCCCCAGTTATCCTGCTCGCCGTCCAGGGCTGCGCTCATCCAGACGCCGCTGCGAGGGCGAGCGATGCGTCGGGGTCTGGACAGCAGCGGCAGTGATGTTCCCGACAGATAACCGAAACTGTCTACGGACAGTTCACTCAGGGGCAGGGCGGGGCAGTCCGGTCGCTCATCCTGCGGTAACCACAGTGTGCCCTGGTGCAAATGCAGAGGTGGAGGAAAATCCTGGCTGAACACGGTGTCGGCTGGCGTATCGATTGGCTCCGGGCGGGCCGCCTGGCCAGCATCGGAGGAAGGAACGGTCAGCTTCTGGAGCCGACGGGCCTCCACATCCAGTATGAAAAGCTCGTCCTGACGGTTGAGCACAATCTGTGTGGCACCCGGGCTCAGTGTGTCCGGAGCACTGCACAGGGCAATCTGTCCAAGGGCGTCGAGGCGAACCACCCGGGCGCTGTCTTCGGTACGCAGTAACACCCAGCAACGCCCCCGGCTGTCTTCGGCCAGTGCCCAGGGTTGCGCTGGCAGGTTCATGATCCGGCGGATGCGCAGTGATGGCCAGAGCAGGAACAGCAAACGCTGCTGGCCGGTATCGGCGATGATCAGTTCGCCGGCGCGGCTGAAACACACATCACGAGGCTGGCTGAGGTGGTAAGGGTCGCGTCTTTCCGGCGCCTGGGAGAACCCATCCAGCCCGTTCCGGCAGGACGGCTCCGGTGATGAAGGCTCGGGTGTTTCCCAGAGGGGAGCAAACGGCACGGTTGCTTCGTTGGCGGCTGTATTGCTCTCGCAACAGGTCGGTCGGGCCGGATCGTGGCCCAGTATCCGGTTATGGTCCGGGTCCGCCAGGAACAGGAAGCCGGTCGGCGTGGCGGCCAGGCCCCGGGGCCTGGTGGTTCCTCCCAGGGTGCCGGCGGGCTCGAACGGCGAGATCGGGTATTGCCCCGCCCGGCCCAGCATCAGGCCACCACGCCGGGGGTTGAAGAAGATGCTGTCTGACGTGCGGGTACGCCAGCCCACATGGCGATCAAGCCGCAGGAACGGGGCCTGGGTGGGACGAACGGAGTCGGTCATGACGCCCCCTGGTGCTGGTAGCGGACTGAAAGCTGAATGACATCCGCCGGCAGGTGAACCAGATTACCCGGGGCGATTTCAATGCGGTCACGGCACCCGGCGTCGCTGGCGGCTTCGTTGTCCAACTGGAGGTACAGGTCCATGACCCGGCCCACCCCCGGCAGGGTCAGCAGTTGCTGGTAGACATGGCCATACAGGATATCCTCGCCGAAGGGCCAGCCGCGTCCGTCATTACCGCCCCGCAGCGGGTGAAAGTATTCAAGCAGGCGTTGTCGGGCGTTTTCCTGGACAGCCTTCAGGTCGGCGTCGGCACCGGCCTCGATGGTGGCTTTCAGGGTGGCGACGCGGGTGTACTCGGGGCCGGTGACGTAAAGCTCGGTAGTCACCAGCCGGCAGGTATTCAGGTGGGCGCACACCGCCCGCAACTGGGCCTCACTCGGCTGCGGCGTGGGATGGTCGGTCACCGGCAGGATGACCACGCTGACGGCACCGTCGGCATCGGCTTCCAGCTGGCCTGATGCATCAAGGCGATACCGTGGCAAGGCGTAGGCTCGCTGGATTGCCACGCCGCGGGTCTGCCGGGCCAGTTCTGAAAAGTCTTCGGCGGTGACGGCCCGGTCCCGGGTTTTCAGGCTCTGGGACGCTCGCAACCGGGTGTCTTCCAGAGGTTCCGCATCCTCACCGTTGGCGGCTTTGACGCGGTTGCTGACCTTGTCCACCCGGGGCAGCGGGCTCTTCAGTTTGGTGATGCTGCCGGGGCCCACATTGCCAATGGCGCCACCCCCATAGCGGTAGCGGCGGGCAATGATTTCAGCACCGGCAATGGGAATGCGCCCGTGCTTGCCGTCGCCAAAGCTCACGGTTCCCTCGATGGGGTCCAGCACAAAGACCTCACTGGCGGCATCGGTGCCGTAGAAATCATCCACCCGGCGCCACTCCCTGCGGGTGCCGGACTCCTCAACCTCCAGCACCAGGTCCGGGGCACGGGTGTCCGGGTCGAAGTAGACCGGCGTCCTGGCCAGTTGAAATTGCTGGGCCGGTCGGCCATTGCCGAACCCGAGGCGTTCCGCCAGCCGGGTGACCGCGGCGGTGGCGGGCACGGTGTTCAGGGCCAGCTCATTGATCAGGTCGTTCCGGGTGGGTTCCTCATTCAGTTCGGCCTTCAGCCAGATCATCGGGTAGGGGGGCACCGGCGGCGTATCGTAGCCGGCGTCCAGGGCCAGCCAGCTGGATCCGGGGACATTCCCGACCGTCAGCCCGACGCTGTCGTCAAGATCGTCGAGTTTTTCGATGATGCCGTTGACGGACTCGCAACAGCTTTTGACGTCGTTGAGTTCCGCTTCCGGGACGCCCATGGCCATCCAGTCGTCGTCGCTGAGTGCGCTGGTGTCCAGGGTCAGCGCGCTGTCCCGCAGGTCGTCTTTAAGCTGTTCCAGGGTGGTGGGATACTTGTGTAAACCCAGCGCCTCCCAGAGGCTTCGGGGTAGCTGGTCCAGAGAGTACGCCGGCAGACCTTCCGGTATTTCCAGTCGGATATGGCCGCTATTGGTCAGCCCCGCGGTATCGTCCCCCACATCCAGGGTCTGCCAGTCCGCCGCGACAGGCGCTGCCAGCAGGTTGCCGGCCTCCGTGCCGGTAAAGGCTGACCAGTCAATCCGCTGCCCGGCCCTGGTGGCCTCGTGGGGCAGCAGGCAACGTTCGCCCCTGGGGCCCTGAATAATCTCGCCATCGGCATCGCGATCGAAGACGCCGGTTGCAAAGACGGTGAGGTCCAGTTGTCCGGCTGGAAAACTGTCCAGGCTGTAGTCCTCCTTCGGGTTTCGGTGTGGGCGTGGCACCAGTCCAATGAGGCATCGATTGCCGCTCCCTGGCTTCGGACCGAAGGGGTGGAACGCATGCAGGAAGGTGGTGGTGGCCTGTTTGGTGTCGTACTCGGTAATCAACTGGTAGGGATTGGGGGCGGATTCCGGTGCGGTGTTGGGAATCAGTACGGCTCCCAGGGCGGCGTTCAGGGCAGTCAGCGTATAGTCGGTTTCGAAGATCAGCGGCTGTTCGAGTTCGGGGTCGTCCACACCAACCTGGCTTTGCCTGGGGATCAGCACTTTCAGCGGGTCCGCCGGGCCGGACAGCTTCTTCAGGCTGAAGGACAGCTCGGTGGAGGCCGCCCTGGCCGGTTCACGGCTGACGTGCAGCAGCTCCAGAAACTTCAGGTGATTGACGTCCGGTAGCTGGTTGAGCTGATACAGAAGCGTCTCGGTGAGCCATGCGTGCAGCTTGACCATGGTCATGCCGGGATCGGAGTCGTTGAAGTTGGTCCACTCCGGGGTATAACGGGGAATCCGGTCCCTGGCTTCGTCCACCAGCTCCTTGAAGGTGCGGTTATCGAGTTTTGGTGTCGGTAAAGTCACGGCATTGCTCCCTTTGCTCCGGCAAGACCTTGGGCCTGATGGGCTGCGGCGGAATGCGGGTACATCAGGCCAGCCCTTCATTGATGTAGAACGGGTACACCAGGTTGTGGAACGCGTTATTGGCGCGAATCCGGTAGTCCACATGGATGAGCAGGTGATTGGGCTCCCCGGGCGTGGTTTCCCCCCGTACATCAAGCAGGTCGATGCGTGGTTCCCACTTCAGCAGCGCCTGCTGCACCGCCCGGATGATCAGCGCGCGGGTATTGGTATCGTTGGGGGCAAACAGGTACTGATGGATGCCGCAGCCGAAGCGGGGTTCCATCACCCGGCTCTTGAGCGGCGTGCTGAGGATCAGCCAGATGGATTCCTCGATACTCTGGCTGCCGCTGACCCAGGACAGGCCGCCACGGGCATTGACGCGAACCGGGAACTTCCAGCCAGTACCGTGAAAATCAGCCATGGTTACCTCCTTTCAGTCTCCCACCAGCACGGTGGGGTTGGCGGACAGGACCATGCCCACGGCATTGCCGTCGTTCTGCTCCGTCTGGTCCAGGAAGCGGGCTATGCCAAGGCCTTCCGGGCCGTACTTCACGGACTGGCTGGCCGTTGTCACCGTACATTGCCCGATCGTGCTGCCGTTGCTGACACCGCCCACAGACCCGGCTTCATTGCCGGTGGACTTGTCCACCAGGGAATCCTTCAGCAACACATGTTTGCCTCCCACAAGCAGTTCTTGATTGGGTTCGTTGGTGATACCGCCGGCATCGGCCAACTGCGCAATATTGGGGTAGGGCACAGGCACGGGGCTGGCCGGCGGTGCCGGTGTGTTGCACACGTCGGGAAAGGCAAAGGCAATCTGGTCAGCGGGGGCAATGGGTTTTCCCATGGGTCACTCCGTCTCGTCGAACTGAATGTTGAGCAGGCGGTAGTCCGCCACCGGCTGTGCCTCAAGCTCCCAGTGGCCGCGCCAGATCAACTGGCAGCGGTCGCTGTCGGGGTGGACGATCAGGGTGTCCAGGTTGAGCGGCACAGGTACCTTGCACCAGCGGCTGGCCTGGTCCCGGCCATGGCCACAGTGGTAGAAGTAGCTGGCACCGGGAGTGGCTGTTGCCAGATTGAAGGTGAGGCGGGTGTCGGCCCCGCGGATGTCGCGCCGGATCTCGATGTGGCTGTCCGGGGCGAAGTAGTTCATGGTCACGCCCCGGTCGTACCGTCGGCTATGGCCGTTGTAGAAATGGTTGTCAAAGTCGTTCGGCAGCGGGGTGTCGGCGGCCTCTGAAAAGGTGCCGAAGGCGTCGAGCCGGGGCGCGAGGGACTTGGGCGCCCAGCCGAACATGTCCAGGGTGACATCCGCCGGGAGGTTGTCGGGGTTGTCGAACAGGTCATGGTCACGGTGCAGCCAGCGGACACCGTCAACCAGGGCTTCGCACTCTTCCCCCGGCCCGTAGGCGCCCTTGACCACCAGGTCCGCGTGGGGCTTGAAGGGGGCCAGGTCGCTTTCCGCCAGGGCGAGGGTGAGGTAGTCGTCCTCGTCCCTGGCGTCCTCCGGCGGCACTTCATCGCCGTTTTCCCGGAAGAAACGCAGCCGGTCCGTCAGGGTCAGGGCCTTGCCATGGTCGGTGGGCACCAGGCTGCTGCCGTCGATGTCGTAGCTGCGCTTGACGATGATCGACGCCACCTGCCTTATCGAGCCACCCGCTTTGATAAAGCCCGGCAGGAACAGGCCATCAACGCCGGTTATGTCGGGAATACGTGTCTCCATCTCACTTGCCTCAGGGGTTGATGTGTACCGGGTTGCCTTTGAGGGTCAGTTGCTGCCCGGCCTCTACGGAGATGTTCTGGCCCTTCACGGTGAGATCTGCCGACGATTCGATCATGATGCCGTCTCCGTTCAGGGTGACCCTGCTGCCGCCGGCGTCCTCGATGATCAGGCTTGGGTCGCTGTCGTCGTCATCGAAAATCATCCGGTGGCCGGCAATGGTGGTCACCAGCCGCTGGGCGTTGCTGTCCAGTTCGGGGGGCGTGTTCTCGCCACTCCAGACAAACCCCAGGATGAAAGGGTGATTGATGTCGTCTCGATCAAACGCCAGTACCGCTTCGTCGCCGATCTCGGGACGGAAATGCATGCCGGTACCGGCCGATGCGAACAGTGTGACCACCCGTGCCCAGTTGCTCATGGGCTCGCCTTCCAGCCAGGGGTAGCGCACCTGGATGCGTCCGAGTTCTTCCGGGTCGTCCAGGTTCTCCACCAGTCCGATCACCACGCCTTTCACCTGGCTGTTCATGACGCACCCTCCCGACGTGCCGAGAAATCCGTGGTGTAGCCACTGCCACCGAGGGTGTGGCTGGCTTCCGTAATCAGGTAATCGCCGTTGTAGCGCCGGCCCAGGCCATTGATGTGAACCCGTCGCCCGGCCCGCAGTGGCGGGAAGCCTATGCTGCTGCCCTGACCGGTAATCAGGCTGCCGGCCAGGTTCCGCAGGATGCCCAGGGCCTGGCTGTCGGCCTGTTCCTGGCTGGTGATCGGCTCGTCGACCACCACTTCGTGGGTTTGTGCCAGCGCGCTGTCCAGGGATGAGAGCAGCTCCGGTTCCAGGCCACCCTGGTCCAGATCCTCCCGCGTGGCTTCGCCGGTGATGGTGCGGCTGTCACCGCTGGCCAGGGGGTTCCAGCCCCGGACAACCACCTTGTTGACCTGGTTGCGGACCGTGATGGTCGGGGTGAACTTCAGCAGTGTCTTGCCCCAGGTCAGTTCATAGACCTTACCGCTGGTGGGGCGCCTGCCGAAGAAGAGCCGGGGTTCATCATCATCTCCCGTTTCCACATACAGGTCATAACCCTGGCGCCTGGCCCGTTGCAGCAGAAAGAGAATGGGATATTCGTTGTTGACCAGGACATAGTCGTGTCGGGGTTCCTGCCCGATCTGACCCTCGGGTATCTCGATGGGGATGTCGAGGGCGTCGGCGATATCACGGGCGATCTCGCTGTCGGTCCGGTTCTCGAAGGGAGCGAGCGGTTCCGAAGGCCGGCGCTGGAGGGTGTACAGCAGGTTCATTGCCCTGACGGTCAGGGACGGCGCGCCACTGGCGGGGAAGCTGGGGCTGAGGGAGACGATGGTGCCGAGCATGATTCTGCTGGGCGCCTCCTCACCGTAGCCGATACGCAGCTCCACCGTGGCGCCTGGCTCGAAATTGGGGATGTCGAAGTCACCTATCTGGCGCAGGTTGCCATTGCTGTCGAACGGATTGCTGTATTTGGCGATGCGCTCCACCGGGTCCCAGTCGCGCAGCGTGAACTCAAAGGAGTCCAGGTTCTCCAGGTCCTCGCGATAGGAGACCTGAAGGACATCCCGGATGACTTCACGGCCCAGGTTCTGCCCCTTGAGGCGGATCTCGAAGCGGGGGCTGTAGAAGGTCTGCCCCTGGTAGATCGGCGTGCTGCTCATACGCTGATTCACTCCGTGGTTGGTGGCAATTCGAGCATCTGCCCCGGGGGCAGTTCCCGAACGTTGCGCAGTTTGTTGTGGCGTGCGATCGCCCGCCACTGGCCCGGGTCACCATAGGCATCGGCGGCAATGGTGGTGAGGTTTTCCCCTTCCTGCACCACATGGACCCGGGTATGGTCCGACGACTGCAGGTTGAGCGCCTGTAGCTGCTCTTCCAGGGTGCGGTATTCCTTCAGCTGCAGGCTGACGGTAGCCCGCAGCGGTACGCCCTCGGCATTGAACAGGGTGTATTCGCGATTGAGGCTGGTGACGACACCATCAAAGGCGGGTTCCGGCCGGCTACCGGGGTTGTGGGTCTGCCCGGGGAAATCTTCGCCCCAGGTAATGCGAACGATGGGCGGCGTATGCAGTTCGCCATTGACCTTGATCAGGCGGTAGAACGGGTCCAGTTTCTCAGTGACCGATCTGGCACTGGCTCCCATACCGCTCTCGGTGCTGTCGAACAGCAGCTCCATTGACAGGGTTTCGCTGTCGCCGCGGACAAACTGCAGCACCGGGGCGTCCAGCCCCGGAATGGCAACCTCGGCAATCTGCGCCCCCTTGCTGAAGCTGAACTTCTCGGGGTTATAGTTCACCGAGAAGGATTCACCAATGGTGTTGCTCTTGTCCGCGTTCAGGCGTTGCAGGGTCATTTCCGCCATGGTGCCTGGTCTCCCGCTTCAGCGTTCCAGTGGAAAAGAGCGGGACCGGATCTCACGCTCGTCCTGGCGCTGCCGCTCACGCTGCTGTTCGTTCTCAAGCTGTTCCCTGACCGCCTGGGTGATGCGGGCCAGTACCTCGGGTGATAGCAGGGCGTCGGCATCGGCCAGGGACAGTCGGCTAGTGACTTCGTTGATATGGACATCTGCCATGGTTGTTGCTCCCTTTCACGGTTAGGAAGTGTTCAGGTCGCGAGTACCTGAGTAGTCGGCCGTCAGGGTTCCGGTCCGGCCGCGCCCTCAAGCCTGGCCATCGCCTCGCCGGGGCTGACCAGCAGGGTCAGTTTCTCATGGGCGATCTCCAGGGCTTCCACTGCAACCTCGCTATTGCCGGCGTTCAGCGATGGCCCCGACCAGCGGGTGGGTATGCCGTTGTAGAACCCCCAGATCTTGACCGGCACCCGTTGCTCGTTCATCAGCATGATCAGGCCGTCCCGGCGCTTGCCTTCGCCGTTGATAAACTGTTCGTGCCAGAGCCAGAGCGTCTCGCTGAGGGCGACGCCCCGCTTGAGGGTGAGGTTGCCAAAGCTGGCGCGGCCCGGCAGGCGATGCACCCGGTCGTTGACCCCACCCTCCTGCACGTCGAGCACATTGATGGTGGATTCCAGGCCGCTGCATTCCGAGAAACCTCCGGCGACCAGCCCGGACAGGTCGCCCGCCAGCGCCGCCGGGCCACTGGGTTCGGAAAGGCCGGAGCCTTCACTGTCCAGGTCCAGGGATTCCAGCAGCGCGATCTGGAAATGGAACGCAGGTAACGGATCGAAACGCGGGCTCATGGGGCGTTCTCCTGTACTTCCAGTGCGTCCAGGGTGCGCCCCAGGCGCAGGGTGATAAATTCGAAGGGCACGGAGGGGGCCACCTGGATTTCGGCGAGGAACCGGCCCAGGTCCCTGAGCCTGGCGGGGTTGTTGTCGGTATCGACTTTCACGCTGAAGGCCTGGTCCGCACTCTCGCCGGCCAGGGCACCCTGGCGCCAGAGGCGGTTCAGCAGATTAAGCAGGGTGAAACGGACCGCTTCCCGCAGGGCCACGGAGTTGGGCTCGAAGACGGCCCATTGCAGTTGTTGTTCCAGGGTCTGTTCGAGGGCATTGACCAGCCGGCGCACATTGATGAATCGCCACGCCGGCGCGCTGGCCAGGGAGCGGGCCCCGAAGGGGTGGATGCCACGCCCGGCTAACAGCCGCAGGACGTTGATGCCCTGCGCATTAAGGGCACCGTGCTGGTTGTCCTCCACAATCTGTGTCAGTCCCTTGCAGGATCTCAGGGCAATATTGGCAGGGGCACGATAGAGACCGTGTTCCCTTTCGGCCCGAGCAAAGACACCCGCCAGGTGGCCACAGGGTGGCGCGGTCGAGAGTCCGTTCCCCGTTTCCGCCATCAGCCAGGGGTAGTAAAGCGCGCCATGGGCACTGTCGAAGCGGGCCCGCCAGCCCTGGATGCCCTGCACATCCATGGTGGGGTCCGGGGCGTCCAGCAACGCGATGCGATAGAGTCCACGCTCGCCCTGGCTCACCATGGCGGATTGCACCCGATGGATGCTGTCGAGGGGCTGATCGGGGGGCAACTGCCGTTCGTCCAGGTAGAAAGTGGCGGTATTCCGCCCGGTCGCGGTGGTGGCCTGGGCCAGTACCTCGGTGGCCACGAAGCCATGACGCTGGAACCACAGGCTGACCACCGCCAGGGGCAGCTGGGTCAGGGTAAAGTGCCCCTCCCGGTCGGTGACGGCCTGACGCCCGTTACTGGCGTAGACGGTCACGTTGTGTACCGGTTCCCCGCTGCCCGAGGATGCGTTGATCACCTGGCCACGGATAACGCCCTCCGGTGGACGTTCGAGTCGGCTGCAGTCCACCGTTTCGACCAGTGGGGGCGGAGGCTGTTGCTCGGCTTCGGCCTTCAGCACAAGGTCCGGCGCCGCCAGCAGGGCCACGTCGGGAATCGGCTCCAGGGCGTTGAGGGGGGGGCAGGAAGTTCGCCCCGGCGACCTGGCCAAGGCCATCGCGGCCTCCCCGGAAGCGCGCCAGGGTGAGGGGTTGCGGCCAGAACCCGGTGTCCGAGGCCGGTGGGACGGTGGCCCCGCCCAGGGCGGCGTCTGCTGCCGGCCCCAGGGTTTGCCGTACCTGAAGCCAGCGGCTTTCCCGGTTGATAGCCCGCACCAGGTAGCGACTGTGTTCCGGATGCAGGCTCAGGTGCGGAAACTGCTCCAGCCTGCGGTCCGCCAGCCACAGCTCCAGGGTGAAGTCGACGGTTTCCAGCACGATGGCCTGGTCCAGGTCGAAGCCCACGGGCGATCCCTCCGGGGTCATCGCCTGGTCAAGCTCGACGGGCCATTCCAGCAGGCCCCGGATCGGATCCACCGCCTGTACCCACAGCAGCAGGGAGCCGGCGGCAGCATGGGCCGGCTGGCTCAGGCGCACCAGGCTGTTGGCTTCCAGTCCATCCAGGTTAGCCGCCTGGCTGGTCTGCCCGGCGTGGGCCCCCGGTAACAGGTGGGTAACCGCGCGCCGCGAATCGCTGATGCTCAGGGCCAGTTCGTTGCCCCAGAGCCCGGGGTCGGGTAGCAACAGGGGGCCATTCAGGTTGGGGTGTGGACTGCCCAGCCGGTCCAGCACTTCGCGGTCGAGCGCACTGGCCGTGGCCTGCTTGAAGGCCGGACTGAACGTCCACTGGACGGCCTCGGCGATGGTTTCCGCCGGATCATCCTCACCCATGGTGCGGCCCTGAACAGTCAGGCTGGCGGCCTGGGCCGAGTCGTCGGTCACCCGGACGGCATAGCAGGTCTGGCCGCCATTTTCGAAGAAGCCTTTGATGGCCGTGCCAAGATGGCCAAAGCCATAGGGTTCGCCGAAGACATCCACGAAATCCCGCCAGGATCCAAGCCGTACCGGGTAACCACGCGGGCCCCTGGCGGCATAGCCAATCAGTGCCGCAACATCCCCCCGTACCGGAGAAAGCGGTGGAGTGCCCTGCACCTGTTTTATGGATAACCCCGGGGCGCGCATATCAGTCCGTCAACTCCAGGCCTTCGTGGGCGATCTCCATCGATTCGATAGCGGCTTCGTTGGCGGTGGAGTTGAGCGTGGGGCCTTCCCATTTGGAGAGCCAGCCCTCGCTGAAATTCCAGCGCAGCACTTCTTCCCGGCTCTCATTCAACAGGATGAGAGCGCCGGATTTGCGTTCGGTCCGGCCATCGATGGTGCTTTTGCGCCACTCCCAGAGCTCCCGGTTCTGGGTGAACCCCCGTTTCAGGGTCAGGTTGGTGTACTTGCGCAGCCCTGGCAGTTTGCGGACTGTGGCGGTATCGGAACCCTCCCGGTACTCGATGATGTCGCTTTCGGTGGTCAGGCCGCTCACTTCGGTAAAGCCGGCCACCGAGACCCCGTCGATTTCGACCAGGAAGTTGTATTGGGCGTATGGATCCTTGCGTTCAGCCATGGCGATGGTCCTCTCACGGATTAACTGGTGGCTTCGCGGGTTTTCTGGCTAATGCGGAAGATTACGAACTCCGCGGGCTTTACCGGTGCCACGCCCACCTCGACAATCAGTCGGCCGTTGTCGAAGTCCGCCTGGGTCATGGTGTCGAGGCCGACATTGACGAAAAACGCCTGTTCCTGGGTGACACCTTCGAGGGCGCCGGAGCGCCAGACAGTGACCAGGAAGTTGGTCAGGGAGCGTTTGACGGTGGCCCAGAGGGCTTCCGAGTTGGGCTCGAACACCGCGAACTGCATGCCGTTCTCGATCGATTTCTCAAGGAACAGGAACAGCCGCCGGACGTTGACATATTTCCACTCCGGGTCGCTGCTCAGAGTTCGCGCCCCATACAGACGCAGGCCGCGAGTGGCGGAGCGGAAGTCGCGGAAACAGTTGATATGCAGGGGGTTGAGGATGTCCTGCTCGGCCTTGTTCAGGGTTTTCTCGAACTCCCGGATGCCACGCACCACTTCATTGGCCGGCGCTTTGTGTACGCCACGCTGGACGTCGGTGCGGGCAATAATGCCGAGAACATGGCCACTGGGGGCACGGTCAGCAGGTCGCCGTCTTCGCCGAAGGGGTCGGAGATCACCAGCCAGGGGTAATAGTAGGCGCCCCGGGTGCTGTCGTAGTTCTGGCGATGAGTCTGTACCCGGTCCAGGGCGGCCCCGGACTCGGCATCCAGGATGGCAAAGCGGTACCGCATGCGCTCGCAGTGGCCCAGCAGGGCCTTCTGTACATCCACGCCGCTTTGGCCGGGAACGGCCACCAGGCTGATGTCATCCCGGTTGGCCAGGCTGTGGATACCGGTGCGTTCATCGGGGTCGTCGGAGGGACTACCGATATAGGTGCCATCGTCGATCGAACCCAGGTCGTCGATACCGCCCGCGAGATCATGGGTGACGCCGGCAAAGGGGTCGGCCAGCCGCAGGTCCGCCGCGTCCGATGTCGACGTCACGCCGTCGTCCTCAAAGCTCAGATCGGACAGGCGAATCAGTTCCGCAGCCCCCGAGCGCGACGTGCGCCCGGTTGACCGGTTAAAGGAGCCCACGACACGGACGGCATAGCGGGGGTGCTCCGGGTCCAGTGCCAGGTAATCGAACACCTCGCTCTCTGCAACCCTGTCGTTTTCCAGGAGTTCCACCACCAGTGTGAACTCCAGTGAGCGCACCGTGTCCCCGGCCTGCACGGGGGCTTCCAGGCCGCCGGCAAAGGCGACTTCGTTGGTAGCCCGGTTGACACCGCTCACCCGCAGTACCTGTACGACCTGGCCATCCCTGGAAAACTCCAGCACGGTACCGGTGTTGACGCCGTAGACCGCATCCAGCGGTACCGGCGTGTCTCCGGTGTCGGCGCCGGCCGACACGGTGGTGTTGAGAATACTGCTGGGCCGGATTCTGGCCCGCAGGGCATTGCCCCAGATTCCCGGATGGTGGGCGTGTGCCCGCAGTACCGCGACCTGTTTGATGAGGGGAACCCCGGCGCGATGGACGAATTCGGTTTCCGCGCCGAGAGGGATTTCCTCGGTGAGGGCGGCCAGGTGGTAGATCCCGCCGCCGATTTCAACGGTGCTGTCCGGGGACAGGCCTGTGGTATCGGCCATGATCAGGTTGGTGTCGCCGGTGGTGGCGGCCTCATCCAGGTTGAGGGAGGTACCCTCCGCCGCCAGGGTGATGTGATGTATCTCGGTCTGCTCAAGGGGATGGTTGAATACCAGCGAGCCTTCGTCGAAATCCGCTTCCCCGTTGGTGGTAATGGTGACGTATTCGGTATGCTCCGGGTTGGCGGTGTCCCGTATCCGCAGGATATTGCCGCTGCTGAGGCCGGCAACCGTTGTCTCGTCGAGCTGGAGCTGGCCGCCGGCGTCCATGCTGGTGGTGATGCCATCGCTGAGATCGCTGGTGATCGTCACCGTCTGCAGGTTCACGGGGCCGGTGCCAACATCATCCCGCAGGGCGTATGACAGGCGGACACCAATCGGTGTCGTTGAGCCCGAACGGGTGACGTATTCGGAGCGGGTATCGTCGTGGATCAGAAGGGTATCGCCGTCACTGATATTGGCGTTGGCGTCGACAACCAGTGAGGTGCTTCCCTGTGGTGCCTGACTGTTCAGACGGGACTGTGCGCGGTCAGTGGGAGGAATGGCGTAGAGGTCGGTCTCGGCCCTGTCGGCGTCTGTTCCAACGATTCGCGATACATAGATCCGGCTGCCATTGTTCTGGAAAAAGCCCTCGACCGCATAGGGCAGGGCGTCGAGCCCGTTGGTGAAAACCCGGTGATCCAGCCGTCCGCCGAAGATTCGGTGGAATTCTCCCAGGCTGGTCACCAGTGTTGGCTGGTCGACCGGCCCCCGCCGGGTTACGCCGACGACACCGGCGGTACTGGTGCTGACACCTTCAATGGGTTTGTTTCCGGACGAAACCTCTTCTACGTAGACACCCGGCGCAAGATATTCAGGCATGTTCATCTCCCTAATGCTCGCGCGGATATTGCGTCAATCCACTGGACGCCCCAGGGTCCAACTGCTTGTGACTACGATTTCGACAATCTCCGGTTTAAAAAGCGAATGTCCTGTGCACGACAGGACGGCTATAGTCCAGAACCACTGCCGTGGTTCTCTCGCTGCCCCCGTGACTCAGGGTCAGGGTGACCTGACGCTCAAGGGGCATGTTGTCAATGGCAAAGTACCCTCGACTGTCTGTTTCCACCGCCGGTCGCGTTTCCGGGGCTGTGACCTGAACCTGGGCTCCGGCCAACGGGGTTTCCGGATCGCCGTCCTCCAGTACCTGTCCGGCCAGGCGCAAAGGCTCCGGCGCCAGTGTCAGGGACAGGTTGATCAACGGGCCTGAAAGCCGGGGCATGTCGTAGGTTGCGCCTGACAGGGTCACTGTCTCTGTGGCGGGGGTCAGGTCGGTACCAGGCAGGCTGAAGTCGTGGGTCGACGCCTGATAACTCGCAGCGCTTGCCTGCAGTCGGAAATCGAAATCCGGTGTGGGTGTTAGCTGCGCAAACAGGTCAGCCTGATCGGTGGAAAACACGAAGTGTCCGTCAGCGTCCAGTCGGCTGGCCAGCGGGCAAGGGCGATACTCGCTCTGGTCCGAACGTTTGTACCCCAGCGTCAGTTCAGCGCTGGTGGATACCGGTGCCCCGGTAGCCTGATCCAGCAGGCGGCCCACGATCAGTGCCTGCCGTTGCAGAACCGTGTCAGTGTGGACGCTCATGGGCGCTGTTCCTGTGCCATCTGTGAATAAAGGTCCTTGTCATGATCAACTCCTTGATGACTGTGGCCGCCCTGTTCGGGACACCCTGGAATCCTGGTTAACCCGTTCGCTGTTGAACCACGGTGTAGGTATCCCGCACCGGTGCATGCTTCTCGGGGCTGAGTGCCGAGTCGATGACAACCGCTTCGACCAGCAGCACCGTGGCCAGCCGGAAAGGCTGATTGAAGGCATTCCAGATCTGCGCAAGCTGCTCCAGGGTCAGAGACTCCAGGCGTATCCGGATTTCGCTGCTGGCACCGCCGTGGCTGGTGTCCAGTGGTCTGCCCTCGATGGAGTCGATGGTGGGGTGATCATGGCAGTGCTGCAGGATCCGGCCCAGCATCAGGTGATTGTTGGTTTCCGAGTCCAGGGGGGTGACCAGGTAGCGTAGTTGTAGCGGCAGCGGTGGGCGCCGCAGTTCATCGCTGCCGGTACGCAGGGGTGGCTGGTTTCGCAGATGCCTGTTCTGGTCGATATGGTACAGGTAGAGGCTGACCACGAACTGGCTGGACAGGTCGCCGCCGGGCGCATCAAGGGTGATGTTGCTGGCCGGGTCTGTCAGCGAAAAGTCCGTATCCGGCGCGCTGTCGAGCGCCTCGAATATCTGGCGGCGCAGCTCAGTGCTGGTACCTTCAATAATGGAATATGCGCTCACCATCCGCTCCTTCGGAATTTGCTTCTTGTTACATGGCTGTTACTACAGCTCGGCTTCAAGACATCATTACGAGGCGAGAGCACCAAAACAGCTGAAAAAGGTAACAAACTGTCGGTTTTTACAAGGCCAGTTGATCGCTGACCTGAATGCTTGGGTTTACTAACAGATAGTCGCTATAACTGCACTTTACAAAAGATTTTAAGCATTAATTTGGCGTATTCCTATTTGTTCTGACTATGGACGGTGGGTGTGGATGTGCGCTCAGCTCGGACTTTCGATCGGTGTCGCGCCGGTAACTCAATGGATAAAAAGTGTTTTTGCGAACGATTTTGGGTGCCAGATACTGCGTGCTACTGTTCATAGAACAGGCGACGCGGTGCCGGGCGGCACATGTGTTACCGGAAGCAGGTGGTATACAAGGTTGTATGGGCCCGCCTGCTCCCGGAGTGTTCGCCAGTACCCCGCGGAAGCGGGTTATTGGAGGAACCACCATGTTGACGGAATTGCAGAAGAAGGCAGCCCAGGCCATTGTCAATATTTTCGAGACCAGCAGGCCTCTGGGTGACTACAGCAAGGTTACGCTGATACAGGGGGACACTGGGCATCTCACCTACGGTCGCTCACAGACCACCCTGGCCAGTGGCAACCTGTACCTGTTAATCAAGAAATACTGTGAGTCGGCTGGTGCCGAAATGGCGGAGGCGCTCATGCCGTATCTGGGCCGGGTGGAGGATCGGGACGTCAACCTTGATCGGGACATGACGTTTCGGCGGTTGCTCCGGGATGCCGGTGAAGATCCGGTTATGCAGCAGGTGCAGGACCGGTTCTTCGATTCTGTATACTGGCAACCGGCAATCGGGGCAGCCAGGTCCATTGGTGTCTCACGGGCGCTAGGTGTCGGCGTGGTGTACGACAGCCATATCCACGGTTCATGGCATCGCATGAGAGACCGCACCAACGAGCGCTTTGGTCAGGTGGCGGATATTGGCGAAGAGCGCTGGATTGCGCATTATATCGACGTACGTCACGACTGGCTGGCGGGGCACTCCAACACCCTGCTGCACAGGACAACCTACCGTATGGACGCCTTTCGCGAGTTTGTTGCTGACGACAGGTGGGCACTGCCACTGCCTTTTACCTGCCGCGGTGTTCGCGTGGACGAGGCAACGCTGACTGAGGCTGGTGACCCCCGCGCCGGCTCCGAAGCCGACGAAATGCGACTGCTACGCCTGAAGACGCCCTTTTTACAGGGTGATGATGTGAGGGCTGTACAGCAGGCTCTCGCTGATGCCGGTGTGGATATCCGGGTGGATGGCATCTACGGCCCGGCCACCGAAAGTGCAGTGAGCACATGGCAACGCCGGAAGGACCTCGTCGTCGACGGTATCGTGGGGCCGGGCACCCGGGCTTCGCTCGGCATTGGTGATTAGGGTTGGCTGATGGGGTCCACCTCAATATCGTGATTCAATCACGCTAATGCGCATGTCGTGTTGCAGTCGTCATAAGCAAGGGCCGAACATATCTTGAACTATGTCAGAAAAACTGGTAATTTTTCTGACATCTGTTTAGAGGTAAGTGCCATGTCCGTTACAGAGTCTGTTCAGCGCCAGATCGCCAAAGTTCCGCAAGGTGAACCTTTTACCAACAGCCGTTTCCTGAGGCTGGGCTCGCGTGCTGCTGTCGACAAAGCCCTGTCCAGGCTTGTAGAAGGAGGCGCTATCCAGCGGGTCGCACGGGGTGTTTTCGTCCGCCCCAAACAAAGCCGGTTTGTCGGCAATGTCATGCCGGATGTTTCGCGCGTGGTCGAGGTGATCGCGAGAGACCATGGAGAGACCATTCAGGTCCATGGGGCCGAAGCGGCTCGCCGCTTCAAGCTCAGTACTCAGATGCCAACGACGCCGGTCTACTACACCAACGGACCTACCCGTGAAATCCGCATCGGAAACCTAAAGGTGAAGCTCATGCACACCAGCAGTCAGAGGAAGCTTCAGCATGCAGGCAAGAGGCCTGGTTTGGCCCTCTCCGCGCTTTGGTATCTGGGTAAAAACAATATCAGCACCGAGGTGGTGAAGCGGATCCAGGAAGGGCTGAGCGAAGAAGAGTTCGAGACGCTGCTTTCCTCACGTATGCCGGCGTGGATGAGCGAGGCGTTCAGGCAATATGAGGCAGGGCGTGTCCATGGCTGAGCAGGTGTTTCTCGAACTGTCCGCAGAAGAACAAAACGATATCCTTCAAACTGTTGCGCCTCAACTGGCTCGCGGAGCCTCGGTGCTGGAGAAGGATATATGGGTCTGCTGGACCTTGCAGGCTCTGTTCTCCATGCCCGGCGCACATCCTATGGCTTTCAAAGGAGGTACATCGCTTTCCAAGGTTTACGGTGTGATTGACCGCTTTTCCGAGGATGTCGATATCACGCTGGATTACCGGGCCTTCGAGGAGGGCTTTGATCCTTTCGCGGAGGGGGTGAGTCGGACCAAAACCAAACAGTTCAGTGATCGACTGAAAAGTTATGTCTCGGCCTACGCGAACGAAGTGGTCGTCCCATACCTCGAAAATGAGCTGGCGAAACTGCCAACGGCTGAGCAGCATGCCGTTGAGTTGGACGATGGTGGTGAAAAGATCTGGGTCACTTACCCATCGGTTGTAGAGGGCACCAGCGAATACATCCGTTCCCAGGTACTCATTGAGCTGGGTGGCAGGAACGTTATCGATCCCAACGAAACTCATACCGTCTCCCCATACATCGCCGAGTTGACGCAAGACCTGGTCTATCCGAGCAGTGAGGTTGTGGTTCTCTCTCCAGAGCGGACATTTTGGGAAAAAGCCACGCTCATACATGTCGAGTGCAACAGGGGCAAGCTCAGGGAAAGTGCTGAAAGGCTTTCCAGGCATTGGTACGACCTGGTCATGCTTGCAGAGCATCCTGCCGGTCAGTCAGCCGTTGAAAACCGGGAGCTGTTGGAGGAGGTTGTCCGCCATAAGAAAGTGTTCTTCCATACGGGCTACGCGAACTATGACGCATGTCTGAACGGGCGGCTGAAACTATTGCCTGAGACGGGCACGCTGGAGGGCTTGCGGGCTGACTATTGCGTAAACCGCTGAAGGTTGCCACCCATTCCACGTGAAGCCTGCCACTCGGACCGGAGCAAGGCTGCCACCCATCGGAGCGTAGCGACGCGGGGTTTCTCTTCT